>NZ_LDUL01000014.1:0-33134 GCF_001043615.1 Burkholderia sp. LK4
CTGCGCGGTCAGGTCGCGCGTCGTCTGCGCGAGTGCGTCGCAGATTTCCTGCTGACGGCCTGCGCTATGCACGCCTGCACGCTGCCATTCGTCACCGAGCTTCGCGGCCATCGCGGCCAGCGATTCGTTCCACGCGGTGAGGCGTGCTTCGTCGCGCGCCGCAAGTTGCGTCTGCAGGCCCGTGTGCGAATCGCGGATCGTCGACAGCAGGTCGTTCGAGCGCTGTTCGAAAGCCGAAGCCTGCGCGGTCAGGTCGCGCGTCGTTTGCGCCAGTGCGTCGCAGATTTCCTGCTGACGGCCCGCGCTGTGCTCGCCCGCACGCTGCCATTCGTCGCCCAGCTTCGCGGCCATCGCGGCGAGCGATTCGTTCCACGCGGTGAGGCGCCGTTCGTCGCGCGCGGCCAGCTCGGTCTGCAGCCCCGCGTGCGACTCGCGCATCGCGGCAAGCGTCGCGCCCGAATGGCGTTCGAACGTCGCGGCGGCCTCGCCCAGCGCACGCGCATGCTGGCCGGCCAGCGTCTCGCCGACCTGCTCCTGGCGCGCCAGCGCATCGCGCCAGGCATCCGACAGGCGGCTTTCGGTCGATTCGAGGCGCGTCGCGACGCCGTCGAGCAGGTCCGTCGAACGCTGGGCGAAGGTCTCGGTGAACTGGCCGAGCGTCGTCTGCAACTGTTGCGCGACGGCGTCGCCCGCACGGCGCTGTTCGTCGAGCGCGCGGCTCCAGACGGCCGTCACGTTGCCGGTGGTCTTCTCGAAACCGTCCGTCAGCCCGTCGAGCTGACGCTGAACGGCGCCCGTCACGGTGTCGCGCAGCGCGGCCATCTCCTGCGCGAGCCCGGTCATCGTCGCGGCGACGACCGGCTGCAGCGCGGCACCGGCCACGCGCGCGCTTTCGGCGGCGCTTTCCTTCAGCGCGTCGCCGACATTCGACGCGAGGCCCGCATATGCACGCTCGGTCCGGTCGAAAAACGCCTGCTGGCTTTCTATCTGACGATCGTGCAGCGCGACGCTGCGCGCTTCGAGCGTCGTCATCATCGTCTGCAGCCGGTCGACCAGTGCCGGCATGACATCGGCCTGGCGCTGCAGCAGCCGGAACGATTCGTCGCGCTGGTGCGCGAACGAATGCACGCGCAGCGTAGTCGCGATCTTCGCGTCGAGCTGCTGGGCCGCGTCGATCCGCTCGCGGCGCACGAGCGCGGACAGCAGCCCGAGCATCGCGGACGTCGCGACACCGGCGATCGACGTGCCGAATGCGAACCCGAGGCCCTTCACCGGCGCGATCAGCGACGCGCGGATCGCGTCGAGATCGGTCGCGCTTTCGAGCGCGGCGCCCGTGCCCTTCAGCGTGACGACCATCCCGAGCAGCGTGCCGAGCATGCCGAGCAGCACGAGCAGGCCGACGAGGTAAGGCGTGAGCGACGGGCCCGGCAGCGCGACGCGCGCGCCTTCGACCCGCGCGCGCACGGCACCGCGCAGGCCCGGATGCAACGTGTCGAGCCACGTGTCGAGCTTCGCGGGCGGCTCGGTCAGGCCGGCGACCGCGTGCGACAGCGTGGCGGTGGCCTGCCGGTAGCGCAGCAGTTCCCATGCGCCGGCGACATAGCACGCGGCGATCAGCAGCGTGACGGCCGACGCCAGCGGGTTCGACGCGACATAGCCGACGCCGATCCAGCCCACAGCGAGCAGACCGGCGACGAAGACAACGAGATCAAGGCGAATTCTGGACATAGCGTGTTGATTAGCAGGTGCGAAGGGCCGCGAGCAGCCCGTCTACCGTTTGAAACCGGACTTCGAGTTCGGCAAGCAGGATGCTTTGCATCTCGTCGCGAAACGTATCGAGCCATGCGCCGGGCACGATCGCCGCGACGGCCGGGCGGTCGACGATCGCCGCATCGTCATCGGCGGGATCGGCCGTGGCCGCGGATTCCGCTGCGGCTGCCGCCGCGGCTTCGGCATCGGCCAGCGCCTGCCGCTCCGCGTCGCGCAGCCGCCCGAAGCGCGTACCGAGCAGCGCGGGCACGGCCGACAGCAGGCTGCGCTCGCGCGCGCCGAGCACGCGCTCCATGATCGCGTCGAGCGTCGCGAGCCGGGCCATCCCCGACGAGCACGCGGCGAGCGCGACCCGCAGGCGGCCGCGCAACTGGCCGATCGCCGTTTCCATGTCCTGCTGCAGGGACAGGTAACGCTGGCGGAAGTCCGCGAAATCGGCCGTGTCGGCGGCCGGCGGCGGCGGATCGCCGGGCCGGCGCCGCACACGCGGCCGGTTGGTGGCCGTGATCGCCTGCGCAAGCTCGTGGCGCACGCGTGCGCAGTCGCGCTCGGCGTCGTAGCCGCGCACGCCGGCCGCGACGCCGGGCGGGCTCGCATTCAGCGCGGACGACAGCGTGATCGCGTCGGTCCAGCCGAGCCACTGGCTCAGCCGGTCGGACAGCGTCTGCCGGGATTCCGCGACGTCGGCATCGGCCAGGCGCGCGAGCAGCCGGACGAGCGCCGGGCCGCTCAGCGCCGGGCGCGGAGGTGCTTGCACCATGCTGCAAACCGTCAAAAAAGGCAGCAGTTTACACGTCGCCGGGAGGTCGACCGCCAGAATCGGGGAAGCGCCGCCGCCCGGTGGCGCGTGCGGCACTCGCGAACGCCCGCCACACAAGGCTTGGCGGGCAGCCGAGGGCTGCCGCGGCGACGGTTCTGCCACCCTTGCCCGCCGCCGCGTCGCCCGCCGGTTGCGCATTCGGGCCGCCGATACCCGCCGCGTTGCGCTACCATCTCAGCACCCGTCGGGCCACGCGTGCCGGCCGCGGGCTGCGCCCCCGAGACCGGGTGCCACCGACCCACAACGACAACAAACGGGCCCGGCCCGACCGCACACGATGCTTGCCAACCTCGTCACGCGCCTGCGCGACCGTTTCGGCAAACCGCCGACCCCGCAGGCCTTCGCCGAACGCCTGATCGCCACGCTGCGCGCATCGGGCGACACGCGCACCTGGCGCCACGAGGACGAGAAGGGCTGTCTCGTCCAGTCGGATGCTCCGTCGAACATCATCAACCTGCACAACCTGTTCCGCGACTACGCGGCCGCGAAGCCGTCCGAGCGCGACACCGTGCTGAAACGGCAGGCGAGCGCGATGATGCAGCACGAGATCCCCGAGGATTTCGCCGCGGCACGCGCGAAGCTGCGGCCCGTGATCCGCAGCGCGACCGAGCGCGGCGTGACCGCGCTGCAACTGGCCGGGCAGCCCGGCGTAACGGAACTGGCATTCCGGCCGCTGTGCGAGAACATCGAGATCGGCATCGCGTACGACGGCGAGTTCAACATCGCGCGCCTGCCGACCTCGACGCTCGACAAATGGGGCATCTCGTTCGACGACGCATGCGAGATCGCGATCGACAACCTGCGGGCCGAATCGTCGGCGCCGTGGGCCGCGCTGCCGAACGGCGTGTTCCTGTCGCAATTCAACGATTCCTATGACGCGGCGCGGCTGCTGCTGACCGACCTGCTCCACCGGCAGCCGATCGCCGGCGCGCCGGTCGTGATGGCGCCGAACCGCGCGGTGCTGCTGCTCACCGGCGACCGCAATCCGGCCGGGCTCGCCGCCATGGTCGACCTCGCCGAACAGGCGCAGGCGCAGCCGCGCCCGCTGCCGCCGCTGATGCTGCGCTGGGACGGCACCGCGTGGCGGCGTTTCGTACCGGAAGGGCTCGAAACGAAGCTGGCCGCGCTGCGCATCGGCGAGCTCGCGGGCGACTACCAGGATCAGCGGATGCTCCTCGACGACGTGCATGAACGCGACGGCACCGACGTTTTCGTGGCGACCTACTCGGTGTACAAGCGCCAGGACGGCAGCCTGTTCAGCGTCGGCGTATGGAGCGACGGCGTGCACACGCTGCTGCCCGAGACGGATATCGTCGCGCTCCATCGCGAGTCGACCGGACAGTCGGCCTACGTGCCGATGGCCGAGCTGCTGAACACGTGCGGCGACCTGATGACGGCCACCGGGCATCGCCCGGTGCGTTATGAAGTGAAGGGGTTTCCCGACGACACGCGGTTCGCGGCGCTGCTGGAGCGGTTCAGCGAAGCCTGATGCCGACGCGCGGTACGCGCCGGCGGCCGGCCGCTGGAATGGCCGGCCGCCGTGCGATGCGGATCAGGAATGGAAGCGCTCAGATTCCCGCTTTCGGCGCGTTCAGGATCAGCCGCAGCCCGAGCAGCGTGATCGCGCCGGCCGCGACGCGGTCGACCCACTTCTTCGCGCGCAGGTAGAGCTCGCGCGGCCGGCGCGTGGAAAAGCACAGCGCGACGATCGTGTACCAGCCGAACTCGACGCCGAACACGAGCGGCGGCAGCGCCAGATAGCACCACAGCGGCGGATGCTGCGGGAGCAGCGCCGCGAAGATGCTGCCGTACCAGATCGCCGTCTTCGGGTTGCTGAGCTGAGTCGTGAGGCCCGTCCAGAACGACTTGCGCGCGCTGCCGCCGCCCATCGCCCGCGGATCGTCCATCGCGATCGGCCGGTCGGCGCCGCGCCAGATCTTCGACGCCATGTAGATCAGGTACGCGCCGCCCGCCACCTTGAGGCCCACGTACAGCCATTCGACGGCCTGCAGCAGCGTGTAGAGCCCGGCCAGCGCGACGCCGCCGAACACGATGCCGCCGATGCCCATGCCGAGCGCGGTGGCCAGCCCGTCGCGGCGCGACAGCCCGATCGCATTGCGGGCAACCAGCACGAAGCTCGGGCCCGGAATCATCGCGCCGAGAAACAGCGCAGCCAGGATGGCGAGTACGGCAGCCGATGCGGTCATCGAAGTCTCCTTGGTAAGCGACGCCGAAGCGCCGGCGCCTGCGTGTCGTGTTCGACGGTCGAGCCGTCGATTCTGGCACGCTTTGCACATGGCCGAAAGCCGCGTGGCGCTGCTATGCTGGCCCTCTTTCCCGTCAGTCGCGCCTTTCGCGCCGCCCGCCATGATCGAGATCCGCGCCGCCCGTCGCGCTCCATCCGGTGCCGGGCACCGCGTTTCCCGGGCGGGATTGGTCGCCCCGCGCGATCGGCCACCCTCTCTCTTTTCGACCGGACACCCCGTCATGCGCGTTTTCCACCTGCCCATCGTGCTCGCCTCGCTGCTTGCCGTGCTTTCGCTCGACGCCCGCGCGGCCGACCTGCCGAAGTCGATCGCCGCGCAGCTGCCGGCCGGCTACCAGCCGCTGCTCGCGCAAGCCGGGCCGGATCTCGACAACGGACGGCACAGCTTCCTCGTCGTCGTGCACCGGGCGGTCGATACGCGCGAGCAGCCGTCGCCGCGCCCGCTGCTGATCTTCGAGGAGCAGGCCGACCACGCATTCCGGCTCGCCGCGCGCAACGACCAGGTCGTGCTGCGCGCGAACGAAGGCGGCCAGTGCGATCCGTTCGATCCCGACGATGCCGCCGACAACGGCTTCGCGGTGAAAGGCCGCTATTTCACCGTGCAGAACTTCGTCGCGTGCGGACAGCACTGGACCGACTACGTGACGTTCCGCTACGACCCGCACACGCATGGCTGGGTGTTTTCGAACCGGATCGTCACCGAATCGTTTCCGCTCGACGACCAGCCCGATCACGTGACCGTCACGCGCGCCGACGCGCACCGGCCGGTGTCGTTCGGTCAGTGGACGCGCAAGGACTGACGCGGCCGGCGCAACGCGTCGCGACCGCTTGCATCGCACACCGGCCGGCGCGGACACGGCCGAGCCCGGGCACGCGTCGCCGCCTCCGCCCCCCCGGCGCTCGCGAGCGCACGCCAACAGGACTACCATAGGCGCTCGCCGTCGCGCGACCGTGCGCCGGCCCCGGCCTCGCACGCGGCTCGCCCGCACGCGTTCCCTCGCTGCACCCGCACAGGAGGACGTCATGACGCAACACTTCGACGCGATCGTCATCGGCACCGGGCAAGCCGGGCCGCCACTCGCCGCGCGGCTGTCCGCCGCCGGAATGAAGGTCGCGATCATCGAGCGCGGCCGCTTCGGCGGCACCTGCGTGAACACCGGCTGCATCCCGACCAAGACGCTGATCGCGAGCGCGTACGCCGCGCACCTCGCGCGGCGGGCCGGCGAATACGGCGTGTCGGTCGGCGGCCCCGTCACCGTCGACATGAAAGCCGTGAAGGCACGCAAGGACCAGATCTCGGGCCGCTCGAACCACGGCGTCGAGCAATGGGTGCGCGGGCTCGCGAACACCACCGTGTTTCAGGGTCACGCCCGCTTCGAGCGCGCCGATGCGGTGCGCGTGGGCGACGCGCTGCTCGAGGCGGAACGCATCTTCATCAACGTCGGCGGGCGCGCGCAGGTGCCCGCGATGCCCGGCCTCGACACGGTGCCGTACCTGACCAACTCGACGATGATGGACGTCGACTTCCTGCCCGCGCACCTCGTGATCGTCGGCGGCAGCTACGTCGGGCTCGAATTCGGCCAGATGTATCGCCGCTTCGGGTCGCAGGTCACGATCGTCGAGAAGGGCCCCCGCCTGATCCGCCGCGAGGACGAGGACGTGTCGCAGGCCGTGCGCGAGATCCTCGAAGGCGAAGGGATCGACGTGCAGCTCGATGCGACCTGCCTGAGCGCGCGGCGCGACGGCGACGGCATCGCGGTCGGCCTCGACTGCGCGGGCGGCGGCCGCGAGGTCGCGGGCTCGCACCTGCTGCTCGCGGTCGGACGCGTGCCGAATACCGACGACCTCGGGCTCGACCGTGCGGGTGTCGCGACCGATGCGCGCGGTTATATCGAGGTCGACGAGCAGTTGCGCACGAACGTGCCCGGCATCTGGGCGCTCGGCGACTGCAACGGGCGCGGCGCGTTCACGCATACCGCATACAACGACTACGAGATCGTCGCGGCCAACCTGCTCGATAACGATCCGCGCAAGGTGTCCGACCGCATCACGGCGTACGCGATGTATGTCGATCCGCCACTCGGCCGCGTCGGCATGACGCTCGCGGAAGCGAAGCAGACCGGCCGCCGGCTGCTCGTCGGCACGCGCCCGATGACACGCGTCGGCCGCGCGGTGGAAAAAGGCGAAAGCCTCGGGTTCATGAAGGTGATCGTCGACGCGGACAGCCATGCGATCCTCGGCGCGACGATCCTCGGCGTGACGGGCGATGAAGTCGTGCACGGGATGCTCGACGTGATGGCCGCGGGCGCGCCGTACACGACGATCAGCCGCGCGATGCACATCCATCCGACCGTGTCGGAGCTCGTGCCGACGCTGCTTCAGGATCTGCATCCGGTCGAATGACGCGTGGCCTGGCGAGCGGCCGCGCACGCTGAAGCCGCTGATCGATCGCACGTTCGCGTTCGACGACATCGTGCACGCGCATCGATACGGGGAAGCCGGCGCGCGGGCCGGGAAAATCGTCGTCGCGGTGTGAAGGGTGTCACGCGAGCGGCGGGTGCGGCCGTCGCAGGCGGCCGCACGACCGCCGCCCGCTCAGCCTTCGAAATACCGCGGCCGGTCGATATCGGCCAGCAGCCCCGGCTGCGTCGGTGCCCAGCCGAGCGATGCGCGCGTGCGCTCGCTCGTTGCCGGCGCATCCATCCCCGCGAACATCGCGAACCAGCCGAAGTGCTCGCCGGCTTCGGCCGCCGTTTTCGCGACGACCGGCACGTCGAGCCGCCGGCCGATCACCTCCGCGATGTCGCGGAACGGCACGCCCGTATCGTCGACCGCGTGATAACGCGCGCCGGCCGCGCCGCGTTCGACCGCGAGCCGGTACACGCGCGCCGCATCGAGCCGGTGCACGGCAGGCCAGCGGTTGCCGCCATCGCCGACGAAGGCCGACACTCCCTTCTCCCTCGCGAACGCGATCAGGCGCGGCACGAAGGCGTGATCGCCGTCGCCGTGCACGGACGGCGGCAGACGCACGACCGATGCGTGCACGCCGCGCGCCTCCAGCGCGACCGCGGCCGCTTCCGACGCACGCGGATAGACCGACGACACCGGCACGTGCGGATCGTCTTCCGTCGCCGCACGCCCGGGCGCGACGAGCGCGAGGCCCGACGTGACGACCAGCGGCCGCGCCGAGCCCGCGAGTGCCGCGCCGATCGTCTCGATCGCGCGACGGTCGAGTTCGCAGTTCTGCGCGAAGCGCGAGAAGTCGTGATTGAATCCCGTGTGGATCACCGCATCGGCGGCGTCGGCGCCGCGCGTGAGGCTGTCGAGGTCCTCCAGCGACCCGCGATGGACGTCGGCACCCGCCGCCGCAACCGACGCGGCGGCCGCGTCGGACCGCGCGAGACCGAGCACCGAGTGCCCGGCGGCCACGAGTTCGGCAACCACGGCCGAGCCGACGAATCCCGACGCTCCAGTAACAAAGACACGCATGTTCAGTACCTCCGGATGGCATGGAGGCTTACTATCTGTCGACGGCCGCTCGCGGTGAAGTCGTGACGGTTTACCGGTAAACGAACTAACAGGATATGGCTGACACCCCCGACAACCTGCTCGGCGCGTACCTGCGGGACCGCCGCGAGAAACTCGACCCGGCCGCGCTCGGGCTGCCGGCCACGCGGCGCCGCACGCCGGGCCTGCGACGCGAGGAAGTCGCGCAGCGCGCGCACGTGAGCGCCGCGTGGTACACGTGGCTCGAACAGGGGCGCGGCGGCGCACCGTCGGCCGACGTGCTCGACCGGCTCGCCCGCGCGCTGCAGCTGAACGACGCCGAACGCGAGCACCTGTTCCTGATCGGTGTCGGCCATCCGCCGGAGGTGCGCTATCACGCGACCGACCACGTGTCGCCGCGCGTGCAGCACGTGCTCGATTCGCTCGACGCGAGCCCCGCGATCGTGCGCTCGGCGACGTGGGACGTCATCGCGTGGAACAACGCGGCGGCCGCGACGCTGACCGACTACGCGAAGCTATCGCCGGAACGGCGCAACATCCTGCGGCTCATCTTCGTCGATCCGCACGTGCGCGGCGTGCAGGCGAATTGGGCACGCGTCGCGCAGTTCGCGGTGGGCGCGTTTCGCGCCGACGTCGCGCGCGGCGGCGCAACGCAGGCCGTGCAGGCATTCGTGGGCGAGATGCGCGCGACGAGCGCCGAGTTCGACGCGCTGTGGCGCGACCACGATATTCGCTCGCACGAGGAAGGGACCAAGGAGATCCACCATCCCGCCGTCGGGCGAATCGCGCTCGAATACGCGGCGTTCGCCGTGAGCGGCCGGCCCGACCAGACGCTCGTGATCTTTACGCCGGAGACGGCGGACGACCGCGCGCGCATTCGGGCGCTTGTCGCGGCCCGCGAGAAATACGAAATTCAGCGATTCGCGTAACGGTCGCCCTCTTCAATAAACGACGAATCTCCTTGATTGTGTGACGCACCTCGTCCGCGAATGCTTGTTTTTTCGCACCAGTTCCAATCCAAACTGGTTGGCTAGTCACGATTGTCTGTGGATTTCAGCGCCATTCGGCTTCGTGTCTGTTACACACACCCAACCACCAATAACACCACGCACACCGATCAACAAAAACTATCAATAGCGTATGTATTTCTTGGTAATTCTCTACTTTTCCCAATAAATTACACATCGAGATGAAAAACCAGGAATCACGTTGGCTTCACTTTCTTGTATGGGCAAAGGAATACGCGAAGAACAACCCGATAGTGGCAATTGGATTCGTCAGCACGGGTAGCGGCGGCTTACTTCTTCTATGGTATTGCTGCCTGATTGGGCAGATACCTGAATTCACATTGGGCGACGTCACGGGCCTGTTCGCAGCAGCTTTCGTGACCGGGGTACTGGTCGTTGGGGCATTGAGTTTTTCATATGTCGCACCTGCAATCGTCTCTCGATACCTTCTCGAGCAGGTGTTGCCCGAAAAACCCGAGTACGCACACGTATTTGACAAACGCACGCAAACAATCGAACCGACAGTGCAAGCATTCAAAACAATGCGCTCCGAAATCTTCAGCCCGTCCTTTCTATTCGCAGTAACCGCACTGCCAGTGCTGATTTTCAGCCTACTGCTGCCTTCCCAAGGAGTGGCCGATTTCATATGGCCGGTTGACCCGACTCTTGTCAAACTGATCATGTTGCTACAGCTTGTCTTCGCTGTTGTGTTGGTCATTTTTGGAAATGAAATTATCCCATGGATTAGAAACACATTGAGACTACTCCTGTGCTTCGGATTTTGTGCACTTGTTTTCCTTTATCTCTCGCATCGAGTTGGACTGGACCCGACGCATCCGCTGCTTCCCACCCCGGATAAAGCATCGCCGCAGGATGAAGACAATTCAATAATCTTAAGCACCAGCCTGGTCCGTCCTTACGTATATGTAATTGTAATTTTCCTCGCGACATTCGCGACCTATCTGCTTGCCAAAGTAGAAATGACCGGGGAACGGAATCGGCGCATCAAGGACGCAAATGCAGGCCCCCCACGCCAGCCCACAGCAAAACCGTCGATGCGCGTTGCTCGATTGGCCGTCGCAGTCCCATATACGTTTTTCAGCCTGCTTCCACTGATGCTGGCACTTCAGCTAGCACAGGCGAACGGTCCTGCGCACGCAGTTCGAGCATTGGGGCTGATGATCGCGTATCTGGCCATGTTCAACGTCATGTATTTCCAACTGGTCAACGTTCGACGACAACTCTGGATATCCGGGCTCGCCGCGATCGGCGTATTTTTTGCTACGAGCAACATGGCATCACAAAGCATGGCGATGATCCCGAAAGCACCTGTCAATGCACTTGAACTTGGAAATTTCCGTGCTTCATCAATATCCCTGTCATCTACCCAGTGTTCGTCCCTCGCACTTTATGGCGTCAAGTGCGAACCGAAAAAAGACGAGGCCATCACTTTAACCAACGTGAACATACTGAGCAGAATTGGATCGACCGTTGTTCTTGAATTGCAAGTACGACGTGACGAACCAGGGACGACTCATCAGCCACTTGCTCTTCCGGCTCGAAATGACTCTCGGTCCGCAAGCGACGTATTGAACCGCACGGTGCTACACACATCGACGGACGCATTGGACTACACAAGCAAGGATCACAAGGCAACGCTTATCAAAGCGCGAAACTGTGATGCAGCGACGGCAAGCTGGCTGCGGGCGCCATGGACGGATGAGCCTCTGCGTTCGATGGAGCGCGACAAATACGATCGGCTCAGATGCGTGACGATCAGCATGCCAAAATCGCAGCTTCTCAGTTATACGCGTGAAGGCACCCGAAATTATCGGGGCGAGTTTAGCGAGTTCGTGCAAATGCAATCCATATCAAAGAGCAAATGATCCAGCTTCGACGCGCCGTCACTATCGGCGCGTCGATTGCCAGCCTCGGGGCAACGATCCCGGGTTCCGACAGGCAACACCTCCAACGCCAAAGCCAATCGAGCCTCGATGGCCGACGGCAAGTTCACTACGCGTGACCATCGCATTCCGCACTGATTCCCAGTCGAATATTTAATTTTCACCTGGCGTAACACGCGCTTACCCTTTCGGCATCGCATCACAGGGCCACCGGCCCCTCCCTGGAGCATCCCGATGTCCGACCCCGGCACCGCGCAAGCTGTCCGCCGCCCGCATGCGGCTTCCGTGTCCCATGGCGCGCTCGCGCTGCTGGTGCTGGCCGGCCTCAACCTGCGTCCGTTCCTGACCGCGTTCGGCCCCGTGCTCGACGTCGTGCGCGCCGACACCGGCCTCGGCTTTCGCGCGGCCGCGCTGCTGACCACGCTGCCGTTCGTGCTGATGGGGGTCGTCGCCGGAGCCGGTGTCGGGCTCGCGCGACGCGTCGGCGAGCAGCGTGCGCTGACCGTCGCGCTGGCGCTGATCGCGGCGGGCTGCACCGCGCGCCTGTGGACGGGCGGCAGCGCCGGCCTGATCGCGACCGCCATCGTCGCGGGCGCCGGCGTCGCCGTGGTCCAGGCGCTCGTGCCCGGCCTCGCGAAGCGCTGGTTCGCCGGCCGGCTGCCGCTCGCGATGGGCCTCTATTCGGCCGCGCTGGTCGGCGGCGGCGCCTTCGGCGCGGTCGCGAGCCCGTGGCTCGCCGCGCACGGCGGCTGGCATCTCGCGCTCGCCGTGTGGGCCGTGCCCGCGTTCGTCACGCTCGCGCTGTGGCGCGCAAAGGCACCGCGCGACGCCGTGCACGCGACGGCCGCGACAGCGCCGCTCACCGCGTTCGCCCGCATTCCGCGCGCATGGCAGCTCGCGCTGTTCTTCGGGCTCAGCAACAGCGGCTACGCCAGCCTCGTCGCATGGCTGCCTGCGTTCTACCGCAGCATCGGCATGAGCCCGCAAGCGAGCGGCAACCTGCTCGCGTGGATGGCGCTGTTCCAGGCGACCGGCGCGCTCGCGATGCCGCTGCTCGCCAAAGGTTCGCCCGACCGCCGCGCCGTGCTGTGGCTCACGCTCGCGCTGCAGGCGGCCGGCTTCGCCGGGTTCGCGACGCTGCCCGCGTTCGCGCCCTGGTTCTGGGTCGCATGCGTCGGCCTCGGTCTCGGCGGTTTCTTCTCGATGAGCCTGATCGTCACGCTCGACCACCTGCCCGATGCGCGGCTCGCGGGCGCGCTCGCCGCATTCGTGCAGGGCATCGGCTTCCTGACCGTCGCGGCGAGCCCCTGGCTGATCGGCTGGCTGCGCGACGCGGGCGGCGGCTTCGCGACCGCCTGGTGGATGCATCTCGGCGTGATCGCCGCGATGGCCGCGCTGAACGCCGTGTTCTCGCCCGCCGGCTACCGGCACAGCATGGCGCGCATCACCGGCGCCGCCCGCTAAATCCCCCTCTCGAATCCGGACGCTTCGCCGGCCGCTTCCGGCAAAGCGTCCAGCCGCCCGCGCGTGGCCGGGCGCGGGCAGTCACGCCTGTCGGCCGCCAGTTCGCTTCACCACATACAACATCGACCGGTATTGGAGACATTCATGAAAAAGCTCGTTCTCGCCATTGCGCTCGCGCTGACGGCAGGCGCCGCCGCCGCGAAGGACCCGGCGGTCCTGCGCCTCGGCGTCGACCCCAGTTATGCGCCGTTCGAATCGCTCGCGCCCGACGGCAAGCTCGTCGGTTTCGACATCGATCTCGGCAATGCGATCTGCGAACGGATGAAGGTGCGCTGCGTGTGGGTCGAGAACGCGTTCGACGGGATGATCCCGGCGCTGAAGGCGCGCAAGTTCGACGGCGTGCTGTCGTCGATGAGCGTGACCGAAAAGCGCCTCGCGCAGATCGCATTCACCGACAAGATCAACAACGTTCCGCCCCGGCTCGTCGCGCGGCGCGGCTCGAACCTGCAGCCGACGCCCGAATCGCTGCGGGGCAAGAGCGTCGGCGTCGAGCAGGGTTCGACGCAGGAGACTTACGCGCGCACCTACTGGGAGCCGAAGGGCGTGATCGTCCGCACGTACCAGACGCAGGATCTCGTCTACCAGGACCTGGTGTCGGGACGGCTCGATGCATCGCTGCAATCGTCGGTGCAGGCCGACCTCGGTTTCCTGAAAACCGCGAAGGGCGCGAACTTCGAATTCGCGGGGCCGCCGCTGCACGACCCGAAGACGCTCGGCGTGGGTTCGGCGATCGGCGTGCGCAAGGATGACGACGCGCTGCGTACGCAGATCAACCAGGCGCTTGCGAGCCTGATCCAGGACGGGACGTACCAGCGGATCGCGAAGAAGTATTTCTCGTTCGATATCTACAACTGACGGACGCGCAGCGGACAACACGAAGAGGTGTCGCGCATGAATGCGCACACCTCTTCTTCGTTCACCGAACGATATCGACTACGCCGCTCGCTGCAATAAATCCGTTGCAAAAGACCTCGCATGCTCGACGGCTTCCTGCGCGTCGCCGAACACACCGAGCTGATCCCAGTGCTCCTCGGCTCCATACGTACCCTTCACGGCAAGCGCCCGCTGAACGCTCAGCTGCGCCGCGTACTTGCCATCCTCCAGCGGTCGAGCCGTCGCCACCACCTTGTGCGGAGGACTGGCGCGCTCCGGCTGAATCAGTTCGACCGCACCGCCGGCCGTGTCGGCGTACATCAACTCGTTCCTGGCTTTGCAGTCCGGGCAGTAGAAGCACCACCCCGCGTCCTCCTGATGGGGTCTGACCTGCCCGCGTGCGAGCACGGCGCGGCATTCAACGTTTTCGCAGATGAACGGCATGGCAGTCTCCGAGGTTGTTTGCGGAAAATCCTAGCATGTCCGCCGAAGGACAACCACCGTCTTCGTCATCGACATGGGCACCGGGCGGGTAATGCGGATCGCCGGGTCGACCGGATGCTCGCGAGACCGACGTCACCCGGGATAAACTGTCGGCCCGACCGACGAACCGAGCCATCCCTCATGTTGATCCGCGTTGCAACCCTGTCCGATGCCGTCCCGCTTGCCGAATTGAAACGCGACACGTTTCGCGAAACCTTTCTGCAGGACGGATTCGGCATCGACTACCCGCCGAACGACCTGGCTGCGTACGAGGCCCGAACCTACTCGGTAGAAACGATCACGGGCCAGCTCGACGATCCCGAATGCCGCACGTGGGTCGCTGAAAGCGACGACGGCACGCTGGTCGGCTATGCGCACGCGGGGCCGTGCAAGCTTCCGCACCCGGACGTCGCGGAAGGTTCGGGCGAGATCCATCAGATCTACCTTCGGCGGGGTACGCAAGGAACCGGCGCCGGGCGCGCCCTGTTCGACTCCGCGCTGGAGTATCTGGCAACGGAACGGCCCGGCCCGGTATGGCTTGGCGTGTGGTCCGGCAACGCGAAGGCGATTGCCTTCTATGAGAAGGCAGGGTTCACGCGTGTCGGTACGTACGATTTCAAGGTCGGGGAATCGACCGATCTGGAATTCATCTATCGACGCTGAGGCGGTGGATCGAGAAGCGGTGCGCTTGACGCGCCTTCAGTAACCGCGGGGATAAGGCGCCGGCGTCATTCGCGGATCGTCGGCAGGCATGTCGACATTCAGCAAGGACAGAAGCTGCCGATCCAGGCAATGCTGCGGAAAGAAGCGATTGAAATAGGAAACGTCCTCGCGTCGATCTGCCCTCTGGAACATCGCTTCGATCGGCCCCCAGTAGTATTGCCAGGACAACCTGTCCATCTCGCGCTGTCGATCGTCCGGAAGTGCATCGATCTCAATCGTGCTCAGCCCGTCATGCATGAATCGATAGACACGCCAGAGCCGGTCGCTCAGGAAATTCGGCGCACTCGGCGAAAATGCGACATAGTCCGCATCGGCTTCGTGCCGATACCCCGCAATGCGGGTGAATGCCTGAAAGGACGGAATGCCGGCCATGCTGTCCGGATCGCGTAATTCAAGCTGGTAGAAATAGAACAGCGTCTCCGTGTCCGCGTCATACCGGATGACCAGCTTGTTGCCGGGATGGTGATACCACCCGGTTGCCGGATCCACGAATCCGCCCTGACTATCCGGCTGCAGCCCCGGCTTGATGCCCAGGATGCATCGAACATCGTCGATCAGCGCATCACCCCAGTCGGCATAGAATCGGCTCAACTGTGTCCTGCCAATCGATACAGCAGCATAGATACCTACCGGCTCCATGTGTTTGCTCCGTCAGGGTTGCGCCGATTCACCACCACGCATGTTACAACCGGCCCCGGCGCGGCCATGCCGGCGCGTTGCAATCAATCGAACCGTATCCGGGGTTTGTGGCGTAACCGGAACGAACAATGGGCAGGCGCACGTGCGCAAAACGATTCGACCATTGCGTCGACTCAGGCCGCGCCGCTCCGGGACGCTTTCATTTCCGGCGCGTCACTTGCGTTACGATTCACGCCATCCTCAACTCCGTGGAAGCACATGAAAACTCGTGCCCTTGCGGTGGGCACGGCGCTCGTTGCGCTTTACGCCGCCGCGGCGTCTGCCCAGGAACCCGGCGCGCCCAGCTACGACACCTACAAGTCATGGCTGGTCGCCTGCGACAACGGTTTGACCTGCGAGGCGAAGGGTCTCGCGAACGATGGCGAGACCGGCGCGGACTTGCGCTTCATTCGCTCAGCCGGGCCGAACGGCGCGCTCACGGTACGGCTGAGCGTCGCCACCAACACCAGCATCAATCTCGATGACCTGCGCGTCGACGACGCGCCGCTGCGGCTGGACGACTCGGCCTGGAGCGAGAAATTCGACGACGGGATAGCGACTTTGTCGACCACGCAACCGGCAGCTGTGGCGGCCTTCGTCTCACGCCTTCGCAATGGCACGAAGCTTCAGTTCGGCGAGCATGCAGGCGCTTATGTTCCGCTCGATGGCATGGTCGCCGCGCTCCTGCGTATCGATGACCGGCAAGGGCGCATCGGGGGAACTACCGCGTTGATCCGCAAGGGGCCTGCCCCTGCGTCGCAGGTCACACCCGCTCCGTCACTGCCCGTCGTACCGAAGCGGAAGATCACGTCGCAGTTGTCCGATCAGGAAGAAGAACACCTGATCGCGCGCGCGAAACGAATCCGGGATGCCAGCAGTTGCGAGGAGAATGCGTCGCGCTATCTCCATGAAGCAGCGTATGCACTCGACAAGCACAACGCGCTCGTGTTTCTTCCATGCATCATGGGCGCCTACCAGGGTTCGTCGGATGTGTTCATCGCACCGCGTATCGGCGGCGGAAAACCGGAGCCCGTCAAGCTGCCGATTCCTGAAGGGGGCTTTTCAGACCCTTCACTGGTCGAACCGGACTTCGACCCGGCTACCGGCACGCTGTCCACCTTCGGCAAGGGACGCGGGCTGGCCGATTGCGGCTTTCAGGCCAGCTGGATCTGGGATGGCCATGCGTTCCGGATGTCGGCTGTGTCGCAGCAGAAAACGTGTGGCGGCGTTCAAGGCGGCGACTGGCCGACGCTCTATCGATCGCGAACGAAGTAGCCCAACGATCGCTCTCGATGGCGCAGGTTCCATGCGGTCGTTGTTTCGACCACACTGGAATCGACAGACCGGAGCATCGCCGCCGATTCAGCGGCGCTGTCGAACGAACAGGCCGGCCTCGCCGGCCCGCCACCGCACGACAACGCCCACCCGCCCGCTCAATAGCGGCTCCGCCCCCACAGCGTCTTCGGCTCGTCGAGCAAATGACGCAACCCGCTGCGCTCGATCGTGATTGCCGCGACTTCGTTCACCCGTTCGAGCACCGCGTTCTCGTCGACCGACAGCACGCGCCGATCCTCCATCAGCACCCTTCCGCCCACCATCGTCATGCACACGTCGGCCGCGTTCGCGAAGCACGTCACGCGATACACGGGCATGTTCATCGGCATCATGTGCGGCCGGAACAGGTCGACGAGGATGATGTCCGCGAGCTTGCCGGCTTCGAGCGAACCGGCCTCGTGATCGATCGACAGCGCCTTCGCCGCGTCGATCGTCACCATCTCCAGCACCTTGCCGTGCGGCAGCACGTCCGGGTCGCGGAAATGCCGGCGGTGGTAATGCATGCATTGCCACATGTGGCGGAACATGTCGTAGCCGCGATCGGGCGCCGCACCGTCCGACGCGATCGCCACCGTCACGCCCGCATCGATCAGCTCGGGCACCGGGCAGCGCCCGATGATCGACATGATCGCGCTCGGGTTGTGGACGATCGCGGTGCCCGTCTCGACGCACGCCGCGATGTCGTCGTCGGTCAGGTCGATGCTGTGCGACATGAACGACGTCGGGCCGAGCAAGCCGAGCTCGCGATGCGCGAACGCGAGCGTGCCCGCGCGGTGGCCGTCCTGCGTGAACGTCAGCCCGCGCTCGCGTGCGAGCGCGCCGTAGCATGCGGCCTGGTCGCGGAAGTCGTGCTCGTACCACGCCAGCTCGGGATCGTGTTCGGGCCCGTACACGGGCAGCGTGAGCGCGATGCGGATCCGGCCGTCGGCATCGCCGTGGCATTCATCGACGATGCGCTCGCATACGTCGAACATCGTGTCGAAACCGATGTCGCGCGTGTCGCTGCCCTCCGGCGTGTGGCGCGTATAGGCACGCGGCGCGGGCGGCCGCGACGGGCCGACCGCGACGATCGAGCGCGTACCGGTGCGCACGACCGCGTCGCAATGGCGCCGCGCGTAGACCGGATCGTCGACGCGCATGATCGAATTGCCGCCGCCGAGCAGCGATACGCCGGTCGTCACGCCGGCCTTCAGGCGTTCGAGCGCGGCGAGATGCGATTCGGCCTCCCAGAACGCCTCGTCGGACGCACGCGTGTAGATCGTCTCGGCCGCGGCCGACCACGCATCGCCGTCCGCGCCGCCGATCGTGCGCAGCATCGCGTGGCCCGCGTGCGCATGCGCATCGATCAGGCCGGGCAGCACGGCCTTGCGGCGCGCATCGATCGTGCGCGCCGCACGGTAACGCGCCTGCAGTTCATCGGTGCCGCCCACGGCGACGATGCGCTCGCCCTTGACCGCGACCGCGCCGTTCTCGATCACGCGCCGCTGCGGGTCCATCGTGATCACGCAGCCGTTCGCGATCAGCGTGTCGATCGCTTCGCGGTCGTCCTCTCGCATACCCTCTCGCTTGTCCTCGGTCGTCATTGTTCGGTGTCCTGTTGTGGTTCGATGGGTCTTGCTGCCATCCAGCGGCCGAGCGACCGGGCCGCCGGGTGGAACCCCGGCGGCCCGGCGACGGCGTCATGCTCGAAAAACCGTCACGCCGAACCGACCGGCGCGGCGACCCGCGCCTTCAGCTTGCGCTGCACCGCGCTGATCACGACGAACACCACCGCGTTCACCGCGAGCGCGACGAGCCCCGGGTTGATCGACGTCAGCGTGTTCGATGCGCCCGGGAACAGCGACGCGAGCGTCACGCCATAGTAGTTCGTCATCGCGATCACGATCGCGCCGGCGACGATGCCCGCGAACGCGCCTTCACGCGTGCCGAACGGCCGCTTCAGGAAGCTCGAGGCGAGCATCGGCACGAGCTGCGTGAGCAGGCTCGACGAGAAGATCGCGAGCGTGACGAAGGTCGCGCCGCCGCGCAGCACGAAGTAGACGACCACCAGCGTGAAGACCGGCAGTGCGATGCGCGCGACGCGTGTCACCTCGCGGTCGGTCGCGTTCGGCGCGAAGCCTTCGCGGTAGATGTTGCGCGCGATCGTCGTCGATGCGTTCAGCATGATCAGCGATCCCGGCACCAGTGCGGTGAGCAGCCCCGTGCCGCCGACGATGCCGACGAACCACGCAGGGAACGTCTGCTTCACGAGCCGCAGCAAAGCGAGATCGGTCTGCGCGCCTTCGAGCCCGTGCACGGTCATCACGGCCGCGAAGCCGACGAGGAACAGGAACGCGATCAGCACCTGGTACAGCGGCATCAGGATCACGTTGCGGCGCAGCGCGCGCTCGTCCTTCGCGACGTAGATCGCGGTGAAGCCGTGCGGATACAGGTAGTAGCCGAGCGACGTGAGCAGGATCGTCGAGTTGTACCAGCTCAGGTTGAAGCCGTGCTCCGGCATGCGCAGCAGTTCGGGGTGCGCGGCGTCGATCTTCGCGAACATCTCGCCGAGCCCGCCGTAGTAATGCATCGGCAGGTACAGGCCGAGGAAGATCGCGATCGCGAGGATCAGCACGTCCTTGAAGATCGCGATGCTCGCCGAGCCGTGGATGCCCGACACGACCATGTACACCGCCATCAGCGTCGCGGCGATCCAGATCGCGGCCGCCTGCGGAATCAGCCCGTACGACATCTCCGACACGATCACGCCGAGCCCGCGCAACTGGATCATCAGCAGCGACACCATCGCGAACACCGCGACGATCGACACCAGCACGCCGATCGCGCGGCTGTCGTACTTCGACGCGAAGTAGTCGGCGAACGACACGAGCCCGCGCGCCTTCGCGTAACGCCAGATCGCCGGCAGCATCCAGTAGCCGATCACGAACGCGAGGCAGCCGTACGACAGGATGTAGAACGCGGGCACGCCCTTGCTGTAGGTCCAGCCGCTCGCGCCGAGGAACGAGAACGTCGAGAACGCCTCGCCGGCCATCAGCAGGAACGTGAGCAGCGAGCCGAAGCCGCGCCCGCCGACCGCCCACTGCTCGAGCGTGAGCTTGCGGCCGCGGCGCGCCATCACGCCGATGGCGAGCGCGAACACGGCGAACGCCGCGATGATGACGATCGAAGCGTTCATCGCGCGTCTCCCGAACGGCCGGCGCGGGCCGTGTCGCGCTCGTCGAGATGGAACAGGATCGCGAGAATCGCGGCCGTAGCCGCCATCCAGACCAGGTTCCAGACGAGCAGGAACGGCAGCCCGAACAGCAGCGGACGCGCGTCGGCAAGCGAGCCGCCCGTATACATCCCGACGAACGGCAACGCCGCCAGCAACAGTTTCAGTTTCATGAGTGCCTCCTCCGGAAGACGCGCGTGTGCGTCAGAACATCAGAACTTCTGGCGGATGCCGACCACCACCGCCACCTGCGACGTCGTCGTCGATGCGCTGTCGGTGCCGTCGATCCATGCGTGGCCGACACCCGACGACGCCTTCTGGTAGAAGCCGTTCACGTACACGTCGGTGCGCTTGGACAACAGGTATTGCACGCCGGCCGATACCTGGTGGTAATGGCCGCTTTCGCTGGCACGCGCGACCTGCGTATAGGTGTAGCCGGCCGCCGCCATCAGCGCGGGCGTGACCATGTAGCGCAGGCTGCCTTCGTAGTTGTTGAAACGCAGCGCGCCGCCCGTCGCCTGGCCGAAGTTCGAGCCCGTGTACAGCAGGCCGAGCGTTGCCGGCCCGATCGCGTAGCTGCCGCCCGCCCCCCAGATCTGCTGGCGGATCGCGCTCCCGAGGCTCGCACCGAACACCGATGCCGACGACGGATAGTAGTTGTCCGAAGCAACTGCGCCGCTCGTGCTGACCGCCGGATGGTTCACGCGCGCATACGCGGCGCCCGCGTTGAGCGGCCCGTTCACGTACGTGACGCCCGCGCTCCAGCTGTTGTCGTTCGCGAAGCCGGTCGAGTTCGAGAAGCCGTACACGAGGTTCGCCTGCAGGCCCGCGATCGTCGGCGACACGTACTTCACCGCGTTGTTGAGACGGAACGTGTTGTTGATGTCGTCGTTGTCGAACGGGTGCGTCGAGTACTGCGCGAGGAAGCTGCTCATCTGCAGCGAACCGAGGATGTCCTGCGTCGAGTTGTACTGGCGGCCGAGCGTCACCGCGCCCCAGTTCGCGCCGCTCAGGCCGACCCACGCCGAACGCCCGAACATCCGGCCGCCCTGCCCGAGCGCGCCGTTCGCGACGTTGAAGCCGTTCTCGAGGCGGAAGTTCGCCTTCAGGCCGCCGCCGAGATCCTCGGCGCCGATCAAGCCCCAGCGCGGCCCCGATTCGTTGCCGCCCGTGAACTGCCACAGCGAATGGCCCTTCGCATTGTTCGTGTAGGTCACGCCCGCGTCGACGATCCCGTACAGCGTCACCGTCGACTGCGCGTGCGCGGCGCCGGCAAACAGCATTGCGATCGCGGCGCCCATTGCAACGCCCATTGCGACGCCCGTCTTCCCACCCTTCATTCGCACCATCTCCGTCATCTCCTCTCCAAACCTGCTCATCGATGTTGTGTTTTGTTGGTCCTGCCCATGCATCCCGACCGGGTTGTATAGACAGTCGCTGGATGGTATCCAGCCGCAATCACATCAAGAAATGAAATGTTCAACTGGCCGGCAGTTGAAAATCGAATGAGAGGCGATGGAGGGGAAATGAGCGGGGGTCACGCGGCCCCGCAAGGGAAACGAAAGCACGCGGGCCCACTGGACGCGGTGCGTTTTGATCGGACGTGAATGGCTTGCGTAAGCAAGCTGACGAAACGGCGACGCGTGAGGCGGCTATACGGTTTTCCCTGATAACCCGTGCATTGGCCGCCGCAACGCGGCATCGAACGGATTGGTACGTGGCCCGATCGCGTCGGCCTGGCGCCGCAGCAGTTCGACGACCATCGGCATCCGGTCGTCACCGAGGCGTGACGCGAGCGTGCCGACGCTCAACGCGCCGACCGGATAGCCAGTGCGATCGAGGATCGGCACCGCGACACCGGCCATCCCGTCGAGCACGCCGCTGTTGCGGCCCGCGTAGCCGAGCTGCCGCACGCGTTCGATCTCGGTACGCAGGTACACCTCGTCGAGCACGCCGTAGCCGCGAATGCGCGGCACGTTGAAGCGGATCACTTCCTCGCGTTCCGCTTCCGGCAGGAACGCGAGGATCGCAAGGCTGCCCTGTCCGACACCGAGCGCGATGCGGCCGCCGATGTCGCCGGTAAACGAACGGATCGGAAACGGCCCCTCGCACAGGTCGAGACACACGGCGTCGAAGCCGCTCTTCACCAGCAGGAAGATGGTCTCGCCGAGGCTGGCGCACAGCCTCAGCAGCGCGGGACGGCACAACGTGCGCATGCTGCTCGGGTTGCCGGCCTGCGCGGCGAGCGCGAAGAAATCGACACTCAGCCGGTACAGCTTCGACTGCTCGTCCTGTTCGACCATCCCTTCCGCGATCAGCGATTGCAGGATCCGGTGCGCGGTGCCCTGCGTGAGGCCGACGGCCTTTGCGAGATGCGTGACGCGCACGCCGTCCTGCTGCATGCCGGCCAGCGCGCGCAGGATCGCGAACGCGCGCTGCAGCATGCCGGTGCCCGGTGCGCCGGCCGCATCGGCCGCATCGACGGCGTCCTCGTCCGGGCGCGGCGCGCGTGCGGCCGGCGACGTTCCCGTCGAATGGGATTCCTGCATGCCGGCTCTCCTCGATGATTTCATTGAACGGAATACGTGAACCGCCATTGTCGTCCCGCCGAAATTCCGCGGGCATCCGGGTGTGCACGGGATTGACGCGTGCATTTCGCGGCATTGCCACGCGCCACCCAGCGGAACGATTCGCTCGCGATTTCTCCAACCGTTCCGTTCAATGGAATTTTTCAGAAATTCCTCCCGTTCAGCAGAATTCGAAATTGACGCTCCGAAATATGGCTGGCTAGAGTCCGCCACATCGGTACACCGGCCACGCGGTGTGCGAACCCGGAGCTTCCCATGTCGTTTCTCACGCTTACGGATCTGACGAAAACCTTCGGCGAACTCACTGCCGTCGCCGACGTCAACCTGTCGGTCGAACAAGGCGAATTCGTGTCGCTGCTCGGGCCGTCCGGCTGCGGCAAGACCACCACGCTGCAGATGATCGCGGGCTTCGTCGACGTCACGCGCGGCCGCATCGCGCTCGACGGGCAGGACATCACGCACCTGAAGCCGAACCGGCGCGGGCTCGGCATCGTGTTCCAGAGCTATGCGCTGTTTCCGCACATGAGCGTCGCCGAGAACGTCGGCTTCGGCCTCGACATGCGCGGCGTCGACAAGGCCGAGCGCGCCGAGCGCATCCGCGCGGCCCTCGCGCTCGTGCGTCTCGACGCGCTCGCGCACCGCTTCCCGCGCGAGCTGTCGGGCGGCCAGCGGCAGCGCGTCGCGATCGCGCGCGCGGTCGTAATCGAGCCGCCGGTGCTGCTGCTCGACGAACCGATGTCGAACCTCGACGCGAAGCTGCGCGAGGACATGCAGTTCGAGCTGCGCGCGATCCAGCGCAAGATCGGCACGACGACGATCATGGTCACGCACGATCAGTCGGAAGCGCTGTCGATCAGCGACCGCGTGGTCGTGATGGAAGCCGGCCGCATCACGCAGACCGATACGCCGTACCGCGCGTACGAGCGCCCGGAGAACCGTTTCGTGTCGCAGTTCATCGGCAAGGCGAACCTGCTGCCCGGCACGATCGTCGCGCACGACGGCGATGCGATCCGCATCGACCTCGGTCACGATCTCGCGGAAACGGGCCGGCTCGCGCACCTGCCGGCGCGCGAGCGCGACATGCGCATCGGCGATGCGGTGTCGGTCTGCATCCGTCCCGAGAAGCTGCGGCTGTGCGCGCCCGACGCGGGCCGCTTCGCCGCGACCGTCACGAGCCGCTTCTTCCTCGGCAGCCAGTGGCTGTACCGCGTCGACAGCGCGCTCGGCGAAGTGCTCGTGTGCTGCCAGAACGAAGGCACGGAGCCGCTCGCGGAAGGCGCGCCGGTCGGGATCGACTGGCACAGCGACGCGGTGCGCGTGATGCGCCGGGAGGCCTGAATGCGACAGCCTGCCCGTCCACTCCCGAATGACGGCGCGCCGGCCGCGCTTGCGCGCTCGGCCGCGGTGTCCGCCGACGCCGCACCGGCACGCGCCGCCGCCGCGCCCACCATGCGCGCGACGTGGCGCGCCCACGCACCGCTGTGGCTGATGTGCGCACCCGCGTTCGCGCTGTTCGCCGCGCTCGTGCTCGTGCCGCTCGCGATGACGTTCATGCTGACGTTCTACCGCTTCGATCCGGCCACCGGCCCGATCGCCGCGTTCCAGTTCGGCAACTACGCGGAAGTGCTCGGCTCGTCGTACTTCCACACGATCTTCGCGCGCACGTTCGGCATCGCCGCGCTGACGACCGCGATCTGCGTCGCGATCGGCACGCCGGAGGCATACGTGCTGTCGAAAATGCGCGACCCGTGGCGCTCGCTGTTCCTGCTCGCGATCCTCGCGCCGCTGCTGGTGTCGGTCGTCGTGCGCGCGTTCGGCTGGAGCATGCTGCTGAACACGAGCGGGCTCGTGAACCAGGCGCTCGGGCTCGCCGGCCTCGGGCCGTACAAGCTCGAATACACGACCTTCGCGATCGTGATCGCGCTGGTGCACGTGATGCTGCCGTTCATGGTGATCCCGGTGTGGACCGCGCTGCAGCGGCTCGATCCGCAGACCGAGCATGCGGCGCTGTCGCTCGGCGCATCGCCGTTCACGACGCTGCGCCGCATCGTGCTGCCGCAGCTGATGCCGGGCGTGCTGTCGGGCAGCCTGATGGTGTTCGGGCTGTCGGCGAGCGCGTTCGCGATTCCGGGCCTGCTCGGCGGACGCCGGCTGAAGGTCGCGGCCACGGCCGTCTACGACGAATTCCTCGGCTCGCTGAACTGGCCGCTCGGCGCGACGATCGCCGTGCTGCTGCTGGTCGCGAACCTCGTCGTGATGCTCACTTACTACCGCGTGCTCGAACGCCGCTACGCGCGCAGCCTCGGAGGCGCATCGCGATGAGAAAGAACGGCCCCTTTGCCCTCGCCTTCCACACGCTCGTGATCCTGTTCGTGCTCGCGCCGCTCGTGATCGTCGTGCTCGTCGCGTTCACGCCCGACGAGACGCTGACACTGCCGACACACGGGTTCTCGCTGCGCTGGTTCCGCGCGATCCTCGACTATCCCGACTTCGTCACCGCGTTCTTCAACAGCGTGAAGCTCGCGTTCGCGTCGGCGACGCTGTCGCTCGCGATCGCGCTGCCGGCGGGCCTCGCCATCGGCCGCGCGACGTTTCCCGGCCGCGCGTTCCTGAACGGGCTGCTGCTGTCGCCGCTCGTGATTCCCGGCCTCGTGCTCGGCATCGCGCTGCTGCGCTTCTTCGCGCTGATCGGCGCGACCGGCTCGTTCGCATGGCTCGTGCTCGCGCACATGGTCGTCATCACGCCGTTCGTGATGCGGCTCGTGCTCGCCTCCGTCGCGGGCCTCGACCGCAGCATCGAGCAAGCCGCGTGCTCGCTCGGCGCGGACCCGTGGACGACCTTCCGCCGCATCACGTTGCCGATGATCGTGCCCGGCATCACCGGCGGCTGGCTGCTCGCGTTCATCAACAGCTTCGACGAACTGACGATGTCGATCTTCGTCACGTCGCCGCAGACGGTCACGCTGCCGGTGCGCATGTACATGTACGCGACCGAGTCGATCGACCCGATGATGGCGTCGGTGTCGGCGCTCGTCATCTTCATCACCGCCGGCGCGATGCTGCTGCTCGATCGCGTGTACGGCCTGAACCGCATCCTGATCGGCCAACACTGATGACGACTTCCGTTTCCCGTTCCACCTGCATCCCGGACGACGGTGCGCAGTTCGTGCGCGTCGCCGAACGCGAACGTGCCGCCGTCGCGTTCACGCTGGACGGCCGCCCCGCGCTCGCGCTCGCCGGCGACACCGTGCTCACCGCGATCCTCGTTGCCCAGCGGCGCGTGCGCGTGAGCGAATTCAGCGGCCAGCCGCGCGCGGGCTTCTGCCTGATCGGCGCGTGCCAGGACTGCTGGGTGCGCACCGAAACCGGTGCGCGCGTGCGTGCATGCTCGACGCCGATCGCCGAAGGCATGCGGATTCTCACGTCCGCCCGGCCGGCCGCGACCGGAGACGCAGCGTGAGCGCCGCACCGCAACCGGTGATCGTCGGCGCGGGGCCGGCCGGCGTACGCGCGGCCGAAGCGCTGGTCGACGCGGGGCTGCACCCGGTCGTGATCGACGAGAACGCCCGCTGGGGCGGACAGATCTACCGGCAGCCGCCGGCCGACGGCGCGTTCGCGCGCGGCAAGCGCACGCTGTACGGCTTCGAGGCCGCGAAGGCCGACGCCGTGCACCGGACGATGGCCGCGCTGCTGCCGCATGTCGACTACCGGCCGAATACGCTTGCCTGGTCATGCGGCGCAGGCCGCGTCGACACGCTGCAGGATGGCCGTGAAGTGACGGTGCCCTACTCGCACCTGATCATTGCGAGCGGCGCGACCGACCGCTTGTTGCCCGTGCCGGGCTGGACGCTCGCGGGCGTCTATACGCTCGGCGGCGCGCAAGTGGCACTGAAGGCGCAGGGCTGCGCGATCGGCCGGCGCGTCGTGTTCGCGGGCACGGGCCCGCTGCTTTACCTCGTCGCCTACCAGTATGCGAAGGCCGGCGCGCAGGTCGCGGTCGTGCTCGACACGAGCCCGCTGCGCCGCCAGGCCGCTGCCGCGCCCGCGCTGCTGCGCATGCCGTCGACCTTCGCGAAGGGGCTCTATTACATCGGCTGGCTGCGCGCGCACGGCGTCGCGATCGAAACGGGCGTCACGCTCGAGCGCGTGCTCGGCGACCCGCACGTGACGGGAATCGCATGGCGCGCGGCCGGTGACGGCGCACCACCGCGCCTGCTCGACTGCGACGCAGTCGGCCTCGGCTTCGGCCTGCGCTCCGAAACGCAGCTCGCCGATCTCGCCGGCTGCCGGTTCGGATTCGACCCGCTCAACCGCGCATGGCTGCCCGAGCGCGACGCAGCCGGCCGCACGTCGGTGCGCGGCCTCTACGTCGCCGGCGACGGCGCGGGCATCGCGGGCGCCGACGCGGCCGAGGCATCGGGCCGGCGCGCGGCGCTTGCGTTGCTCGACGACGCCGGGATCGCTTCGCTCGCGCCCGCCGGCAAACCCGACGCGGCGACGCTCGAACGCACGCTCGCGCGCGTCGCCGCATTCCGCGCGGGCCTCGAAGCGGCGTTCGCGCCGCCGGTCGAGCAGGCCGCACGCTGCGCGGACGACACGATCGTGTGCCGCTGCGAGGAGGTCGATGCAGGGACGCTGCGCCGCTGCGTCCGCGACGGCGCGGCAACCGAGCTGAACCGGCTGAAGGCGCTGACGCGCGTCGGAATGGGCCGCTGCCAGGGCCGCATGTGCGGCGACGCGGCCGCGCTCTTGCTGGCCGCCGAAACCGGTCGCCCGCTCGCCGACGCCGGACGGTTGCGTGCGCAACCGCCCGTGAAGCCGTTCCCGATCTCGGCCGCGCTGGCGGGCGACGATGTCGCGGCGATTCCCGACGAGGCACGCGATGAATGAGACCCGGCATTACGACGTCGCGATCGTCGGCGGCGGCCTCGTCGGCGCGTCGGCCGCACTCGCGCTGACGCGGCGCGGCTTGCGCACCGGGCTGTTCGAGCGGCGCGATTGCGGTGCGCAGGCGAGCGGCGTGAACTACGGTGGCGTGCGCTGCCAGGGCCGGCCCGCCGAACAGCTGCCGCTCGCGCTGCGTGCGCGGCGCATCTGGGATCGCCTGCCCGAACTGATCGGCATCGACGGCGAATTCGTCGTGTCGGGCCACCTGCGGCTCGCGCGCAGCGACGCCGATCTCGACGCGCTCGATGCCTACGCGACGCTCGCCGGCGAACACGGCCTGCCGCTGCAGGTGATGCGCGGCGATGCGTTCCGGCGGCGTTACCCGTGGCTCGGCCGTGCGGCGCTCGGCGGCTCGCTGTGCGAGACCGACGGTCACGCCAACCCGCGCCTCGTGTCGCCCGCGTTCGCGCGCGCGGCCCGCGCGGCGGGCGCGGACGTGTTCGAGCACACCCCCGTCGACGACGTTCACCACGACGGCACACGCTTTCACTTTCAGGCAGGCGGCCGCGCCTGCACCGCGACGTGGCTGATCAACTCGGCCGGCGCGTGGGCGAACACGATCGCCGAACGCTTCGGCGAAGCCGTGCCGATGGAGCCGATCTACCCGAACATGTGGGTGACCGAACCGCTGCCGCCGTTCATCACGCACAACCTCGGCGTGTACGGCGGCGGCGTGTATGCGCGGCAAGTCGCGCGCGGCAACTGCGTGATCGGCGGCGGGCGCGGCCGCGGCGACGGCGAATTCGGCCAGCCGTCGGTCGATACGACGCGCGCGGTGATGCGCGACGCCTGCGCGTTGCTGCCCGCATTGCGCGACGCGCTGCTGATCCGCACGTGGAGCGGCGTCGAAGGCTGCACGCCCGACCACAACCCGATCATCGGCGCGAGCCGCACGACGCCGCGCCTGCTGCATGCGTTCGGTTTTTCCGGCGGCGGCTTCCTGCTCGCGCCGGGCGTCGGCGACGTGCTCGCCGATCTCGTCACGACCGGCGAAACCGCCACCCCGCTCGATGCATTCTCGATCGGCCGCTTCTTCCGCGAAGCCGAGCCGACCGTCCCTTTCCGTCAAGAGGAGACCCACAAATGAAACTGCCCGCAACGATCGCGGCGGCCGCCGCCCTCTGCATCGCAGGTGCCGGCGCGCCCGCGTTCGCGCAAACGAAGACGATCTACGTCGGCATGAACGGCGGCCCGATGGAGAAGGCCTACACGAGCCAGGTACTGCCCGACTTCGAGAAGGCGAACAACGTGAAGGTCGTCGTCGTACCCGGCACGTCGTCGGACGTGCTCGCGAAACTGCTCGCGAACCGCAACAAGCCGCAGATCCACGTCGCGTTCCTCGACGACGGCGTGATGGCGCGCGCGGTCAGCCTCGGCGTGTGCCAGAAGCTCGACGATTCGCCGGTGCTGAAGGAGTTGTATCCGTTCGCGCGGATGAAGGACGACGTCGGCGCGGGCGTGCAGCTCGGGATGACCGGCATCGCGTACAACAAGAAGCTGTTCGCCGAGAAAGGCTGGACGCCGCCGACGTCGTGGATGGATTTCGCCGATCCGAAATACAAGGGCAAGGTCGTGTTCCAGTCGGCGTCGAGCAGCACGTTCGGGCTGCACGGCTTCCTCGCGATCAACCGGCTGCTCGGCGGCAACGAGCAGAACGTCGAGCCCGGCTTCAGCAAGTGGGCAAGCACGGTCGGGCCGAACGTCGTCGAGTACATCCCGAACTCGGCGAAGATCTCGGAGATGGTGCAGACCGGCGAAGCCGGCCTGTTCCCGCTCACGCCGACCGGCGTCGGCGACCTGCAGGACAAGGGCATCCCCGTCGCCTACGCGAACCCGAAGGAAGGCCCCGTGCTGCTGCTCGTCGACCTGTGCGTGGTCGCGAACAATCCCGATCCGCAGCTCGCGCAGAAGCTCGCGCAGTTCCTGCTGTCCGCGCCCGCGCAGACGAAGGCGGCCGAGGCCGGCAAGCAGATTCCGACCAACCGTCTCGCGAAGATGCCCGCCGCGATGCAACAGAGCCTCGGCAATGTCGACGATCTCGTGCGCAAGGTGACCGTGGTCGACTGGACCGCGATCAACGCGCGCCGCGCGCAGTGGGATACGCGCTGGAACCGGCAGATCGAGCGGTGACGACATGCCGGGCGCGCGGGCACGGCCGCGCGCCGCATGACCATCATTTGCGGGAGTGATGACACTCCCCTTTTTCTGCGGATTTGACCGGGGGCGCGGTGCCGACAACACTAGCCCGCAGTGCTGCAAAGACGGCACGCGCCCGCCCCCCTTCAGAGTCCGCCATGTACCCGACCGACACCGTGCAATCCCCGAGCGCCGCCCGGCCGCTCGCCGACCGGCAACTGCGCCGGATCGTCATCGCCTCCGTCGCGGGCAACGCGATGGAGTGGTACGACTTTTTCGTGTACGGCACAGCCGCCGCGCTCGTGTTCGGCCACGTGTTCTTTCCGCCCGGCGCATCGCCGCTCGCGGGCAGTCTCGCCGCGTTCGCGGCATTCGCGCTCGGTTTCGTCGCGCGGCCGCTCGGCGGGATCGTGTTCGGCCACGTCGGCGACCGCTACGGGCGCAAGGCGTCGCTCGTGTGGACGCTGCTGATCATGGGCGCATCGACCTTCGCGATCGGCCTGCTGCCGACCTATGCGCAGGTCGGCCTGTGGGCACCGGCGGCGCTCGTCGTGCTGCGCCTGTTGCAAGGCATCGCGTCCGGCGGCGAATGGGGCGGCGGCGTGCTGATGATCAGCGAGAATGCGCCGCCCGAGCAGCGCGGCTACTACGCGGCGTGGAGCCAGCTCGGCGTGGGCGGCGGCTTCGTGCTGTCGTCGGCCGCGTTTCTCGCCGCGCAGGCGCTGCCGGACGATATGTTCCGCACCTGGGGCTGGCGGCTGCCGTTCCTCGCGAGCATCGCGATCTTCGCGATCGGCATCTACATCCGCCGCCATCTGCCGGAAAGCCGCGACTTCGAGCAGGCCGGCCGGCGCGGCGCGCACACGCATCTGCCGATCGTCGAGTGCATCCGCCGCCATCCGAAGGAAATCCTGCTCGCGATGGGGCTGCGCGTGGCCGAGAACGGCGGCGCCTACATCTTTCTCGCGTTCTCGCTCGTCTACGGCAAATACGTCGGCATTCCGAACGGCGTGATGCTGACCGGCGTGATGATCGCGATGATCGTCGAGATGGGCGCGATGCTCGCGTGGGGCCGGCTGTCCGACCGGATCGGCCGCAAGCCCGTGTACCTGATCGGTGCGCTGAGCCTCGTCGCGTGCGCATTCCCGTTCTTCTGGCTGCTCGACACGCGCGCGACACCGCTCGTCTGGCTTGCGCTGACGGTCGGCACGGCCGTCAGCCACGGCGCGATGATCGGCACGCTGCCCGCGCTCGTCGGCGAGCTGTTCAGCACCGAGGTGCGTTACTCGGGCGTCGCGCTCGGGCATGAAGTCGCGTCGATCTTCGCCGGCGGGATGTCGCCGCTGATCGCCACCGCGCTGCTCGCGCGTTATCACGCATCGTGGCCCGTGTCGCTGTTTCTCGTCGCGCTCGGCCTCGTCACCGTCGCGACGCTGTGCATGATGCGCGAAACGCGGATCGTGAGCGCCGCTCCCACTGCTCCTGCTGTTCCCGCTACCGACACGCGCGGCGACACGGCGTGACCACGACGCTTCGATCCGCGCAAGCGGGCCGATCCGCACCGGCAGGCGGCGAACACGGCGGCGGCCGGCACGGCCGTTCCGGGCGCGTGCCACCGGCCGCGCCCGCCACCCCGGCGCGCCGCCTAGTTGCCGCCCTCCCGTCGCGCGCCGTCGAACGCCGGCGCGAGCCCCAGGTGATCGAGCAGGCGCGCGAATTCGCCGAGCCGCTGCCGCATGTACGCGGGCACGTCGACCTCCGCGTAGTCGTGGAAGCCCGCACCCGTGCGCACGCCGTCGCGTCCGGCTTCCATGTTGCGCACGACGCTCGCGGCCGGCGCGAAACGCGGGCCGATCTCACCAGCCAGGTACTTCGACGCGTAGTACAGGATGTCGCAGCCGCCCCAGTCGATGAATTCGAGCAGCCCGAGCACCGCGAAGCGCGGGCCGAAACCGGTGCGGATCGCCGTGTCGATGTCGGCCGCGCTCGCGACGCCCTCCTCGACCATCCGTGCGGCCTCGTTCATCGCGAGCGCCTGGATGCGCGGCACGATATAACCGGGCGCCGGCCCGCAGATCACCGGCTTCTTGCCGACACGTTCGAGCAACGCGGCGAGCGACTCGACGACGGCCTGGTCGGTCGCATCGCTGCGGCTGATCTCGACGAGCGGCATCAGCAGCGCGGGGTTCAGCCAGTGCGCGTTCAGCATCCTCGACGGATGCGCGACGTGGCGTTGCAGCTCGGTGACGACGAACGTCGACGTCGTCGACGCGATCGTTGCATGCGCACCGACATGCGCGCCGAGCCAGCGCAGCGCGTCGGCCTTCGCATCGAGCACTTCGGGCAACGCCTCGAACACGATGCCGGCCTGCCGCACCGCATCGGCCGCACCGTCCCGGGCGACGAGCGCGATGCGCGCGACCACGGTTTCGGCCTGCGCGGCGTCGATGCGGCCGAGCGCGACCTGCGCATGCAGCGGCCTCTCGATCTCGTCGCGCGTGCGTGCCTCGAAGGCACGCCATCCGGCCGCGTCGCGCGGCTTGAAGTCGACCAGCGTCACGTCGAGCCCCGCGAACGCGAACACGAGCGCGATCCCCTGCCCCATGCGCCCCGCGCCGAGCACGTGGACACGCGTCACATCGGCGCCCGCCTTCATGCCGCGTACCCCGCGTCGAGCAGCGCGCGCAGCGCGTCCATCGACAGCGCGGCGAGCCCGAGCCGCTCCAGCGTGCGGCCTTCCGCATACAGGTCGCGCACCGCGACCGCGCTCGCAATGCTCAGCAGCCCCTGCGCGACGGGCGTCGGCACGCCGGCCCGACGCCCGCACGACACGATGAACGACAGCCCGAGCCGGGTGTCTTCGAGCATGTAGCGATGCGTGCGCAGATCGATCTTCTCGCGCCAGTCGCCGCTATCGGTCAGCTTGCCGTGCGCGCCGCGCCCGTACATCCATTCGTCGCCGTCGGTCGCGTAGTGATCGGCAAGCGGGAAATGCGGCGCCGGGTAACCGAGCGCCTCGCGCACCGCGATGCGTTCGGCGTCGAGCGCGTTCGTCACGCGGCGAATCGACGGCTGCGTGCCTTCGTTGTGGATGTCCCATGCGTCGAAGTGTTCGAGCGGCCCGGCGTTCATCAGGATCAGCGGCGGATGGATCACGGGGCCCGCGTTCATCAGCGCGCCGGACAACGCATCCTCGACCGGTTCGACCGACGGATAACCCGCGCGCAGCACGTCGAACGCCCAGCCGGCCGCGTTCGCCGGAAACACGCCGGTCGGCAGCCGCGTCGCGTACGCGCTGATCACGACGTCGTTGTCGCCGTGCCTGCGCACGAGATACGGCAGCGTGCCCGTCTCGGCGAAGG
>NZ_LDUL01000140.1:0-551 GCF_001043615.1 Burkholderia sp. LK4
GAGCGGCAGCAGGTGCTTTACGACTTCAACGACACTGCTTGCAGCTTCGAGGGGCAGCATCTCACCCTGCACGAGCTCGTCGAACAGCACGCCCGCCAGATACCCTCGGCCACCGCACTCGTCTACGGTGACCAACACCTCAGCTACGCCGAGCTCAATGCCCGCGCCAACCAGCTCGCCCACTACCTGCGCGAGCACGGTGTCGGCCCCGACGTGCTCGTCGCCATCTGCGCCGAGCGCAGTCTCGAGATGGTCGTGGCCCTGCTCGGCGTGCTCAAGGCCGGCGGTGCCTACGTCCCGGTCGACCCCGCCTACCCGGCCGAGCGCATCGAGTACATGCTCGGTGATGCTCAACCGCGCATCCTGCTCACCCAGCATGCCCTCGTCGATCAACTGCCCGACACCCAGGCCCAGGTCTTCGCCCTCGACACCGACTGGCAGCGCATCGCCAGCCTGCCCGACACCAACATCCCCGTCGCCAGCATCGGCCTGACGCCTCAGCATCTCGCCTACGTCATCTATACCTCCGGCTCTACCGGCAAACCAAAGGG
>NZ_LDUL01000141.1:0-3228 GCF_001043615.1 Burkholderia sp. LK4
CGTACCGGCGAATGGTTCGCGCACCAGCACTTCGGCTTCGAGCCTGACCTGATCACGATGGCCAAGGGCCTCACGTCGGGCTACGTGCCGATGGGCGCCGTCGGCATTCACGAGCGCGTGGCGCGGCCGATCATCGACAACGGCGAATTCAACCACGGCCTCACGTACTCGGGCCACCCGGTGGCGGCAGCCGTCGCGGTCGCGAACCTGAAGCTGCTGCGCGACGAAGGGATCGTCGAGCGCGTGAAGAACGACACGGGCCCGTACTTCCAGGCGCTGATGCGCGAGACCTTCGCGCGTCACCCGATCGTCGGCGAAGTGCACGGCCACGGCCTCGTCGCGAGCCTTCAGCTCGCGGAGGCACCGGCCGAACGCCGTCGCTTCGCGAACGGCGGCGACGTCGGCACGATCTGCCGCGACTTCTGCTTCAACGGCAACCTGATCATGCGTGCGACCGGCGACCGGATGCTGCTGTCGCCGCCGCTCGTGATCTCGCGTCAGGAAATCGATGAACTCGTATCGAAGGCGAAAAAAGCAGTCGATGCAACCGCCCAGCAACTGGGTATTTCGTAACGGTTTTGCCTACAGGCGTGCGGCGGGCGCCGCACGCCGCCATAACCAGGGGAATTCCACCATGCGTGCCTGCTTTCTTCGCCAAGCCTGTTCCGTTGCCGCCCTTGCCGCCGCGGCCGCGTTCACGTCGGTCGCCAGCCCGTCGGCACATGCCGAGGATCTGAACGTCTACAACTGGTCCGACTACATCGCACCGGACACGATCCCGAACTTCCAGAAGCAGACCGGGATCCACGTCAAGTACGACAACTACGACAGCGACGACACGCTTCAGGCGAAGCTGCTTGCCGGCAGTTCGGGCTACGACATCGTCGTGCCGACGTCGAACTACATGGCCAAGCAGATCCAGGCCGGCGTGTACCAGAAACTCGACAAGTCGAAGCTGCCGAACCTCGCGAACCTCGACCCGCTGCTGATGAAGATGATCTCGGACGCCGATCCGGGCAACCAGTACGGCGTGCCCTGGGCCTACGGCACCGACGGCATCGGCTACAACGCGCAGGCGGTGAAGAAGGCACTCGGCGACAAGGCGCCGGTCGACAGCTGGGCGTTGGTGTTCGATCCGGCCAACATGGAAAAGCTGAAGAGCTGCGGCGTGTCGTTCCTCGACCAGGCCGTCGACGTGTTCGCCGCGACGCTGCAATACATGGGCAAGGATCCGAACAGCAAGAACCCCGGCGACTACCAGGCTGCGTTCGAAGTCCTGAAGAAAGTCCGCCCGTACATCACCCAGTTCAACTCGTCCGGCTACATCAACGACCTCGCGAACAACGACGTGTGCGTCGTGCTCGGCTGGTCGGGCGACGTCGGCATCGCGCATCGCCGCTCGGCCGAAGCGAAGCGCTCGTACGACATCAAGTTCTCGAATCCGAAGGAAGGCGGCCTGCTGTGGTTCGACGTGATGGTGATCCCGAAGGATGCACCGCACCCCGAGGCCGCCCTGAAGTGGATCAACTACGTGTCCGATCCGAAGGTCAACGCGGCGATCACCAACACGGTGTTCTACCCGACCGCGAACAAGGCCGCGCACCAGTTCGTCACGCCGGCCGTCGCGCAGGACCCGACCGTCTACCCGCCCGAAGACGTGCTGAAGAAGATGGTGCTGATGAAGCCGATGCCGGCCGACATCCTGCGCCTCGAGAACCGTCTGTGGGCCCAGCTGAAGACGGGCCACTGATCGCGAAGCATTCCGGCGGCGCAGGCATCGCTTCACGCCTGCCCGCCTGAGATCCGCGGACTCCATCCGCCCGCGCGCGCCGCGCGCACTGTTCCATCCGGCACGAGCCGTTGCCCGTGAGTCGCATGACGCGCCTCGCGCGGGGACGCTCACGCCTGCAATCCGTGAAGAACGAATGGTGAATCCCATGCAATCGATACCCTCTTCCGCTGCTGCACGACAGACCCAACCGGCCCCCGCGGCCCGTACCCAAAACGACGCCTTCGTCCGCATCGAAAACGTCGTGAAGAAATTCGGCGACAGCACGGCCGTCGACAACGTGAACCTGACGATCGCGAAGAACGAGCTGTTCGCGCTGCTCGGCAGCTCCGGCTGCGGCAAGTCGACGCTGCTGCGCATGCTCGCCGGGCTCGAGACGGCCACCTCCGGCAAGATCTTCGTCGACGGCGAGGATCTCGCATCGCTGCCGCCGTATCGCCGCCCGGTGAACATGATGTTCCAGTCGTACGCGCTGTTCCCGCACATGACGGTCGAGTCGAACGTCGCGTTCGGCCTGAAGCAGGAAGGCACGCCGAAGAACGAGATCCGGGAACGCGTGGCCGACGCGCTCGCGCTCGTGCAGATGAGCAAGTACGCGAAGCGCAAGCCGCATCAGCTTTCAGGCGGCCAGCAGCAGCGCGTCGCGCTGGCGCGCTCGCTGGTCAAGCGCCCGAAGCTGCTGCTGCTCGACGAGCCGATGTCCGCGCTCGACAAGAAGATCCGCCAGAAGACGCAGCTCGAACTCGTGAACATCATCGAGAAGGTCGACGTGACCTGCGTGATGGTCACGCACGACCAGGAAGAGGCGATGACGATGGCGAGCCGCCTCGCGGTGATGAGCGAAGGCAAGATCGTGCAGATCGGCTCGCCGGGCGAAGTCTACGAATACCCGAACAGCCGCTTCTCGGCCGAATTCATCGGCTCGACCAACCTGTTCGAAGGGCGCGTGGTCGAGGACGAACCCGACCACATCTTCGTCGAAAGCGACGACCTCGAGGCGCGCATGTACGTGAGCCACGGCGTGACGGGCCCGCTCGGGATGCCGGTCGGCATCTCGGTGCGTCCGGAACGCGTGCACGTGTCGCGCGAGAAACCGGGCTCGAAACACAACTGGGCGCGCGGCGTCGTGACCGACATCGCGTACATGGGCAGCTACTCGCTGTACCACGTGCGCCTGCCGAGCGGCAAGACGGTGGTGTCGAACCTGTCGAGCTCGCACCTGATGAACGACAACGCGCCGGCGTGGAACGACGACGTGTTCGTGTCGTGGTCGCCGGCCAGCGGCGTCGTGCTGACGCAGTGAGGACGCCACGATGAGAACCTCCGCTTCCACTCCGTCCGCGCCGGTGTCTGCCGGCGCCGCGAGCACCGGCGCCGGCCGCGCGCGCCCGGGCCGTTTCTCGATGCTGTCGCGTTTCCTGCCGTCGGGCCGCAGCGTC
>NZ_LDUL01000142.1:0-274 GCF_001043615.1 Burkholderia sp. LK4
CGATCCCGTCTGCCTCCACCAATCTTCAATGACAAGCGTTCGACTTGAGTCGAATCTTTGTCATTGGCGATTGAGCCAGTCAGAGCGGTACGAAAGTATCGGCTGTCGTTCTTTAACAATCTGGAAGAAGTAAGTAATTTGGATAGCGGAAGCGTCTTGAGATGGACGTGAAAACTATCCGGGTTGTGATTGTATCGATGTATCTCAAGATGATTCGAACTCTATGTTTGACTCAATTGGAATACGGCACAACGCGAGAACTCAACCTGTAACG
>NZ_LDUL01000143.1:0-714 GCF_001043615.1 Burkholderia sp. LK4
CGCTCACGCTTATCGGCTGTAAATCAAAGACAGACTCAGGGGTCTGTAGCTCAGTCGGTTAGAGCACCGTCTTGATAAGGCGGGGGTCGTTGGTTCGAATCCAACCAGACCCACCATTGTCTGGCGGTAGGTACCTGAGGGAAATCTGTACTCAATGGGGGCATAGCTCAGCTGGGAGAGCACCTGCTTTGCAAGCAGGGGGTCGTCGGTTCGATCCCGTCTGCCTCCACCAATCCTCAATGACAAACATTCGAATGACAATTGTTCGAGTCTTTGTCATTGGCGATTGAGCCAGTCAGAGGATATCAACAGATATCGGCTGTCGTTCTTTAACAATCTGGAAGAAGTAAGTAATTTGGATAGCGGAAGCGTCTTGAGATGGACGTGAAAACTATCCGGGTTGTGATTGTATCGATGTATCTCAAGATGATTCGAACTCTATGTTCGACTTAAATTGGAATACGGCACAACGCGAGAACTCAACCTGTAGCGACTGTCGACGAGACAGACTCGTTATAGGGTCAAGCGAACAAGTGCATGTGGTGGATGCCTTGGCGATCACAGGCGATGAAGGACGCGGTAGCCTGCGAAAAGCTACGGGGAGCTGGCAAACGAGCTTTGATCCGTAGATGTCCGAATGGGGAAACCCACTCCTTTTGGAGTATCCATGGCTGAATACATAGGCCATGTGAAGCGAACGCGGTGAACTGAAAC
>NZ_LDUL01000144.1:0-436 GCF_001043615.1 Burkholderia sp. LK4
GTTCGAATCCAACCAGACCCACCATTGTCTGGCGGTACACACCTGAGGAATTCTGTACATGGGGGCATAGCTCAGCTGGGAGAGCACCTGCTTTGCAAGCAGGGGGTCGTCGGTTCGATCCCGTCTGCCTCCACCAATCTTCAATGACAAGCGTTCGACTTGAGTCGAATCTTTGTCATTGGCGATTGAGCCAGTCAGAGCGGTACGAAAGTATCGGCTGTCGTTCTTTAACAATCTGGAAGAAGTAAGTAATTTGGATAGCGGAAGCGTCTTGAGATGGACGTGAAAACTATCCGGGTTGTGATTGTATCGATGTATCTCAAGATGATTCGAACTCTATGTTCGACTCAATTGGAATACGGCACAACGCGAGAACTCAACCTGTAGCGACTGTCGTCCCCATGCGGGGATGGGGCCCTCGTAAGCGCTAAAGCGC
>NZ_LDUL01000145.1:0-418 GCF_001043615.1 Burkholderia sp. LK4
CGATCCCGTCTGCCTCCACCAATCACCAACGCTAAGTGCTTGGTTCATACGATGAACCGAGAATTTTGCATTGGCGATTGAGCCAGTCAGAGCGGTACGAAAGTATCGGCTGTCGTTCTTTAACAATCTGGAAGAAGTAAGTAATTTGGATAGCGGAAGCGTCTTGAGATGGACGTGAAAACTATCCGGGTTGTGATTGTATCGATGTATCTCAAGATGATTCGAACTCTATGTTCGACTTAAATTGGAATACGGCACAACGCGAGAACTCAACCTGTAACGAGACAGACTCGTTATAGGGTCAAGCGAACAAGTGCATGTGGTGGATGCCTTGGCGATCACAGGCGATGAAGGACGCGGTAGCCTGCGAAAAGCTACGGGGAGCTGGCAAACAAGCTTTGATCCGTAGATGTCCGAA
>NZ_LDUL01000146.1:0-1206 GCF_001043615.1 Burkholderia sp. LK4
GTTCAAGCAACAGGTGGTCAGCGCGTATCTGTGTGGCGATATCGGTTTTGACGCATTGTCAGCCCGTCACGGAATCCACCACGGTATGCTGCAGCGTTGGGTCGCAGCGTATCGCTTGCATGGCAGTGCGGCACTGCGGAGCAAATACAGCAGCTACGACGCACCATTCAAGCTGCGGGTGTTGCAGCATATGCAGCGCGATGAGTTGTCCCTGCGTGAAGTCTCGGCGCTGTATGACATCCGTGATGCGGGTAGCGTGGCCCGTTGGGCGCGTCTGTATGATGAAGGCGGTATAAACGCTTTGACGCCCCGGCCGCGAGGGCGCCCCCGAAAGATGGCCACATCACTTCCACCCAAACCCACCGAAGCCGGCACGCCGGATGAACGCTCGCGCGAGGAATTGCTCAAGGAAAACGAGTATCTGCGTGCGGAGGTGGCGTACCTAAAAAAGCTCGATGCGCTGCTCGCCAAGAAGCAGGCAGCGCAAAAGAAAAAACGCAAATAGTGCGCGAGCTCAGACAGCATCATCCGGTAGCAGCACTTCTGAAGGTGGCCGGTTTGGCGCGCAGCACGTTCTATTACCAGCTCGGGACGCTGAATGCCGACGATCGCCACGCTGATCTGAAGGCAAAGATCCGGACGGTGTTCGAACATCACAAGGGACGCTACGGCTATAGACGCGTCACCGCTGCGATTCGGCAAGCCGGGCATCTCGTCAACCACAAGGCCGTGCAGCGGCTGATGCAGCAGTTGCAACTGAAGTCCCTGGTGCGCCCGAAGAAATACCGCTCCTGGCGAGGTGAGGTCGGTCAGGCCGCGCCCAACCTGCTGCAACGTCAGTTTAGTGCCACGCAAGCCAATCAGAAGTGGGTGACGGATGTGACGGAATTCAATGTCAGCGGGCAGAAGCTGTATCTGTCGCCGGTGATGGATCTGTACAACGGCGAGATCGTGGCTTACCAGATGGATCGACGTCCAAGCTTCGAACTGGTCAGCGGCATGCTGAAGAAGGCGCTGGCCAAGCTGCGACGCAAGGACAAACCGTTATTGCATTCGGATCAAGGCTGGCAATACCGGATGCCGGCGTATCGCCGGCAACTGAAGAAGCGCAAACTGACCCAGAGCATGTCGCGCAAGGGCAACTGCCTCGACAATGCCGCGATGGAAAGCTTCTTCGGCACGCTCAAGTCTGAGTGCTACAACGGG
>NZ_LDUL01000147.1:0-2271 GCF_001043615.1 Burkholderia sp. LK4
ACGATCGCCCGGGGAGTCCTCGCGCGCGATGACGGCGACGTCGCGCACGCCGGGGTGGAGTGCGAGCTGAGTCTCGATCTCGCCGAGCTCGATGCGGAAGCCACGGATCTTGACCTGGAAGTCGTTGCGGCCGAGGTACTCGATGTTGCCGTCGGGCAGCCATCGCACGAGGTCGCCGGTGCGGTAGAGGCGAGCGTTGGGTTGATCGGAGAAGGGATCGGAGAGGAAGCGCTCGGCGGTGAGTTCGGGTCGGTTGAGGTAACCGCGAGCGACACCTGCGCCGCCGATGTAGAGTTCGCCGGGCACGCCGATGGGTACGGGCTGCTGATGTGCGTCGAGGATGTAGAGACGCGTGTTGGCGATCGGCCGGCCAATGGGGATACTTCGAGCACTATCGCTAACGTCTCGAATGTGGAATGTCGACGAAAAAGTGGTTCCTTCTGTCGGGCCGTAGCCATTCAGGAAAAATTTTGGCGGGAACGACAAGGCTCTGCGAACCTGTCTCGGATCCAAGGCATCGCCACCAATGATCAGGTATTTGAGAGTTCCAAATATTGGCGCAAGTTGATCCACATACCTATTAAATAATCCGACGGTTAGCCATAGAGTCGAGATGCTATTTTTCGTAATGTATTTGGCGAACTTGTTTGCATCGAGTAGTGTGGATTGCGAAACTATATGAATAGTGGCGCAATTAAGGAGTGGGGCCCAAATTTCGAAGGTCGATGCGTCAAATGCCGGATTGCTGGCATGTGCGACACGGTCGCCTGTCGATAGTGAAAAATAATCACCGCTTGCCGTTAGGCGTACGATTGAGCGATGAGGAACGATCACGCCTTTAGGTTCACCAGTGGACCCGGAGGTGTACATCACATACGCAGGTCTTTCGCCAACATCGTACTCGTTTTCATCGGTGCTCGTCACGAAGTCAGTGGAAACAAAAGGCTGAATTTCCGGAATCGAAACCACTAATTGATCGTCAATCTCTGGAGTTGATTTTCCTGATTCGATGATAATAATCTTCGCGCTACAGTCTTTTATGATGAAAGAGGATCGTTCTTTGGGCTGAGAAGGATCGATGGGCACATAAGCCGCGCCGACCTTCAAGACAGCCAGTTGAGCGACAATCATTTCTGATGAGCGCGAGGCAACGATAGGAATGTATTGGGCGTCTCGTGCTCCATGTTCTTGGAGTACACCAGCTAATGCATTCGCCCAATTATTTAGCTCAGAATAGGTAATGGTAACGGATCCATCGCAAATAGCTATTTCGGTCGGGTAGTCGTGTGCTACTTTCTCGAACAGGACGTGAATAAGTGCGTTCGAGTCAAATTGATTGGAAGGGGCGGAAAAATTATTGAGAATCTTCGATTGCTCGCTCTCTGGTGTAATCGAGAGATCTAACAAAGGCAAAGAATTTCCTGCTTCGGCGGAGTCCAGCATTTCATTCACGGAGGAATGCAGGAAGTCGATCGTGCGGCGCGAACCAATGCGTGGGTCCGCGTGCGCGTGAATGGTGATTCGATCATTGCTTTCGTCGATGGACACAGTGAGTGGGAAATCAGTATGTTCCTCTGCGTCCAATACAGATATTCCGTTCCACGCCATAGGTTGACTGGGCGAGGCTCGTCGATAATTGAATATTGAGCTGAATAATGGGGATGAATTCGGAACGGCGCTCTCTCGTTGCGACAACGAAAGGGGAGTTTGGGCGTATTCAAGAAGCTCGGCGAGAGTCGAGTGCGTGGCGCGTACGACGTCACTAATGGTTCGATCTTTCAGCTTTAATCTGATCGGTAGAGTGTTGACGAACAGTCCAAGTGCTCGGTCGGTTGCACTTGTTTCGTTGAATCGACTTGAGAGTACGGTGCCAAAGACAATGTCGTCTCGATTTGTTGCTTTGGCAACGACTAAGCCCCATGCAACGTGGAAAAGTGTAGCTGTGCTTACGCTTAGCATCCTGGCGAGACGCCTAATTCTCAAGGTTTCTGTCGGATTGATCTCAAGTCTTTCATATGTTTTTTCGTTGGTGTCATCGATTTTATGCTCAATTCCGAACGGGATGCTCGGTTCATCGAAATCGGCGAGCATGCTGGAGAAATATTCGCGCTCTTGAGTATCGCTGCGCTTTAAATGTACCTGTGCGACAAAATTTCGATACTCTCCAGGAGCTGGTAGGCTCGTGTGTTGGTTAACGATGGCGTCCAATTCGCCGACAATTGCTTCTGCAGTACCGAAGTCCTCAATGATGTGGTGCTTGATGAGGGTAAG
>NZ_LDUL01000148.1:0-360 GCF_001043615.1 Burkholderia sp. LK4
CCGGCGTCGCAGTGCGAGCCGATCGAGTACCCGAAGCCGGACGGCAAGCTGACGTTCGACCGGCTGTCGTCGGTGTTCATCTCGAACACGAACCATGAAGAGAACCAGCCGGCGCACCTGACCTTGAAGGATGCAAACGTGCCGGTGAACGTGAACCTGCGCACGTATGCGGGGCCGGAAGGTCGTTTCTGCCCGGCGGCCGTGTACGAGTTCGTGAAGAACGACGACGGCAGCGATCGCCTCGTGATCAACGCGCAGAACTGCGTGCACTGCAAGACCTGCGACATCAAGGACCCGACGCAGAACATCGTGTGGGTCACGCCGGAAGGCGGTGGCGGGCCGAATTACCCGAACATGTAA
>NZ_LDUL01000149.1:0-975 GCF_001043615.1 Burkholderia sp. LK4
CATTGATAACGCCCAATCTTTTTGCTCAGACTCTAACTCATTGATACTCATTTATAAACTCCTTGCAATGTATGTCGTTTCAGCTAAACGGTATCAGCAATGTTTATGTAAAGAAACAGTAAGATAATACTCAACCCGATGTTTGAGTACGGTCATCATCTGACACTACAGACTCTGGCATCGCTGTGAAGACGACGCGAAATTCAGCATTTTCACAAGCGTTATCTTTTACAAAACCGATCTCACTCTCCTTTGATGCGAATGCCAGCGTCAGACATCATATGCAGATACTCACCTGCATCCTGAACCCATTGACCTCCAACCCCGTAATAGCGATGCGTAATGATGTCGATAGTTACTAACGGGTCTTGTTCGATTAACTGCCGCAGAAACTCTTCCAGGTCACCAGTGCAGTGCTTGATAACAGGAGTCTTCCCAGGATGGCGAACAACAAGAAACTGGTTTCCGTCTTCACGGACTTCGTTGCTTTCCAGTTTAGCAATACGCTTACTCCCATCCGAGATAACACCTTCGTAATACTCACGCTGCTCGTTGAGTTTTGATTTTGCTGTTTCAAGCTCAACACGCAGTTTCCCTACTGTTAGCGCAATATCCTCGTTCTCCTGGTCGCGGCGTTTGATGTATTGCTGGTTTCTTTCCCGTTCATCCAGCAGTTCCAGCACAATCGATGGTGTTACCAATTCATGGAAAAGGTCTGCGTCAAATCCCCAGTCGTCATGCATTGCCTGCTCTGCCGCTTCACGCAGTGCCTGAGAGTTAATTTCGCTCACTTCGAACCTCTCTGTTTACTGATAAGTTCCAGATCCTCCTGGCAACTTGCACAAGTCCGACAACCCTGAACGACCAGGCGTCTTCGTTCATCTATCGGATCGCCACACTCACAACAATGAGTGGCAGATATAGCCTGGTGGTTCAGGCGGCGCATTTTTATTGCTGTGTTGCGCTGTAATTCTT
>NZ_LDUL01000015.1:0-9551 GCF_001043615.1 Burkholderia sp. LK4
AATCAAGTCGAACGCGGTGCCCGGTTGCAGGCGCGCATCGTCGCCGTTCACCCGCGCGATACGCGCATCGCGACGGTGACCGCGCAGGCGGTCCTGCGTAAAGGCCTTGCCGCTGGATTCGTGCTTGTAGCGGCCCGGATAGTCGTAGCGCGCGTAGCCGCGGCTCTGGTGATCGAGGTCTGTGCCCTCGCGCGGGTACTCGTGCGGAAAGCGCGGGCTCTTGAAAGTGTAGTCGCGCTGCACCTGCCGCGCGGTGCGTACGCTCTCGGTATAGGCGAAGGTGCGCAGGCATGGCTGCGGCTGGTCGCCGCCCGGTGTCGGGTTATACAGCACCGGCTCGCCCTGCTGCCGGCCGAAGATAAACAGCCGATCGCAGTGGATCAACCGATGACCGTCGGCCTTGTGCTGGAAGGCGTAGAAGAAGCCTTCCTCGCGCAGGATGCGCTCGATGAAGTCGTAGTCGGTGTCGCCAGCCTGCACACAGTATTCGCGCGCCAGATGCTCGTTGGTGACACGCTGCTCGTAGTCCAGCGTCTGGTTGTGCGCCTTGAGCACGGCCGTAGCGATCTCGGGTACGCTCAGCGTCTGGAAGATGCGCCAATCAGAGGACAGCTTCAGTCGTGCCAAACGCGGCTCGACCACGGCGGAATAACGAGTGCGTCGAAAGCCCGTGTCACGCTGCACGAACGATGAGATGGCGCCATGCACGTAGCGCACGGGCAAGCCGCCCTGCCAGATCGTGAGCAGGCCGTTGTGATCGAGCACTTGGCCAAAGTCGATGGCAGGATTCGCGCTGGCCAATTCCACCTGCAACAGGAAGGTCTCGGACAGGCCTTCGTGCAGGGTGAACTCGACGACCTCGAATGATTCGTCGCCGGCGGTGAAGGTAAAGCACAGGTCAGTTCGATCAACCATGAGCATTCCTTACCAGCCCGTTACCGGACTGGTGGTCTACATGCTGAGTTGAGCGACCGGCGCAAGCGCCGGTCGCGCGGGTGACCCTGGCTTACGCTTCCTGGGGCTTGCGCCAGTCGTCCGAGGCTTCGGTGCCGGCGATGGCGTGGGTCCAGGTGATCTTGCGGTAGGCCATGGCGACCTTCACCAACTGGGTGTATTCGGCCTTAGTTGCGTCCTGCGCATGCGGCAGCACGGTGTTGATGTTGACGATGGTGGCGTCTTCGAGCTTGGTGGTGAAGAAGTGTTCCTGCTTGCCCTCGGTCGAAGTGCGGTACCACTTCACTTCCACTTCGGGGAGCATTTCACCGGAGGCCAGTGCTTGGTACAGCAGCGGCGTGGCCTTGTTGAGCGGCGACGTGAAGGTGAAGGGCTTGTGCACACGCTGGCCCGACGGCTGGCCGCTCTGCGGATCAGTCGGGGTAGCGATCAGGTGTTCGACTTCCTGGACCAGGATCTGGTCTTCGTGGCCTTCCTGGTAGACGTTGCCAACGGAGTCGGCGGTGAAGGCACCTTGCGTGATGTTGCCCTGGGTCTTGCCCTGGATGCTGATATAAGCGGGAGTCGGCATGGATGCAGTCCTTGTTGTTGGAACCGACACGGCCCTCTGACCGTGTTGCCATCGGCGATGACGACCTAGGTAATGCAATGCCCGTGCCAACTTTCGCGAATCGACATTTAATCCTTTAATTTCAGCGCACTAGATGGAATGCGAGGCGCTTCGGACAGACGACGAGGAACGCGAAGCTGCGAAAATTGATTTTTTGACCGGCATTTCGGGCCATTCATGGCCCGCACAAACGCAAATCATTGAAAATAAAAAGAAATAGCCGGGCCACTTTTGGCTCGATCGGGCCACGAATGGCCCAACCACTTTATGTGGGCGACTCATTCGGATAACCAACGGATGCCTTAGTGCCGCGCGGCGCCTGCTCTACCCAAGCGAAATGGGACAAGGAGAAAGGGAGCGGTCAAAGGAAGGGGGACGAGGGGAAAGGTCCTACCCGAAAAGGGAAAAGGCTATCGAACCACACCGCCCACCCTGGCTGGAACGGTCTGCATCATGCGCAAAATACAGACGACGTGCACACCGGATTGCCCGTTGTCGCGTGGCACATGCCGATCTGTATCTGCTGCTTCGAAAAAGGAAAAGGCCGTCCATAAACTGACCCCACGAAGTTGGACGATTAAAGGCTAGACGCCCAAGGACTGAGTTCTGTATTGCACGGGACTCAGTCCTTTCAGTTTGAGCTTGATGCGTTCGTGGTTGTAGCAATGGATATAGCGCTCCAGCGTCTGGCGTAATTGCTCCATGCAAGTGAAGTGCTGTTGCTTGAAACACTCGGATTTGAGGGTGCCGAAGAAGCTTTCCATCGAGGCCGTTCTGCAAGAATGAAATAGCCCGAAGAAACCAGGCAGGTCACGGTCATACCGACGAATACGCCGGTTCTGCCCCAAGAATTCGAACTCGTCTCATTTCACGATGATGGAGCGCGAAGTAGCATCGCACCTGAGCCTCCCTGCCCCCGCCTGCATTGTCACGTGGGGTCGAATTTGGCTCACCAGTTCGCAATGGGGCCGCGCTGCCTTCGATGTCACGACGTCGAGCCGCACGAGCCTGTCGATTGCGGTCGTGCGTCGATCGCCCTTACCCTGGAACGGGATGCCGAATGAAGGTCGCCACCTTGCGCGTGCTCGCGCGCCGACTTGCGATGTTGGTTTCCGTACCGGCCTCGATAAACACCGAAGCCGCCACGCCCCCGATGGCGGAACCGGCAACGCAGCATACCACCCGAGTCAACGCGGGCCGTTGGCCTCCGAACTTCTTTGCTTGCGACAGACTGCCCAGTCGTGCCTCCATTGCCATCACGCCCGACCGGGGCACCGGCGACGAGTCCCGATTTTCCGCCGATGCGTCAGCGTCGAACGGTCCCCTGCCTGCGTTGTTTGCCGCCAGCCCCCAGAGCGATGCGCCATCGAACAAGTCCAAGCCCGACAATCGCTTTCAGGTGATCTGCACATTCAAAGGAGATCGCGCCGTCTGTCGCTACGCATCGACGGTCAAACAGCGCATGGCCGTCAACGAGCGCATCACGGCATTGATGTCCCCGCCATACGCCACCGGTCAACGCGCATCGGAAAATATGAAAAACTTCACGTTCGCCGCGCTCGGCGCATGGCAGGTCAACTGACCTGCCGAGCCGGCGCCCCATCTTCCGCGTTCATCCTGCCCACACCAAAGGACGTTCCATGTCAGTACGACGTTTGATATGCACCGGGCTCTCACTGTGCCTGTTGATTGCAGGCACGGCGATGGCCCAACCCGTCGAGGTAGCGGGCTTTACCCACGTCCGCTCCTTGGGCGGTATCGACGAATACCGTCTGGATGCCAATGGTCTCACCGTGCTTGCCCTGCCCGACCCGGCAGCGACGGTAGTCAGTTTCCAGGTGTTGTACCAAGTGGGTTCACGCAACGAAGCCACCGGCACGACCGGCGACACCCACCTGCTCGAGCACCTGATGTTCAAGGGCAGCCGCCACTACAACACGGCGCTCGGCAACTCATTGAACAGCTACATGGAGCGAGTGGGCGCGACCTTCAACGCCACCACCTCGACGGACCGCACCAACTACTTCGGCACGCTCGGTCGCGATGCGCTGGAAGGCTACATCGCCATCGAGGCCGACCGCATGCGCAACCTCCTGCTGCGCCCGGAAGATCTGGCCAGCGAGATGACGGTAGTGCGCAACGAGTACGAGCGGGGCGAAAACAGTCCTTTCACCGCATTGTTCCAGCAGGTCATGGCCACTGCTTACCAGGCGCACCCCTATCACCATCCCACCATTGGCTGGCGCAGCGACATCGAGCATGTGAGCGTGGACAAGCTGCGCCGTTTCTACGACACCTTCTACTGGCCGGACAACGCAGTCGTCATCCTGGTCGGCGATTTTCGGCCGGACCAGGCGTTGGGCTGGGTCAGGCAGTACTACAGCGGCATCCCGCGCGCCCCCCAGGCCATCCCCGCTGTCACGACCGAGGAACCTCCGCAGCAGGGGCCGCGAAGGCTGGTGCTCAAGCGCGCCGGCGCAACAGGCAATCTGATCATTGCCTTCAAGGCGCCGCGCGCGCTTGATCCCGATGCGCCGGCCCTGACCGTACTGGGCCTGGTATTGAGCCAGGGCAAGAGCAGCCCGCTGTATCGCGCACTGGTTGACACTGCGATTGCCACGCATGCCGGCGCCAGTTTCCACGCGCTGCGCGACCCCGGTCCGTTCGTGGTGACGGTCAGCCTGCCGCCCGACGCGAAACACGAGCAGGCCGAAAAAATCGCCTGGACCGAACTGGAGCGCATCAAGACCGAGGGCGTCACTCGCGAGGATATCCAGCGGGTGCTGGGGCCTTATCGGGCCGATCAGATCTACCAGCGTGACGGCGTCAGCCTGACGTCCGCCCGACTGGGCAACGCGGTCTCGCTGGGCGACTGGACACGGTTCGTCACCGAGCTTGAAGAACTGGAGAAGGTAACGCCCGCCGACGTGCAGCGCGTCGCCCGCAAGTACCTCATCGAAAAACAGAGCACGACCGGCTGGTTCGTCCCGGAGAAATCTTCATGAAGCATGTTCGTTTCAATCATCTGCGGACTTGGTTCGTGTGGTTCGCCGTGCTGTGGCTGCCTGTTGCGGCTCAGGCCGGCATCGCCGACCGCGTCGTGCGCGCCCAGGCCGGCAGCATCGCGCTGCTGACCTATCCGATGTCGCCGCATGAAATGGTGTCACTGGTCGGCGTCATGCCCCTGGGCGACGCCGACGCGGCCAGCAAGTCAGCCAATCCGGCCGTGCCCCTGCTGACCGGCATGTTGTTGCAGGAAGGCAGCGCCCGTCGCGACAAGGTGGCGATCTCCGCGCTGCTGGACAGCCTGGGCGCGCAGTTGTCATTCCAGTCCGACGGAGGTTACGTCGGCATACGTGGCCAATGCCTGACCAAGGATCTGCCGACGCTGATCGACCTGATGGCTGACCAGTTGCGCCAGCCAGCCTTCAAACCTGAGGAACTGGCCAAGGCCAAGACCCGGCTGGAGGCCGCGGTCCGCAACGCCGGAGAAAACCCGTCGGTCCGGGCCACCGAGGCGCTGCATCGGTCCATCTACCCCGACTCGCACCTCAACGCCCCGGTGCCGCGCGAGCGGATGCTCGAGGCCATTGCCGCTGCCACGCTGGACGATATCAAGGCGTTTCATCGCACCTACTACGGACCGGCACATATGACGCTGGTGGTAGTGGGTGGAGCGGACCCGGGACGCCTGCAATCCACGGTAACCGAGGCCTTCGCGGGCTGGAGCGGTGGCAAGGCCCTCGTGCGACAGAGTCCGCCACCCAAGGCGAGCCAGGCCGACACGCAGCGAATCGCGATGAAGGACAAGGCATCCATCAGCGTGATGCTGGGTCAGGCCATCGACCTGCGCGCGAACGATGCCGACTACCTGCCCCTCAGCGCTGCCGTCAACATCCTGGGCAACGGCTTCACCGGCCGGTTGATGGCAGGGGTCCGAGACAAGGAAGGCCTCACCTACGGCATCCGTGCCAGCCTGTCCGGGCTCTCCCAGATGAACGGCGGATTCTTCATCGCCAGCAGCTTCGCCCCGCCCCTGCTGGACAAGGGCATTGCCAGCACGCGCCGCATTCTGGATGTCTGGTGGAAACAGGGCATCACCCAGGCGGAACTGGATGCACGCAAGGACGGCATGATCGGTCGCCATCAAGTCGCGATGGAAACCACCGGCCAGATGGCCGCCATGATCGCCCAGACGGTGCTCCAGGATCGCCCGCTGAGTGACCTGGACACCTATTCCGAGCGCATCCGCGCGTTGACCGTCGAGCAGGTCAACACCGCCATCCGCGCATACCTGGACCCCGCCAAGATGACGTTGGTGGAAGCCGGCACGTTTGCAGGGAAATAACGCCGCCTCGCTTCGTTCCGCGCCGCCCGGCTTCGGCCGGGCCGCTGCCATCGTACTGTCACGTTTATCCAGCGGGAGGCTCGCTGCAGGGCTCGCGAGAAAATCCTCGACGAACGCGTGTTCCGGTGAGCCGGAGCCCGGCGGGCCAGCACGATCCGCAAGCACTGGTGCACGACAATCGCTCCGGAAGCGAACCGCCATTATGCGAGAATCGGAACCTCCAACCGCTTCAATCCACCCACGACGGGGCCTGCATGACCACCCACATCACGATCGAATTCACCGAACACGCAGCAGAGGCCATCGGAGAACAAACCAGCACCAGCTTTTCCTACGATCAAGGCGGGCACGTACCGCAACCGGGCGATTTCGTCGAACTCGAGAATTCGCGCCAGACGTTTCTCGTGATCGGCCGAGTGTTTTCGCTCAAGGCCAACTACAGCGCCGTCAAGCTCGTGCTCGACCTCCCACCGTCGGACGACGATCAGGACTACGGTACGGCGCACTGAACGACGTCAAGAAATGAAAATGGCCCGCCATGGCGGGCCTTGCTGGAACACGAAACGCCATACGTCACCGCGCATCAGGAAACACCGACGCAGTCAGACACCGCTCAAACCACACCGCATCGTCTCCGTCGCCGATCGGCCACATTTCCGCATCGAGTTGCGGCAAACCGATTGCCGGCGCGGACGCACGCTTATCGTCACCGGACACCCCCGCACGCATCCAACCCGATTGCGCGCCCCCGTTATCGCACGCACGCCCATGCGCCTGTGCCTCGCAAAACGCCACCGGGCGCGCCCGCCCGCCATCGGCCGCGCTCACCGAGCGGTACTGATAAACCGCGCCAGTCGCCCAGTCCTCGCTCTGGCTGCAGATGCGCGTGCGATTCTGCACGTGCACCGCGCCGAAACACGCATACGAAACGTGCGCGCCGCTCGCATCGTCGGGGATGAAATCGCAGTTGCCATCGAAACCGGTCAACGGACCGCCCGTGAATTTCGCGAGCCACTGGCGTTCGGCCAGTGCTCGCGCGATCAGGCCTTTACCGGACTGATCCGCCAGCTCGGCGCTGCGTCGGTCGATTGCCTTGCGCACTTCATTGACTGCCAGCAGATGGCCGTCATAATCGGCATCGAGACGGTTGTTGCGCGCGGCGATCCAGCGGCGCTGGCTGCGCACGAGCATGTCGCGAATAGCAGCGTCCGGCGCGACCTTCAGCGCGCCCGCATAGGCCGAATTCATTCGCGCATCGGCTGCCCGCAGCGCGGGGCTCGTGCAGATGCGCTTCTCGACGGGTTGCGCGGCCTTCGTGCAATCCAGCGCCAGCGCCGGCAAGGCCAAACCCACCCCACACATGAACACCGAAGCAAGACCGGCCAGCCTGACGGTCGATGCCATCCGAATCCTTCGCATGCGCTCTCTCAGTTAGTTTGTTGTTGTCGGTCGCATCGGATCGACGCGGCATCGCCTCTCTCGCGTGCCCGGAACCGGTACCGCGCGTTGCCGTGCAGCGCCGCTCCGGGTGCGACAGGCACACACCCGCACCGGGTCGAACACATGCCCTCAAGCGCAACGTGCCCCGGCTTTCATTCACTGGTGACTGGATTTCGATCGACCGGACAATGGTCATACCCGCACCGTACACGGCGCGAGTGTGTCGTGCCGACGATCACGAACGATCGTCGGCGATGTCTTCCGGCAGGCGGCAGCCACGCATCGTTGTGCCCGGGCACCCGATCGGCCAACCCGCGCCGCCCTGCTTCGCGGCGCCGACGCCCGACGGCTCGCGCCGCCGCGGCCGGCCCGCCGCGAATCGCTACTTCTTCTCCGGCTCCGGCGCGCCCGGCTGCTTGAACGGGAACGTGCTGAACATCGACTTCGCCTGGTTCTGCATCTGCTCCTGCATCTGCACGAACATGTTCTTCGACTGCTCGATGTAGCTCGTCATCATCCCTTGCATCATCGGCGCCTGCATGTTCATGAACTGCGACCAGACTTCCGGATTCATCGCGTTGCCTTCGTACAGGTTCTTCGATTGATCCGCGAGCTTGTTCTGGATGTCGATGAACGCCTGGATGTTCTTTTCCAGGTACGTGCCCATCATGCCCTGCATCGCATGACCGTAGAAACGGATGATCTGCGACAACATCGACGACGAGAACATCGGCACACCGCCGCTTTCCTCTTCGAGGATGATCTGCAGGAGAATGCTGCGCGTCAGGTCTTCGTTGGATTTCGCATCGACGACCTTGAAATCCTCCTGCTCCAGCACGAGCTGCTTCACGTCGGTCAGCGTAATGTACGTGCTTGTCTCTGTATCGTAGAGCCGGCGGTTCGGGTACTTCTTGATGAGCCGTTCGGCCGTCTTCTTTGTAGTAGTCATGTAACGCCTTTGAGTGCAGCGTAGCGCAAGTGACGAATCCCCGCCGCCCGAATCCGGGAGGCGGGGGCCTTCGGAAAACGCCCGGCTGCGCGGCCACCCGGCCCGCGCAACCCGGACGCTCAGCCCATGTGCAGGCCGCCGTTCAGCGAGAAGTCGGCGCCGGTCGCGAAACCGGAATCGTTCGACGCGAGCCACGCGACGATCGAGCCGATTTCCTCGGGGCCGCCAAGACGCCGCACCGGGATCGTCGCAACGATCTTCTCGAGCACGTCGGGGCGGATCGCCTTCACCATGTCGGTGCCGATGTAGCCCGGTGACACGGTATTGACCGTCACGCCCTTCGTCGCGACTTCCTGCGCGAGCGACATCGTGAAGCCGTGGATACCGGCCTTCGCGGTCGAATAGTTGGTCTGGCCGAATTGCCCTTTCTGGCCGTTCACCGACGAAATGTTGATGATGCGGCCCCAGCCACGTTCGACCATCCCGTCGATCACCTGCTTCGTCACGTTGAACAGGCTCGTCAGGTTGGTGTCGATCACTGCGGTCCAGTCTTCGTGCGTCATCTTGCGGAACACGACGTCGCGCGTGATACCCGCGTTGTTGACCAGCACGTCGATCTCGCCGACTTCAGCCTTGACCTTGTCGAACGCTTCCTTGGTCGAGTCCCAGTCGCCGACGTTGCCTTCCGATGCGATGAAATCGTACCCGAGCGCCTTCTGGTCCTCGAGCCATTTCACCCGGCGCGGCGAGTTCGGGCCGCAGCCTGCGACCACCTTGAAGCCGTCTTTCGACAGGCGCTGGCAGATGCTGGTGCCGATGCCGCCCATCCCGCCCGTTACGTACGCAATTCGCTGAGACATAAATCTCACTCCATTTTTTGGTTTCGAGAGCTGCCGGAGCCCCCTCTGACTTCACGTGACGCCGGCCGAAGCCGCAATCGGCCGGCGCACGGATTCGGTTCGCCGGTGGCGAACGGCCGGTTGCGAACGGCCTGTTACGGACGCTCGACCGCGAGCGCGACGCCCATCCCGCCGCCGATGCACAGCGACGCCAGCCCGCGCTTCGCGTCACGCTTGGCCATCTCGTGCAGCAGCGTCACCAGGATCCGGCAGCCCGACGCGCCGATCGGGTGACCGATCGCGATCGCCCCGCCGTTCACGTTCACCTTCGACGTGTCCCAGCCCATCTGCTTGTGCACCGCCAGCGCCTGCGCCGCGAACGCCTCGTTGATCTCCATCAGGTCCAGGTCG
>NZ_LDUL01000150.1:0-1967 GCF_001043615.1 Burkholderia sp. LK4
TCGCGTCGAGCAGCGCGATGTCCTGCGGCGTCGTGACGATCACCGCGCCCGTGACGGGCACGCGCTGCGCGAGCGTGAGCTGGATGTCGCCCGTGCCGGGCGGCATGTCAACGATCAGGTAGTCGAGCTCGCGCCAGTTGGTCTGGCGCAGCAACTGCTCGAGCGCGGAGGTCGCCATAGGGCCGCGCCATACCATCGGGTTGTCTTCCTCGATCAGGAAGCCGATCGAGTTCGCCTGCAGCCCGTGGCCGACGAGCGGGTTCATCGACTGGTTGTCGGGGGACTCGGGGCGCTGGCCGTGGATGCCGAGCATCGTCGGCAGCGACGGGCCGTAGATGTCGGCGTCGAGGATGCCGACCGACGCGCCTTCGGCGGCGAGCGCGAGCGCGAGGTTGACGGCCGTCGTGCTCTTGCCGACGCCGCCCTTGCCCGATGCGACCGCCACGATGTTCTTCACGTTCGGCAGCAGTTTCACGCCACGCTGCACCGTATGCGCGACGATCTCCTGCGACACGGCGACGCGCGCGTCGCGCACGCCGGGCACGGCCTGGAGCGCCGCGGTGACGCGTGCGCGCACGTCGTCGTGCTGGCTGCGCGCGGGATAACCGAGCACCACGTCGAGCGCCACGACGTCGCCGTCGATCGCGACGTTGCGCACGCCCTTGTTCGCCGCATACGGACGGCCGGTATTGGGGTCGACGACAGCCGCCAAAGCGGCGTCGACTTGTGCCCGGTCAATGCTCATCGAAACTCCGTGAAAACGTTTTTCTCGCGCGCAAACGTCAAAAAATATCAAATTACGCTGCGAAAATCGGGAAAAGTGAAAGAATCTGTTGCACGCCATTGCGCGAACGCGCGACCCGGCGCACTCTTCGCCTGCGGCATGCTATGGGGCCAAATCGGCCGCCAACCGCCTATATTGTAGAGGCTGACGCGTCGCCCTGCCCGAACAGCCACGCTGACGGACAGGGCATGCGGCCACCTCGGCGGCTGCCGCTGGCGCAGGCCTGCCCTCCTTTTTCGGGCGGCCCGCGCGTGGAGCCGTAACTGTTGTCGTCGTTGTCGACTCGTTCAACCAAGAGAGGAATCCAAGATGAACATGAAAATCGCGACCCGTCTGTCCGTCTTCGCATTGGCCGGCGCACTGCTGGCAGGCTGCGCCACGCAGCAAGGCAACAACACGGCCGTCGGTACCGGCACGGGTGCGGCGCTGGGCGCAGGCATCGGCGCGCTGGCGGGCGGCGGCAAGGGCGCGGCGATCGGCGCGGGCGTCGGCGCACTGGTCGGCGGCGTGACGGGTTACAACTGGCAGGCGATCAAGAACAAGCTCGCGCCGTCGGCAGCCAAGACGGGTACGCAGGTGACCGAGCAGCCGGACGGCTCGCTGAAGCTGAACGTGCCGAGCTCGGTGACGTTCGCGACGAACCAGTACGCGATCACGCCGGCCTTCACGCCGCTGCTGAACGACCTGGCGACGACGCTGAACCAGAACCCGCAAGTGACGGCATCGATCGTCGGCTACACGGACAGCACGGGTTCGCAGCAGCTGAACCAGACGCTGTCGCAGAACCGTGCGCAGAGCGTCGTGAACGCGCTCGTGCAGCGCGGCGTCGCCGGCGGCCGCCTGTCGGCACAGGGCATGGGCCCGTCGAACCCGATCGCGGACAACGCGACGGAAGCCGGCCGCGCACAGAACCGCCGCGTCGAAATCTACCTGCGCGCAGCACAGGCGCAGTAAGCGCACGACGAGGGGAAGGCGCGGGCCCGCCGCCCGCGCAGCCCCGCCGGACAAGGCTTCCGGCGGAGCCGGTAACAAATCGAAAAAATTTTCGAACTTCTGTCGCAGGCCGTGGTCAGTATTTACGGTACGCGGCTGGTGTTGCCGGCGCGTCACCATTCTCCTCTTGTCGTTGTTGCTCCGGGGCCGTATCCGCCCCGGTTTTTTTTGCCCGCGGAATTCGTGCTGC
>NZ_LDUL01000151.1:0-1317 GCF_001043615.1 Burkholderia sp. LK4
GAGGTTCAGGTCGATGTCTTCCATCGTCGCGTTCAGCTTCGCGGCGAAGTAGTAGCGCAGCCATTCGGGGTTCAGGCCCGTGTCGATGTAGCTCTGCGCGGTGATGAACGTGCCGCGCGACTTCGACATCTTCGCGCCGTCGACCGTCAGGAAGCCGTGCGCGAACACGTTGGTCGGCGTGCGGTGGCCCGAGAACTCGAGCATCGCGGGCCAGAACAGCGTGTGGAAGTACAGGATGTCCTTGCCGATGAAGTGATACTGCTCGGTGGTCGAGCCCGGGCGGATCCACGCGTCGAAGTCGACGCCGTTGCGGTCGCACAGGTTCTTGAAGCTCGCGTAGTAGCCGACCGGCGCGTCGAGCCACACGTAGAAATACTTGCCGGGTGCGCCCGGGATCTCGAAGCCGAAGTACGGTGCGTCACGCGAGATGTCCCAGTCGGCGAGCTTGGCCTCGCCGGCGTCGCCGAGCCATTCGCGCATCTTGTTGGTTGCTTCGGGCTGCGCGAGGCCGCTCACCCATTCGCGCAGGAACGTTTCGCAGCGCGGATCGGACAGGCGGAAGAAGTAGTGCTTCGACGTCTTGCGCACCGGCGTCGCGCCCGACACGACCGAATACGGGTTCAGCAGTTCGGTCGGCAGGTAGGTCGAGCCGCACACTTCGCAGTTGTCGCCGTACTGGTCCTTCGCGTGGCACTTCGGACACTCGCCCTTGATGAAGCGGTCGGGCAGGAACATTTCCTTGACGGGATCGTATGCCTGCTCGATCTCGCGCTCGGCGATGAAACCGGCTTCCTGCAGCGCGACGTAGATCTTCTCGCTCAGCACGCGGTTCTCGTCCGAATCGGTCGAGTAGAAATTGTCGAACGACACGCCGAAGCTGTCGAAATCGCGCTTGTGCTCGGTCCACACGCGGTCGATCAGCTGCTTCGGGGTCAGGCCTTCCTTCTCCGCGCGCAGCATGATCGGCGTGCCGTGCGTGTCGTCGGCGCCGATGTAGTAGACCTCATGGCCATGCATTCGCAGCGTCCGCACCCAGATGTCGGTCTGGATGTACTCGACCAGGTGGCCGATGTGGATCTGCCCGTTGGCATAGGGCAGTGCGGACGTAACGAGGATCTGGCGGCCACCTTGCGGCGCCGCAGCCTGCACGGAAGTGAGGTCGGATGCGGACATAGGGTCTGTAGAGGAACGGCGGAAAACGACGGGAAACTGCGATTCTAGCAGGGGTGCGCGCCAGCGACGCGGGCAGGGCGCCGCTGACCGGGCGCCGGAACGGGCGGGGCCGCGCAAGCGGCGTGCCCGGTCGCGGTGTGCTGC
>NZ_LDUL01000152.1:0-239 GCF_001043615.1 Burkholderia sp. LK4
TAATGCCGTTCAGTTAAGCAACTGAACGGCATTTTTGTTTTTAGGGTTGGAGTTGTAAACAGAGCGGCAAGCTGTTAACTTGGTCAGCGATGCTGAACGACCACCTGACCTTTCTGCTGGATGCAGCACCTGCCGACCTGAGTCGGCTCTGCGAGCATCTGCCACATAACTGGATCGAACAGGCCATCGAAGCGACGGGCACGGCCAGCATTCGCCGGCGGCGCTTACCAGCCGAGCAG
>NZ_LDUL01000153.1:0-309 GCF_001043615.1 Burkholderia sp. LK4
TGGAGGCGGGGCAGGCTATCCGGTATCGCACCAAGGTCGTCGAGTTGCAAGCTGGTGAGGTAATCCGCCTGCGCGGCCCCGGCGGCACGATTACGCTGGACGATTGCGGCGTGGAGATCGAAGCCGTCGCCATCCGCGTGAAGGGCCCAATGGTCCAGGATCGTAAGGGTGCAGGGAATGTGCTCTCACTATCTGGCGACTCGGTATTCGGTGATTCGCCGGATGACGCTTTCTATCTGACCTTCTCGGGCGATGCCTAAGCACACGGACATTTATGGCTAACTACAAATACCCCTTCAAGGACAAGGC
>NZ_LDUL01000154.1:0-635 GCF_001043615.1 Burkholderia sp. LK4
CCGGGCACCGCGTTCGACTTGATTGGCCACCCGCGTGAGGACATGAACCGCGGCTGGCGTCCGGTCAGCATCGTCCATCACGGCGTGCAATACACCAGCCAGGCGGAGGAGGGTGCTGACGCGCAGCAAGGCACGCACTACCGCTACGAAGCGGTGCTGGTGCCCGACGACGCGGAGTGGCGCGCCGAGCCGCTGCCGCGGCCGCGCATCGACGGCCCGCAGCCGGCGACCGTGGTCGGCCCCGAAGGCGAAGAGATCTACACCGACGCGTACGGCCGGGTGAAGGTGCAGTTCCCGTGGGATCGCGAGGGCAAGTACGACGAGCACAGCTCGTGCTGGATCCAGGTCGCGCAGAACTGGGCCGGCGCGACGTGGGGCCACATGGCGGTCCCGCGCATCGGGCAGGAAGTGATCGTGGTCAACCTGGATGGCGATCCGGACCAGCCTCTCATCATTGGGCGGGCGTACAACCGCTTGCAGTTGCCGCCGTACGAACTACCGCGACACAAGACGCGGATGACGATCAAGAGCCAGACGCACAAGGGCGACGGCTTCAACGAACTGCGCTTCGAGGACGAGAAGGATCAGGAAGAAATCTACGTTCACGCGCAGAAGGACCAGAACATCCACGTCAA
>NZ_LDUL01000155.1:0-512 GCF_001043615.1 Burkholderia sp. LK4
TGGCCAGCCAGGCCCCGCATGATTCCCGCATGATCCGGGGGATGTTGTCACCGGGCCTGGTGGGTGGCTGGTGATCGCTAATAGGGGTTTGGCCGGGATATCCCGACGCCGTCCGTAACGTGGATGCCGAGACTTGCCACCGTTGTTGCAGGCCAATCCGTTCACTCTGCATAGATTGCAATGCAAGAAACCCAACAACATGACGATGACGCCGTTGCTGTCTTCATTGGCGTCGACGTCGGTAAAGGCCAGCCACGCCGTTGCGCACGATCGGAATGGCAAGCGCCTGTACAACAAAGCGCTACCCAACGACGACGTCAAGCTGCGCGCCCTCTCGCCGAACTCAGCACTCACGGCCGACTTCTATTCGTCGTCGATCAGCCCTCCACCATTGGCGCACTTCCTGTAGCCGTCGCCCGCGCTGAAGGCGTACTCGTCGCCTATCTGCCCGGACTGGCCATGCACCGCATCGCTGATCTGCACGCCGGCGAAGCCAAGACCGATGCCCGCGA
>NZ_LDUL01000156.1:0-239 GCF_001043615.1 Burkholderia sp. LK4
TAATGCCGTTCAGTTAAGCAACTGAACGGCATTTTTGTTTTTAGGGTTGGAGTTGTAAACAGAGCGGCAAGCTGTTAACTTGGTCAGCGATGCTGAACGACCACCTGACCTTTCTTCTGGATGCAGCACCTGCCGACCTGAGTCGGCTCTGCGAGCATCTGCCACATAACTGGATCGAACAGGCCATCGAAGCGACGGGCACGGCCAGCATTCGTCGGCGGCGCTTACCAGCCGAGCAG
>NZ_LDUL01000157.1:0-2828 GCF_001043615.1 Burkholderia sp. LK4
AGCGTGGCCCGGGCAGTCGACGTGCGCGTAGTGGCGGTTAGCCGTTTCGTACTCGACGTGTGCCGTGTTGATCGTGATGCCGCGCGCCTTTTCTTCCGGTGCCGCGTCGATCTGGTCGTACGCCTTCGCTTCGCCGCCGAATTTCTTCGTCAGAACCGTCGTGATCGCTGCCGTCAGCGTCGTCTTGCCGTGGTCAACGTGACCAATCGTACCAACGTTCACGTGCGGCTTGGTCCGCTCAAACTTTTCCTTGGCCATTTTCAACTCCCAAAAGGAATTTCACAGGTTGCGCCGCGCGCAAACAACAAGACACTGACTTTTTACTGCTGGTGCCCATGGGCAGGATCGAACTGCCGACCTCTCCCTTACCAAGGGAGTGCTCTACCACTGAGCCACATGGGCGCTTTACGCTTCAACTTCGCGGTCTGGAGCGGGTGAAGGGAATCGAACCCTCGTCGTAAGCTTGGAAGGCTTCTGCTCTACCATTGAGCTACACCCGCACGGGCCACAAACGATTCCCTACCGCTCACTGCGCTGATATCTTGGTGGAGGAGGTTGGATTCGAACCAACGTAGGCGTAAGCCAACAGATTTACAGTCTGCCCCCTTTAGCCACTCGGGCACCCCTCCGTAGAGAACTGACGATTATGGGGGTACATCGCACCCCTGTCAAGCACATCCGGAAGATTATTTTCATCCCCTTCCTGATACCTGCCTGACCACCGATCTCCCGCCCTTGCCCGGCTAAGGCAAGCATGGGTCCTACCGATCAGCGTCACATCTTCGCCAGACTCCGCTTTCAGCGTCGATCTGCATCTGCACTGAAAACGAAAGACCGCCATCATACGATCTCTTGAGCACTCTGCCAAGCGGGTAGATGCAAAATTTCCGCAAATTTCGTGCCGGGCGGCTGCCATGATCTGTTTTTAGATGCCTCCCGGGAGTCCATTGCTGGTTTCTAGGGTTGTCTGGCCCGACCCGCCAGCGATTGACGTGACACGACTTTCGAACGCTTTCCAGCAATCGCATCATGAGTTTGAGCAACGCTGTCAACGAGAAATCGCGATGGCGGCGCTGGGCTTTGCCGGCTTCAGAGACAGGGGAACCGTACTATCCCGAGCCCCCCTGCCCGCCCTGGTTCGGATCTTCATGCGTCTGCGTGATCTTTTCCGTCCTTCAAGGTTTTGACCGCACAGGCCGCCCGGCCGACAGACGCCAGTGTCGCCCGAGCACGATCGCCTGGACCCGTCAGGAGGCGCTGGTTGATAGCCGCGCCCCGGGACGCTCGGCAGCAGCCGCGCAGTCGCATATGAAAGATTGAAGCTCACGCGCAATGCCAAGGGCCTCGGTTCGGTACACGCCGGGTCGGCCGAGGCACCCTCGTGGAGTCAGGATGCGGTCGCCTATGCATGGCTGATCAACGATGCCGCCATGTACGTCATTGCCTCCGGCGCCGGTGATGACGCGTCGACAGACGAATCCTGCTGCCCAACCTTCATCGACAGTGACGACATACGGCCGTGCCGGGAGCTGCCGCGCAGGTTTGCCGCGGCAATCTCGGCGCACGTTCTTTAGCGCGTGGGCGACTGCACTTCGCCCCCGCGCAAGCCGACCAACATCAGCGTCTGGCCGACCTATCGAGGCGATTCCGCCGCATATACAAGACATCCCCCATGCCCGTACGAAGCCCGCCTCGAGCAACTGAACGCAGATACTTGTGCAAGATTCGACGCCTGCGCGTTTTCCGCCCAGCATCGATCCGAAGACGCGAGAAAGCAGGCCTGCAACTTCCGCTCTTCTACGACCGCTGCGAGCTGCCCGACTTTGCGCGCGCGGACCGGGGATCAAGGCCTGAATACGACGCGCCGGTTCGCGCCAGGCAATGGATCCGCACCCTGCGATCTGGATACCCCAGGCAGGGCGCGATCTACTGGCGTCGATGCGGGGGCACGCCCTTCGCGTCGATAGGCGAAGGGAGGGACTGCTTTCGCGGCACCGGCTATTCGCTCATCGAAGAAGTCTGCGTGTTTCAAGACGGCCGGCCTGTGCCCATCAAAAGAAACGGCGCGAATTTTTGATGGCATCTGGTTGAGGAACTCGCGTACGTCCGGTTTGCGCTATGTATCAACGACTTCCATGTGGCACGCCGAAAGCGCCCCATCTTTTTTGCACGGATCGATTTGAGAGAAGATGCGACGAGTTGAGAAACAAACAAGCCTGGATCGCTACAAGATGCCGTCCTGGACAAAACCTGACTTCGTGCACTCGATTGGCAGTAGTCGCCTGGAGCTTTCGGCATGTAAGGACGCCGAACGGCGGATTTTCGCCACTCGCTGCCCAGGTCACACGTGAACAGCAAGTGGATGGATGTTTGGATGGTAGGTCTTGATCGGCGCCAGCGAGCGGTGCAAGGCCAACCCGATCGGTCTGATCTGCGTCAGTCTCGCAAAGGCAATCCTGGAGAATCGGCACCCCGGCCCCAGCTCGAACAGCAGCCATGCCACCGATCCCGATCACTCACGCATTTCCGCCGCCCAAATGCAAAAACCCCCGCCTGTTCGGGCGGGGGTTCTTGGCTTAGGGAGCCTGACGATTACCTACTTTCACACGGGAATCCGCACTATCATCGGCGTAGAGTCGTTTCACGGTCCTGTTCGGGATGGGAAGGGGTGGGACCGACTCGCTATGGTCATCAGGCAAAGAGGGTTGTTGCGCTGGCTTCGCAGCACAACCAATCTTGGAAGAAGCAGTAATTTTGAGTTGTGTGTATCACACACGAGAATCCAACTTGTCGCTCTGGATCCTGCAGCCAGTGCTGTCGCACGGCGC
>NZ_LDUL01000158.1:0-2375 GCF_001043615.1 Burkholderia sp. LK4
AGCCTGCCGCTCGACATCGCGATCCGCGAGCGCGCCGACAGCGGCACGCCGACGGTCGCGGCCGATCCCGAAGGCGCGCTGGCCCGTCGTTACCGCGACATCGCGCGCGGCGTCGCGCTGGCGATTGCCGAGCGTTCGCGCGACATGACGTCGAAGTTCCCGTCGATCGTTGTTCAAAATACGTAAAACCCTTGCGGGGCGGGGCCTCACGCTGTTTACGGCGCCGCGAGGCGCGGTATCATGGCGACTTTTCCCGGGTCCCTTTACCCGCCCGGCGCGGCCGTCGTGTCAAACGGCCGCCAGCCGGCATGAGGATCGAATGAAACAACGACATCACGGCGTGCGCGCCGGCCGCGTGCGGTACGCGCTGCTGGCCGCCGCCGCGCTGGGCCTGCTGGCCGGCTGCACCTCCTTTTCCTCGTCGCACGAAAAACGGGCCGACGCACAACTGCAGCCGACGGTCGGCTCGCAGGCGCGCGGCGCGGTGACGTTCGTCGAGCGTCCGGACGGCGTTCAGGTCACGTACAACCTGGCCGGCCTTCCGCCCAACAGCGATCACGCGCTACAGGTGCACGAACGCGGCGACTGCAACGCGGGCGACGGCTCGAGCGCCGGCCAGGTGTTCGCGCCGGCCGCCGACCGGTTGCGCGCGGGCGCCCGCGTCGCCGGCGATCTCGGCAACATCCATGCGGACGCGAACGGCGTCGCGGCCGGCTTCATCGTCGCGCCCGATCTGGCCCTCGATGGCGTGCGCTCGGCGATGAACCGCGCGGCGCTGGTGCACCGCGACTCGAGCGATCCCGCGTTTCCGCAGCATGGCGCGGGGCCCGCACTCGCCTGCGGCGTGATCCGTTGACGGCCGCCGCGTGCGCCGGCCGATGATCGCGTAAAATGTGCGCCTTTCCCGGCCGCCGCTTCGCGGGTATGGCCCTCACCGACTGTCACGCAGCGTTTCCAGGCGCCCTGTTATGAGCATCAAGTCCGACAAATGGATTCGGCGCATGGCCGAAGAGCACAAGATGATCGAGCCGTTCGTGCCCGATCAGGTCCGCGCGTCCGAGGACGGCCGCCGGATCGTCAGCTACGGCACGTCGAGCTACGGCTACGACATCCGCTGCGCGGACGAATTCAAGATCTTCACGAACATCAACTCGACGATCGTCGATCCGAAGAACTTCGACGAGGGGTCGTTTGTCGATTTCAAGGGCGACGTGTGCATCATCCCGCCGAACTCGTTCGCGCTGGCCCGCACCGTCGAATATTTCCGCATCCCGCGCACCGTGCTCACCGTCTGCCTCGGCAAGTCGACCTATGCGCGCTGCGGGATCATCGTCAACGTGACGCCGTTCGAACCCGAGTGGGAAGGCTACGTCACGCTGGAATTCTCGAACACCACGCCGTTGCCCGCGAAGATCTACGCGAACGAAGGCGTCGCGCAGGTGCTCTTCTTCGAAAGCGACGAAGTGTGCGACGTGTCGTACGCGGATCGCGGCGGCAAGTATCAGGGGCAGCGCGGTGTCACGCTGCCGAAAACCTGATCTGGTTGCATAACGTCTCACCAGTTTCCGGGTGACCGCTGCGCGTGACGCGCCGCGGTCGTTCTTTTTGGAGAATCGCCCATGAAGTTTCGTTTCCCCGTCGTCATCATCGACGAAGATTTCCGCTCCGAAAACATCTCGGGCTCCGGCATCCGGGCGTTGGCCGAAGCGATCGAGAAGGAGGGCGTCGAAGTCCTCGGCCTCACGAGCTACGGCGATCTGACGTCGTTCGCGCAGCAGTCGAGCCGCGCGTCGTGCTTCATCCTGTCGATCGACGACGACGAACTCATGCTCGGCGAAACCGGCCCGGACGGCGAACTGCCCGAACTCGCGACCGCGATCATCGAGCTGCGCGCGTTCGTCACCGAAGTGCGCCGCCGCAACGCGGACATCCCGATCTTCCTGTACGGCGAGACGCGCACGTCGCGCCACCTGCCGAACGACATCCTGCGCGAGCTGCACGGCTTCATCCACATGTTCGAGGACACGCCGGAGTTCGTCGCGCGCCACATCATCCGTGAAGCGAAGGTCTATCTCGACTCGCTCGCGCCGCCGTTCTTCAAGGAACTGGTGAAGTACGCGGACGAAGGCTCGTACTCGTGGCACTGCCCGGGCCACTCGGGCGGCGTCGCGTTCCTGAAGAACCCGCTCGGCCAGATGTTCCACCAGTTCTTCGGCGAGAACATGCTGCGCGCCGACGTCTGCAACGCGGTCGATGAACTCGGCCAGCTGCTCGACCACACGGGCCCGGTGGCGGCCTCCGAGCGCAACGCGGCGCGCATCTTCAGCGCCGATCACCTGTTCTTCGTGACCAACGGCACGTCGACGTCGAACAAG
>NZ_LDUL01000159.1:0-611 GCF_001043615.1 Burkholderia sp. LK4
GGCCAGGAGAACATGAGCGCGTCGCCGCACGTGCTGCCGGGCTCGCGCGACGGCTTCCGGATGGGCGATGCGAAGCTGGTCGACACGATGATCGTCGACGGCCTGTGGGACGTGTACAACCAGTACCACATGGGCATCACGGCGGAGAACGTCGCGAAGGAATACGGGATCACGCGCGAAGAGCAGGACGCATTCGCGGCGCTGTCGCAGAACAAGGCGGAAGCCGCGCAGAAGGCGGGCCGCTTCGACGACGAGATCGCGCCGGTGTCGATCCCGCAACGCAAGGGCGAGCCGCTGCAGTTCGCGACCGACGAATTCGTGCGTCACGGCGTGACGGCGGAATCGCTGGCGGGGCTGAAGCCGGCGTTCTCGAAGGACGGCTCGGTGACGGCGGCGAACGCGTCGGGGCTGAACGACGGCGCGGCGGCGGTGCTGGTGATGTCGGCGCAGAAGGCGGCGGCGCTGGGTCTGACGCCGCTGGCGAAGATCAAGGCATACGCGAACGCGGGTGTCGATCCGAGCGTGATGGGGATGGGCCCGGTGCCGGCCTCGCGCCGGTGCCTGGAGCGCGCGGGCTGGACGCCGGGCGACCTGGACCTGATGGAGATCAA
>NZ_LDUL01000016.1:0-217602 GCF_001043615.1 Burkholderia sp. LK4
CCATTGCGGAGCCCCACCCCATGACGATTTCTCCCCTGCTGGTCAAAGCCTCTGCCGACCGCGAAATCTGCAACGTCACGCCGGAATCGGCCGGCTGGAAGCATGTCGGCTTTCGCGCGCTGCGCCTGAAAGCCGGCGACACCGAAACGCTCGACACGGGCACGCGGGAACTGTGCGTCGTCGTGCTCACGGGCACGGTGCGCGCGGAGGTCGACGGCACGACCCACGATGCGCTCGGCAAGCGCGACAGCGTATTCGAGGACGTATCGCCCGATGCGCTGTACGTGCCGGGCGGCAAGACGGTCACGCTGGTCGCGACGCGCGATGCGGAAATCGCGCTGTGCACCGCGCCGTATGCGAGCGGCGACAAACCCGTGCAACGCCTCGACGGCGAACGGATGCGCCGCTCGGTACGCGGGCAAGGCACCAATACGCGTTACGTGTGCGACATCCTGATGGGCGACAACCCGGCGGCCGAGCGCCTCCTCGTCGTCGAGGTCGTCACGCCGGCCAGCCATTCGAGCAGCTATCCGCCGCACAAGCACGACCGCGATGCGGCGCCCGACGAAACCTCGCTCGAGGAAACCTACTACCACCGGATCGATCCGCCGCAGGGTTTCGCGTTCCAGCGCGTGTACACGGACGACCGCAGCCTCGACGAAGCGTGCGCGGTCGAGAACCACGACGTCGTGATGGTGCCGCGCGGCTACCATCCGGTGGTCGCGCCGCACGGCTACAACCTGTACTACCTGAACGTGATGGCCGGACCGAGCCGCGCGTGGGCGTTCAGGAATGACCCCGCGCACGAATGGATGCTCGACGCGGCGCCGAAGCGCTGAATGGAAAACGGGCCCGCGCGCGGCCCGTGACGATGCGATGCCCGGCACGCGCACCCAGCGCCGGGAACGCCACGGAGCCGCCATGGTGACGACCCTCTTTCGCCTCGATCCCCACCCGTTCGACGACGACGCGTCGAACCCGGCGCTGCCGCGCTTCGATGCGGCGCTTGCCCGCCGGATGGGCGAGATCGCGGTCAACCTCGCGTCGCGCCGCGGGCTGCCGATCGCGGTGAGCATCGTCGGCGAGCAGGCGCCGCTGTTCTATTGCGCGCTCGACGGCAGCCACGCGAACGACAGCCACGCGATCCGCCGCCGACAGAACACGGTGTTGCGCTTCGGTCTCAGCTCACTCGCGGTCGGCGAGCGCTTTCGTCGCGCCGGCTGGTCGTTGCAGTCGCAGGGGTTGTCGGACGACGACTATGCGCTCGACGGCGGCGGCGTGCCGTTGCGTGTTGCCGGGGCCGGCATCGTCGGCGCGATGACGATCGCGGGGCTCGACTCGGAACACAATCACGCGCTCGTCGTCGAGAGCCTGCAGTGGCACGTCGGCCGTTACGCACTCGCGCCGCACGCGTAACGACAACGGCGGCACGACCGGCGCAAGCGCGCCGATGCACCGCCCCGCACGATCAGTTCAACCCGCCGCTCACGACGAGATGCTCGCCGGTCATCCAGCGTGCATCGTCCGACGCGAGGAACACGGCCACCGACGCGATGTCGTCCGGCTCGCCGAGGCGGCCGAGCGGCGTCTCGCTGCGCACCTGCTTGTCGAGATCCGAACCGATGATGCCCGCGCTGTGCGTGCCCTCGGTCACGATCATCCCCGGGTTGATCGCGTTCACGCGAATCTTGCGCGGGCCGAGTTCGAGCGCGAGCACGCCGGTGATCGCGTCGACCGCGCCCTTGGTGCCGCTGTAGACGGCGCTGGCGGGCGGCGTGATGCTGGTCACCACCGAGCTGATGTTGATGATGCTCGCGCCTTCGCCGAGGTGCTTGACGGCTGCCTGCGTCGTCAGCAGCACGCCGAACACGTTCGTGTCGAATTGACGGCGATAGTGCTCTTCGGTGATCGCCTCGATCGGCGCGAATTCGTACACGCCGGAATTGTTGACGAGCACGTCGAGACGGCCGTACGTGTCGATCGCCGTATCGACGATGCGCTGCGCGTCGGCTGCCTTCGACACGTCGCCGCCCACCGCGACCGCGCGGCCGCCCGCTTCGACGATCGCGCCGACGACCGCGTCGGCACCCGCCTTGCTGCTCGCATAGTTGACGACGACCGACGCGCCTTCGGCGGCCAGTGCCTTCGCGATTGCCGCGCCGATGCCCTTCGATCCGCCCGTGACGATCGCGACCTTGCCTGCCAGCTTGCTCATGATTTCATTCCTCAGTCAGAAGACCTTCGATGGATGGCGCCGGTTGCCGCGACGATGCGTTGACGCGTCGACGCGTTGTGACGACGACCGGCCTGACTGGCAATGTACGGTGCGGCACCGCCGCGATAAAGCGGCTCGACACGAATTGACTGGCGGAGTTTGCCGAACAATCGATCGCGCGCCGTCAGCCGGCGCTCAGCCACGCATCGGCGACCTCGCCGTCCAGGCCGTCGAGCGCGCCGTCGTAGACGATCCGTCCGCGCCCCATCACCGCGACGCGCCGTGCGAGCCGCGGCGCGAACTGCAGCCGCTGCTCGATCAGCAGGATCGCGACGCCGTCGGCCTGCAGCGCGGCGAGGCAGGCGCCGACTTCGTCGACCGCGAGCGGCGCGAGCCCTTCGGCCGGCTCGTCGACGATCAGCACGCGCGGGCGGCCAGCCAGCGCACGCACCAGCGCGAGCACCTGCTGTTCGCCGCCAGACAGCCGCCCGGCTTTCACGTCCGCGCGCGCGGCCAGCAGCGGGAAACGCTCGAACAGGCGTTCGAGCGCCGCGCGTTCGGCCGCACCGCCGGCACCGCGCAGCCCGAGCCGCAGGTTGTCGCGCACCGTCAGCAGCGGGAACACGTCGCGGCTTTCGGCAACGTAAGCGACACCGCGCCGCGCGATCTCGAACGTGCGCGCACCCGCGCATTCGGCACCGGCGATGCGCACCGAGCCGGCCGTGCGCACGAGCCCCAGCACGGCCTTCGCGAGCGTCGAGCGCCCCGAGCCGTTGCGGCCGAGCAGTGCGAGCGTCTCGCCCGGTGCCAGCGCAAGATCGACGCCGTCGAGCACCGGCTGCAATCCGTACCACGCGCGCAGGCCGCGAATGTCGAGCAGTGCGCTCATGCGCGCCCCTCTCCCAGATACGCGGCGCGCACGCGAGAATCGGCACGGATTGCATCGGGCGCGCCGGTCGCGACCACCGCGCCGCGCACGAGCACCGTGATGCGTTCGGCGAAACCGAACACCGCGTCCATGTCGTGCTCGATCATCAGCACCGTGCGGCCTTGCGTCGTCGCGCGGATCAGCGCGATCATCCGCGCCGCCTGCTCGCGGCTCATGCCGGCCGTCGGTTCGTCGAGCAGCAGCGTGCGCGCGCCGCTCGCGAGCGCGATCCCGAGATCGAGCGCGCGCTGTTCCGCATAGCTCAGTTCGGCGGCCAGCGCGCCGCGCCGCGCATCGAGCCCGATGTCGTGCAACACGCGCGCGGCCGCGAGATCGACCGACGCCGATTCGCGCAGCCGGTTCCACCAGCGCCGCCGTTCGGCGGGCGCATGCAGCGCCGCGCAGCGCAGGTTGTCGAATACGGTCAGCCGCGCGAACGCGCTCGTCTGCTGGAAACTGCGGCCGATGCCGAGGCGGCTCGCGACGACCGGCCCGCGCCCGCGCAGGTCGACGCCGTGCAGCACGACCCGCCCGCGCGTCGGCCGCGTCGCGCCCGCGATCACGCCGAACAGCGTCGACTTGCCCGCGCCGTTCGGCCCGATCAGCGCATGGCGCTCGCCGGCCGCGATACTCAGTTCGACGCCGTCGAGCACGGTCTGCGCACCGAAGCGCTGCACGACGCCATGCAGCGCGATCGCGTTGCCGTTCATCGCGCGTCCTCCCGCTTGCCGGCCTGGCTGCCCTGCACGAACCGCGCGCGCCAGCCCCACAGCAGCGTGCCGATGCCGGCCGCCGAGCACGCGACGGCCCAGCCGGCCGGCGTATCGGCATCGATGCCCCACGCGCCGAATGCGAGACCCGAGCCGTCGTCCTGCGCGAAGCGCCATGCATAACCGAGCTCGGCCGCGCACACAACCGCGACGCCCCAGAACACGCACGCGCCGATGCCGCACAGCAGGCGCCACCGCTCGGCCCCCGGCGCGCCGCGCCGCAACGCGTGCGCGACCGCTTGCGCGATACCGGCGATCCCGCGCGGTGCGGCCACGACGATCGCGACGAACAGCACGCCGAGGTACAGCGCCCACGCGCGCGACACGCCCGCGACGCCGATGCTCAGCGCGGTCAGCACCGCGGCGCCGGCCGCCGGCCCGAAGAACGCGCCGGTGCCGCCGATCACCGCGGCGATCAGCACGGTTGCCGAGCGCGCCATCGACACGCTGTCGGGCGTCGCGATCTCGATGTCGATCAGCGTCAGCGTACCGGCGATACCCGCGAAGAACGACGCGCAGGTGACCATCGCGAGCCGCACGCGGCGCGGATCGGTGCCGAGCGCGGCGACGCGCGCCGGGTTGTCGCGCACCGCGTTCGCGAGCCGCGCGAGCGGCGTGTGCGTCAGCGCGTGCATCGCCCATGCCGACGCGACACACCATGCGGCAATCACCGCATACGCGTGCGCCGGCGCGCCGAACTGCCAGCCGCCCCACGTCGTGCCGCCCGCGCGGTCGATCGGCACGCCGCCGAGACCGCCGAACCATGCCGGCACGCTCCACGCGGCGGCCGCGACGCATTCGCCGAGCCCGAGCGTAATCATCGCGAACGCGGTGCCGGAACGGCGAGTCGCGAGCAACCCGGCGACGAATCCGAATCCCGCGCCGGCCACGCCGCCGACGAGCGGCAACAACGGCAGCGGGCCGCCCATATGGTTGAACCAGTGCGCGGCCGCGAACGCGCCGAGGCCCGCGAACGCCGCGTGCCCGAACGACAGCAGCCCGGTCGTACCGAGCTGCAGGTTGTACGACAGCGCGAGCACGACGAGCGCAGCCGTCTGCGCAAGATAGCCGAGCACCGCGCCATGCGGCCACAGCCACGCGGGCAGCACGAAGCACGCGGCGAACAGCGCCCAGCGCGTGCATCCGGCGAGCACGCGGCTACGCATCGACCCGTTCTCCGAACAGCCCGCGCGGCCGCGCGACCAGCACCGCGACGAGCAGCAGGTACGGCACCAGCGGCGCGAGTTGCGCGATCGACACCGCGGCCACGCGGTCGGGCAACACGATGCCGGCCCATGACGCGAGGTCGCGCAGCGACGTGTCGCTCGCGGCCGCGAAGGTCTGCGCGAAGCCGACCGCGAGCGACGCGACGAACGCGCCGCCGAGCGAGCCGAGCCCGCCGATCACGACGACCGCGAACACGACCGACCCGACGGTCTCGGCCAGCGCGGGTTCGATCACCGCCAGCGGCGCGCCGATCACGCCGGCCAGCGCCGCGAGCGCGGTGCCGGCGCCGAACAGGCCCGTCATCACGCGCGGCACGTCGTAGCCGAGCGCCTCGACGGCCGCACGATGCGTGAGCGCCGCACGCACGACGAGCCCGATGCGCGACACGCGCAGCAGCGCGCCGAGCGCGACCAGCATCGTCGCGGACATCGCCATCATGAACAGCCGGTAGCGCGGCAACGCGAGGCCGAAAACGCTCACGGGCGCACCGTCGAACAGCGGCGGCACGGGCGCCGGCAACGGCGCGAGGCCCCAGACGAGTTTCGCGCCCTCGCCGATCAGGTAAGCGAGACCGAAGGTCAGCAGCAGTTCGTTCGTATGGCCGTGCGCCTGCACGCGGCGCAGCAACGTGCGTTCGCAGCCGGCGCCGAGCAGCCCGACCGCAAGCGGCGCGAGCACGAGCGCCGGCCAGAAGCCCGCATGGGCCGCGATGCTGTAGCCGACATACGCGCCGAGCATGTAGAAGCTCGCATGCGCGAAGTTGAGCACGCCCTGCACGCTGAAGATCAGCGTGAGGCCGGCCGACAGCATGAACAGCAGCAAGCCGTAGCTGAGGCCGTTGAAGGCCTGGAGCGCGAGCGCGTGCACCGCGAGCCGTCAGGCAGTGAGCGGCTCGAGCGCGGCGCGCAACGCGTCGGGCAGCGGCACGGGACGGCGCGTCCCGCGATCGACGTACACGTGCACGAAATGCCCCTGCGCGGCGGGCGCGGCATCGCCTTGCGCGAACAGCCCGACCTCGTAGCGCACGCTCGACGTGCCGAGCTTCACGACACGCAGCCCCGCATCGACCGATTGCGGGAACACGAGCGGCGCGAAGTAGTTGCACTGCGTCTCGACGACCAGCCCGATCGTCTGCCCGTGCTCGACGTCGAGCACGCCCGCGCGGATCAGGTACTCGTTCACGACGGTGTCGAAGTAGCTGTAGTAGACGACGTTGTTCACGTGCCCGTAGACGTCGTTGTCCATCCAGCGGGTCGTGATCGGCAGGAAGTGGCGGTAGGCGTCGCGCGGACGCGGTTGCGGCTTGTCGGACATGGCGATGGCGGTCAGGACGATGGGAACGACGAGGACGACGCGCGGCGGCCGTGCGGCACGGCACGCCGGCGAAAAGCGGAACGCCGCGTCGCGATCGCTCGCGGCGCGGCGGACGATATCCTGCGGGCAGGCCGGCCCGTCACTGCCCCGGCCGGTCGACGAACTCGAAATCGAGGCCGCGCGCGCGCATCCAGTCGGCGAGCGCGACGCCCGTGCCGGCGCGCCACGGGCGCAGCAGCGGCGGATCGACGAGCCGGTATTCGAGCAGTTCCGGCGATAGCGACACCGTGCCCGACGCACGCACGTGGTACGCGATGATCAGTTCGTTCTTGCGGATGAATTCGTACACGCCGACGAGCGACACGTGCTCGGCCTTCAGCGCGGTTTCCTCGTACACCTCGCGCGCGATGCCGTCCTCGGGCGTCTCGCCGTTTTCGAGGAAACCGGTGATCAGCGCGAACATCCCTTCGGGCCAGGCCGCGTTGCGCGCGAGCAGGATCTTGCCGTCGAGTTCGACGATCGCGGCGACGACGGGCAGCGGGTTGTTCCAGTGCACGTAGCCGCAGGTGTCGTCGGGGCAGGCCTGGCGGATGCGGCCGCCTTCGTGGTCGGGATCGGCACGCTCGGTGAGCGGGCTGGCGCAGCGCGGGCAAAAGCGGTAATCGGCGGTGGTCATCGATGGAGATGGGGCGACCGGGGCCGCCTGCAGCGGCGGCGCCGGTCGCGTTCGGCGCGGGAAAGTCTCGATTCTAGCGAGTTTGCGCGGCGCCGAGGATTTCTGCGACGGCCGGACGAACCGGCCGGAACCGCGCGGGCGATGCCATCCGCCGGCGTTCGGCCCGCGTTCGCGCCCGACCCGTTTGCGCACCGGGCATGCGCGTGCACGCCCGGCGAGTCGCGTCCCGCTCGCGGGCGAAGGCCCGTTCCCTTGCGCGTGCCGCCGCGTGCGGCAGGATTGCCGGCGATCCGGTCAGGTCAGGCCGGGCCGCCGACATGGGAGGCACCGGTCAGTCGCGGATCTGGCCGTAGTTGAGATTGGCGAGAGGCATCCCCGCAGCAGCGCCGGTTGCACTGCTGCCCTTGAAGAGGCCGAAGTTCAGCGCCGCAAACGCACCGGCTTGCTGACCGTAACCCGGCGTCAGCGCGACGCGGGTTGCCGTCGTCGAGTTGTCGAAGGTGCCGAAGTTCGCGCCGGCCAGGCCGCCGAGCCGCGCATAGTAGCCGCCGGAAACCGTGCCGGCTGCCGACGACGATGCGACCATGCCGCTATTGAAGCCGACCAGGCCGCCGACGTAGCTGTCGTGGCTACCGGCCGCCGAACCGGTCGCGCTCGAGTGCTCGACCGACGCGCCCATGTAGTTCTCGCCGATCAGGCCGCCGACCGAGCTGCGCCGATCGGCCAGCACGTCGCCGCTTGCGCTCGACGACGACACGCGGCCGGCATTGAAGCCGACCAGCCCACCGGCCTTGCCCGTCCCCATCACGGCGACCGTGCCCGTCGCGCCGGCGTCGCGCACCGTACCCGTGTTGCGGCCGACGAGCCCGCCGGCGATGCTGCCGAACTCGGCCCTGACATCGCCCGACGCGGACGATCCGTCGATCACGCCGCTGTTGGACGCCACGAGGCCACCGACGACGCTCTCGAAATCGCTGACGACCGAACCCGTCGACTTGGACGCCTGCACCGTGCCCGCATTGACGCCGACCAGTCCACCGGCCTGCGCCATCATGCCGGCCATCACGGCCCCCTTCGCCGACGAACCGCGGATCGCGCCGTCGTTCACGCCGGCCAGTCCGCCGGCCGTTGCGAAGTCGCCCGCGATCACGTCGCCAGCCGCCGACGACGCGAGCACTTCGCCGGTCGCCGCATTGCGGCCGACCAGCCCGCCTGCGATGCCGTTCGCCCCTGCCATCACGTAGCTGTCGGTGCTCGACGCGTCGATCCTGCCCGCGTTGTGGCCGACCAGCCCGCCCGCCACGCCTGCCATGCCGGCCTCTACGTTGACGCTGGCCGCCGAGTCGCGCACGCTCGCGAAGTTGGCGCCGACGAGGCCGCCGACGTTCGACGCACCGCCCATTACCCTGCCGGCTGCGGTCGACGCGCTCACGACGCCACGGTTTTCGCCGACCAGGCCACCCACACGCGCGCCGTCGGTCGCCGCCACGATGCCCTTGAACGTCGATGCGTCCACCCGGCCCGCATTGTGGCCGACGAGGCCGCCCACGGATGCGTTGCGGGCGCCCCGCACATCGCCGACGGCCGTCGACGCGTTGATCACGCCGCCATTGTTGACGCCGACCAGCCCGCCGACGCGCGCGCCGCTGCCGCGTGCGTTGACGATGCCGGTCGCCGTCGATCCGTCGACGAGGCCGCGGTTGTCCCCGACGAGCCCGCCTGCGCTGCCGTTCGACGCACTGAGGACCTGGACGTCCGCACGGCTGTCGCGAATCAGCGCATCGTCGGCACCGGGCGAGATGAACGAGATGTTTTCACCGGCCAGCCCGCCGACGTGCAGCGCATCGTTGCCGCCGTTGACGAAACCCAGCACGGAGACGCGCTCGATCGATCCGCCGTAGTTGCTGCCGACGAGCCCGCCGACAATCGTCATGCCTTCGCCGCTCACCGCGACGTTCGTCGCCTTCACGTCCGAGATCGTGCCGAAGTTGTAGCCCGCCAGCGTGCCGACGCTGGCCGGCGACCGGCCGTACGGCACGACCGCGCGCGTCGAGATCCGGTCGAGCCCGAGGTTGGCGATGCGCCCGCCGTTGGCCTCGAAAAGGCCGACGGCGTTGCTGCCCGGATTGGAGATCGACAGATCGCGGATGGTATTGCCGAGGCCGTCGAACACGCCGTCGAACGCGCGTCTCGCGCCGATGCTCCGGAACGCCGCGCCCTTGCCGTCGATCGCGTTGCCCAGCACGTAGCGGCCCTTCAGGTCGCGCTCCACGTTGCGCAGGCCCGCGACGTCGTGGATCACCTGATACGCTTCGCCGTTCGACGAGAACGAGGCGTTGCGGCCCGACAGCGTGACCGAAGCGTTGTCCTGCGTGAAGCGGTGACCCTTCGTCGAGTTCAGTTCCAGATGCGCCTGATCGCCCGTCAGGGCAAGCTTGTCGTCCACGCGAATTTCGCCTGCGGCGTTTGCTTTCACGCCTGCTTTCGCACCACTCGCCGTGACTGCCTGCTTCAGCGCCACGTCGCCTTTCTTCGACGTCAGCGTCAACGCATGGTCGCTCGTCCAGTTCACCGCGCCATTCACCGCCAGGTCGCCCGACGTGTTCGTCAATGCCACGTTCGTCGTGTCCAGCGCGCGTGACAGCGTTGCCGCGTCCAGTGCGGCGTCCGCGCTCGCTACGTTCGAATTCGTGCCGTCGATCGTCGAGCCGCGCTGCGCGCCGTTCGCATTCTCGACGTTCGCGTTCGCCGATTCGATCGTCCATGTACCCGTACGGCCCGACGCGCTGCGCGTATCGACCTGTGCGTCGCCCGCCACCTTCACTCGCTCGCCGCGCGTCGTCACTTCACCGCCTGCAGCGTTCAGCTTGCCCGCGACCTGTACCAGGCCGCCGTCCAGCACGATCTTCCCGCCGCGCTCCTTCAAACCCTGCGCCTCGATCGTCCCGCTGTTGTTCACCACCGCGTTCAGCAGGCCATTGGCTGCGCGTGCCGTCATCAGCACTTCACCACCTTCCGCTTTCAGCAGGCCGCCGTTGTGCGCCTGCGCATCCATCGCACCGCCTTCCACCTGCAGGTTCAGCAGGCCCTCGCCGTCGAAGTTCACGGTGAATGCGTCACCGGCGCCCAGCGCAACTCGACCTGCCTTCGCGCTGATCACGCCCGTGTTCGACACCCGCGCACCCAGCAGCGCCACACTGCCGCCTTCGGCTGCCGTGATCGCCCCCGCGTTCTCCACCGACTGGCTCGAGGCCCCCGAGAACCGGTAGTTGTCCGCCAGGAAATCCGCATCCGAGATGTTCTTCGTCGACGCCACCAGACCGCCTACGTTCACCTGCGCACCCGCACCGAACACCACCCCGTTCGGGTTCACCACGAACACTTTCCCGTTCGCATCGATCTGGCCGTGGATCTGGCTGCCGTTCGTCCCGATCACCCGGTTCAACGCGATCGACTTGACGTCCGGCTGCTTGAACGACACGCGCTCGCCGCCGGCCACGCTGAAGTCCTGCCAGTTCGTGATCAGCTTGTCCGTGTGCTGGTTGATCGACATCGCCTTGCCGTCAGCAGACGTCGCGAAATCCGCTTTCCCCGAGGCCACCTCGCCGCCCGTCGGCAGCGCATAGGCGCTCGTCGCTGCCAGACCCAGCAGCGACACCCCGGCCGCCAGCAGGCGCTTGCCACTACCCGTCTTGCCGCGGCGACGTGCGGTTTCGCTCACCGCGCACCAGCCGCCTTGCGCTTCGTTCCATACCAGCGAGTAGGCTTTATTCATTTGGAATCCTCTTTTTTGACATTTCAACTGGCCCATCTTCGATGGGCCTCCGATCACGCTACCCGGCTAAAACCGGGCAGCATGAACACTTCTGCTCGACAGACTGCCCCTGCCCCCGCCGAGCAAATTCACGTTCGCGCTCGGCTTTCGATCAACATTAGATTCGCATTCCTATATTAATATCAGAATAGGGATGGTAAAATTCGCAGCCGGACTTGCGTCGCGGACGTCGGTACGGCGCCTGCCGCCCAGGTCGACCGAGACACAGAAAATCCGGTCGGGCCTTGAATGCCGCCCGAAACGATCGGAATGGGCGGTCATTGTCACGGGTCGGCACGATTGCCGCCCCGTGACATGCCCAGCGCGTTATCCAACGCTGACCTGCATTACCAGGGCTTGCCGTCGATCATGCCGATGTTTAAACCGACGAACGGCTCCGTCGATGCGGCGCCCGTCGCCTGACTCGATTCGATGCTGCCCGCATTGAGTCCGGCAAAACCACCTGCGAACAACGGCCGTGTCTGCGCCGGGTAGTCGATCTTCGAGCTCGTACGCGATGAACGGATCGTGCCGTAGTTCTGGCCCGCAAAGCCGCCGACATACGCACCCGACGCGAAGACCGTGCCCGACGATTCCGAACCGTCGATCAAGCCGTCGTTCGCGCCGGCAAACCCGCCCGCGTACAGTCCGCCGGTAGCCGTCACGGTGCCGCCTGCCGTCGAACCGCTCACGATGGCCTGCTTGCCGCGGTTTTCGCCGATCAAGCCCCCGGCGTAGCTGCCGCGCCCCGACACCACGTTCGACGTCGAACTCGACGACACCACCCTGCCGCGATTCGTGCCGACCAGACCGCCTACGCTGCTGTCCTGGCTGCCGCGCACGGCGCCGCTCGACTGGGAATGATCGATCGATCCGTCGTTCACGGCCACGAGCCCGCCGATGCTGCTCGCATTGCCGGCGCTCACGTCGCCGTACGCGTTACCTTGCAGAATCGCACCGGCATTCCGGCCGACCAGACCGCCGACGACGCCGCGTCCGGCATCCGCCGCGCGCCCCTTCGCCGACACGTCCACGAGCAGGCTGCCGCCGTCGTTCACGCCCGCGAAACCGCCGGTCGCCGCCGAGCCGTTGCCGGTCACGTTGCCGGTCGCGTGCGAATGGCTGATCCTGCTGTTGGCATTCGTGCCGATGAAGCCGCCGATCCTGCTGTTCGCCGTCGCACTGACATTGCCGCTTGCCGACGAATCGCGAATCGTCGCGTAATCGCTACGACCGATGAGACCGCCGATTTCCACCCCGGACGTCGCGCTGACGTTGCCGCTCGCCGACACGTTCGACAGCGTGGTATAGACGTTCGAGCCGATCGCCCCGCCAACCATGCCGACTTGACCGGCCGAGACGGCCATCGACGAGTTCGAGCGGTCGATGGCGCCGCCGACCGCGTGACCGACGAGGCCGCCCGCGTACACGGAGTTGCCCGCGATAATCCGGCCGGCGCTCGACGAATCCGAGATGGTCGAGTCCCAGCTCAGGCCGGCGAGGCCGCCCACCAGATTCGTTATGGTCGACGACGGCGACCGCACGTTCCTGATCTCGGCATCGACACGGCTGTTCGCGATACGCGAGCTGGCGTTCGTCCCGGCGATACCGCCGATGTTCACCGTTCTGTCGTTGCCGGTGATCGAGCCCTGGAAGCGCGCGCCGTCGATCACGCCGGCGTTGTTCTCGCCGACGAGACCGCCCGCGATGCTATAGCCGGTGCCGGACGACACAATGCTCATCTGCGTTGCGCGGACGTTCGAAATCGTCCCGCCGCGATTGGCGCCGGCCAGACCGCCGATCATCATGCTGGTCCTGATCGACGTGCTCGCGCCGTTCACCGCGATCGAATCGAGCGCGAGGTTGGCGATACGCCCGCGGTTCTCGGCGAAAAGGCCGATGGACGAGCCGCTGCCATTGATTTTCAGCCGGGACACCGTATTGCCGAGACCGTCGAACACGCCTTCGAACGCGCTGTTCGCACCGATGCTCTGGAATGCCCCGTTCTTGCCGTCGACCGCGTTGCCCAGCACGTAGCGGCCCTTCAGGTCGCGGTCCACGTTGCGCAGGCCCGCCACGTCGTGGATCACCTGATACCCTTCGCCGTTCGACGAGAACGATGCGTTGCGGCCCGACAGCGTCACCGACGCCTTGTCTTGCGTGAGCCGGTGGCCCTTCGCCGAGTTCAGTTCCAGATGCGCCTGATCGCCCGTCAGCGCAAGCTTGTCGTCAATCAGGATTTCGCCTGCGGCGGTTGCCTTCACACTCGCCTTCGTGCCGCTCGCCGTCACCGCCTGCTTCAGCGCCACGTCGCCCTTTTGCGACGTCAGCGCCAGCGTATGGTCGCTCGTCCAGTTCACCGCGCCATCCACCGTCAGGCCGCCCGACGTGTTCGTCAATGCGACGTTCGTCGTGCCCAGCGCGCGTGACATCGTTGCCGCGCCGATCGCAGCGTCCGCGCCGTCGACGTTCGCGTTCGCCGACTCGATCGTCCACGTACCCGTGCGGCCCGACGATGAACGCGTGTCGACCTGCGTGTCGACCGCCACCTTCACCTGTTCGCCACGCGTCGTCACGTCACCGCCTGCCGCGTTCAACTTGCCCGCGACCTGCACCAGGCCGCCGTCCAGCACGATCTTCCCGTCGCGCTCTTTCAAGCCCTGCGCCTCGATCGTCCCGCTGTTGTTCACCACCGCGTTCAGGAGGCCGTTCGCCGCGCGGGCCGTCATCAGCACTTCACCGCCTTCCGCGCTCAGGAGCCCACCGTTGTGCGCCTGCGCGTCCATCGCGCCGCCTTCCACCTGCAGGTTCAGCAGGCCGTCGCCGTCGAAGTTCACGGTGAACGCGTCGCCCGCACCCAGCGCCACGCGACCTGCCTGCGCGCGGATCACGCCCGTGTTCGACACCCGTGCGCCCAGCAGCGCCACACTGCCGCCTTCGGCTGCCGTGATCGCCCCCGCGTTCTCCACCGACTTGTCCGACGCGCCCGAGAACCGATAGTTACCCGCCAGGAAATCCGCATCCGAAATGTTCTTCGTCGATGCCACCAGACCGCCCACGTTCACCTGCGCACCCGCGCCGAACACCACGCCGTTCGGGTTCACCACGAACACCTTCCCGTTCGCGTCGATCTGTCCATGGATCTGACTGCCGTTCGTCCCGATCACGCGGTTCAACGCAATCGACTTGATGCCCGGTTGCTGGAACGACACGCGCTCGCCGCCGGCCACGCTGAAGTCCTGCCAGTTCGTGATCAGCTTGTCCGTGTGCTGGTTGATCGACATCGTCTTGCCGTCAGCAGACGTCGCGAAATCCGCTTTCCCCGAGGCCACCTCGCCCCCCGTCGGCAACGCATACGCGCTCGTCGCTGCCAGACCCAGCAGCGACACCCCGGCCGCCAGCAGACGCTTGCCGCCACCCGCCTTGCCACGGCGACGCGCGGTTTCGCTCACCGCGCACCAGCCGCCCTGCGCTTCGTTCCATACGAGTGAATAGGCCTTATTCATTTGGAATCCTCTTTATCTGGTTTTTGAATGCTCGTGAAACGACCGAGCAGCCGATCACGCCCACTCAGAAATACTGAGCGGCCTGAACCCATACGCTTGGCGCGCGGGTCGGCGAATCGCCGCCCCGGCCAAGCGGCAATGCGGCCGTCAGCGACACCTGGCGCTTCGCGCCGAACCAGCTCGCGCCGATACCCGCCGCCTGCATGTGTTGCGTATTCCGTTCGCTCGTCCACGGATGCCGGTTGATCTGCACGGCGCCCGCGTCGACGAACATGCTGACCTGCCATCCCGGTGCGGCGAGATAACGCAGTTCCGCGCTGGCCTGCCAGCCCTGGTCGCCGCTGCCTTCGCCGAGCGCGTAGGCGCGCACGCCGTACGGGCCGCCGAGGCTGAATTTCTCGGACGAGTCGAGATTGCGCGACGCGAACTGCGCGCTGACCTGCCCGTACAACTGGAAACGGCCGCCCAGCGCCTGGATCCGCTGCGCGTCCACGTTGAGCTTCTTGAAGCCGCCGATCGACTTCGTCAGAGGATTCGCCTCGAACGCATCGCTGCTGCGCAACCGCCCGACGCCGAACATCACGGAAAAGCCGTTGCGGCCGCCGCCCAGCCAGCCGTCCTGGCTGTTGCCGCTGAGCCCGAAGGTCCACAGGCCGACGTTCTTGTCGTTCTGGAGCGAGAAAGTGCCGTAGGTGTCGTGCAGGTTCTTGTTCTCGTATTGCACCTGCGCGGTGACGCTCAAATCGCGTGCGCGCACGAGCGGTTGCGCGACGTAGACGGTCTGGACGCTGGCGCGCCCGCTCATCTCGAGATCGGAAAACCGCCCCGCGACGCGGTAGCGCAACGACGAATACGCGACGCCGACCCGCGTGGATGCCGGCCCGACCGGCACCTGATAGGCGGCGCGGTAATAGCGTTGCCGTTCGTCGCTGACGAGCCCGCGCAGGCTCAGGCGATCGCCGAGCCGCAGCGGCGCATTGACGTCGACGCTGCCGCCGACGCGGTAGCGCCCCGTCGACACCCCGCCGAAGTTGTCGAATTCGAGCGACCCGGATGCGGGCGGCCCGCGTTCGGCATCGACGACGAGATCGGTGGTGCCCGGCGCTTCGCCGGGGCGCAGCGTGCCGCGCGCGCCGACGCCCGCCAGATCGTCGAGCAGCAGCAGGCTGCGCTCGAGGCTGGAACCGCGGACGACGTCGCCCGGATGCAGCGCGGCAAGCGGCTGCCGCAGCACGGCGTCGAGTGCGCGAGAATGATTCTGGATCTCTATCTTGCCGTAGCGCCCTTCAGCGACTTCGATGCGCACGACACCGTCTTCGATGTCCTGCTTCGGCAAGTAGGCGCGCGCGAGCACGTAACCGCGCTCGCGATAGTAGGCGGTGATCCGCTCGGCCGCGCCTTGCAGGTCGGCAAACGTGAGCGCGTCGCCCGCCAGCCCGGCGACGAGCGCCTGCAGCGTTGCGGTGTCGAATACGGTGTTGCCGCCGATCTGGAACGCGCGCACGGCGATGCGCGGCCCGGCATCCGGTTGCGGTTGCGCGGCGCTTTCGGACGGAACGATCTCGAGATCGGGCGCGGCTTTCGGCGGCAGCGCCGGACGCGACGTTTCGACGTCGCGCATCGTCGCTCCGGCGTTCGGCACCTGTGCGTGTGCCTGCCCGGGCACGCCCGCCACGCCCGCGCCCCACAGCAACGACAGGCACAGCATGCTGCCGGCGCCCCGAAGCACGCGCGGCACACCACTGTCGGCAACCACCCCGGGCGGTGAACCGGCTGTACTTGCGCCCGTGATGACTAAACAACCGATGTCGTTACGGCAACGGACGATAATTCTTCGTTGATCTACCCACATGCGCCACTGCATCCGAAGTGCAATCGCCGGACCCCTCCGGCGATCAATTTATTCGGCGGATGCTACAGACAGGCATTCCGGATGTATGTAGATCAGGTACGAAATTTGCGCAGCAATCGTCTTTAAAAATCAGTCGCGTACTAATCCGCTTCCGGGAAAAATAGTAATCCTATTAATTTACCCGGATCGAAACGGCATCGTCCCCGGGCAATCGACACGTCGCCCGTGCGCGCCGACGGCATCGTCCGTCGGTATCACGCGCGCCGTCGATGCGCACCGGCAACCGCCGTCATCGCCACGAACCCCGCCGCCCCAGCCAGCAGCGCCGCGGCCGCGACCCACAGCGCGGGCGTGAACGCCCCGTATCGCGCCACCAGCGGCGCCGCGACGAGCGGCCCCGCAATCTGCCCGACGCCGTACGACGCGGTCGCATAGCCCATCAGCCCGGCCGCGCGTTCGCCGTGCAGGCGCCGCGCCTCGCGCATCGCAAACAGCGTGATCGCGGTGAACGGCAGGCCGAGCAACAGGCTGCCGACCGAGAAACCGGCCGCGTTCGGCCACACGATCCCGGCCGCGATGCCGAGCGCCTGCGTCGCGCAACCGGCCGCGAGCAGCAGCCGGTTGTCCCAGTGGCCGGGCAGCCGCGAAGCGGAGACCGCGCCGACGATCAGCGCCGCGCCGAACATCGGCCAGAACAGGTCGGGCCACGGCGACCCGGCCGGCAGCGCGGCGCGCGCGATCACGGGCAGGAACGTCGCGGTGATGATGTAGCCGAAGCCCGGCATGCCGTACAGCACGACGAGCCAAGCGGCGTCCGCACGATGGCGCCGCGTGTCGTGCGGCGCCGCGACCGTCGCCGCATGCCGGGCAGTCACGGCCGGCGGCATGGCTGCCGACACCGGCGCACTGCCGAACGTGCGCCAGATCGCGACCGACAGCACGGCCGACAGCGCCGCGAAACCGAGCCAGCCCGACGCCGCGCGCTGGCCGGCCAGCGCGCTGCCGATCAGCCCCGTCACCACGATGCCCACGCCGGGCCCCGCGTAGATCACCCCGCTCCACTCCGGCGCGACCAGTTCGGCCAGCCGCCGCAGCCCCCATTGCGACATGAAGACGAAGGTCCATGCGCTGACGACGCCCGCAACGAAGCGCACCGCGAGCCACACGGGCAGCAGGTGGCCGACACCCATCGCGGCGGTGAGCAACACGGTGGCCACGAGCCCGACGCGCACCATGCGCGCGGGCGCCACCCGCAGCGCGGCGCAACTGACGGCACCGACGAAGTAACCCGCGTAGTTCGCCGACGCGAGCCAGCCGCCGGCCTTCAGGCCGATCGAGCCGTCGGCGAGCATCAGCGGCAGCAGCGGCGTGAACGCGAAGCGGCCGACACCGAGCACGATCGCGAGGCCGACCATGCAGGCCAGCGCGACCGTGCGGGCGCGGCGGTCGGTATCGTCGACGGAAGGCGCGCCGGCAGCGGCGCTCGGGGCATCGGAACGGGACATGGCGGCATGGGCCGCGCGCGGAACGCGCCGGCCGGATCGGAAATCGGAACGTTTCCATCGTAGCTTGACCAAACGTTCTCGAAAAATGAATAATTGAGAATCCATTCATCGCTCGGAGAGAATCATGGATCTGGCGGCACTGGCGATATTCCGGGCCGTGGTGCGCGAGAACGGCGTGACGCGCGCGGCGGCCAAGCTCAATCGCGTGCAGTCGAACGTGACGACGCGTATCAAGCAGCTCGAGGAAGAACTCGGCGCGGCGCTGTTCGTGCGCGACGGCCGCCGGCTCGTGCTGACGCCGGCCGGGCACACGCTGCTGCCATATGCGGAGCGCCTGCTCGCGCTCGCCGACGAGGCGCGCGACGCGGTGCGCGAGGACACGCCACGCGGGCGGCTGCGGCTCGGCACGATGGAAAGCACGGCAGCGAGCCGGCTGCCGACCGTGCTCGCGCGCTATCACCACGCATGGCCCGACGTGTCGCTCGAACTGGTGACGGGCACGACGGGCTGGCTGATCGAGCGCGTGCGCGACTTCGAGATCGACGCCGCGCTGTTCGCGCGCCCGCCGGCGCCGGACACGCTGCCCGACACGTTCGAGACGGTGCCGATCTTCCGCGAGGATCTCGTGCTGCTCACGCCGCGCGGCCATCCACCGGTGCGCACGCCGCGCGACGTGATCCTGCCGACGCTGATCGCATTCGAGCGCGGCTGCACGTATCGCAAGTACGTCGAACGGTGGTATTCGGCGCACGGCGTCAAGCCGGCGCGCGTGCTCGAACTCGGCTCGTATCACGCGATCGTTGCGTGTGTCGCGGCCGGCGCGGGCGTCGCGGTCGCGCCGCGTTCGGTACTCGACCTGCAGCCCGAGACCGGCAACATCGCCGCGCACGTGATCCCCGAGCTGGAGGGCATCGACACGCTGCTCGCATGGCGGCAGGGTTATGCGTCGGCGGCGCTCGCCGCGCTGCGCGATGCGCTTGGGGAAGCCGAGCGGCAGCAGGACGCCGTACAGAAAGCGCACGTGGCGCTGCCGGCCTGAAGCGATCCGCCAACGGGCGCGCGACGGCGCACTCACGCACCGTCCGTTTGCGTACCGGGCAACCGTCCGTGCGTCAGGCACGATGGCGGATCGGCCGCACACACGGCGCGTAAACGCAAAACGACCCGACCGGCACCGATGCCGATCGGGTCGTTTCATGCGATTCCGTCGAAAGAATCGCGCGGTGCGGGCCGGCGCTCCGCCCTTGCGGGCGCCGCGCCGGCCAGGCCGATCAGAGGCGCTCTTCGACCCAGCCCTTCACGCCCGCGAGCGCGCCCGGCAGGTTCGCCGGCTCGGTGCCGCCCGCCTGCGCCATGTCCGGACGGCCGCCGCCCTTGCCGCCGACCTGCTGCGCGACGAAGTTCACGAGCTCGCCGGCCTTGACCTTCTTGCTCGCATCCGGCGTGACGCCCGCGATCAGGCTGACCTTGCCGCCTTCGACGGCCGCCAGCACGATCGCCGCGTTCTTCAGCTTGTCCTTCAGCTTGTCGACCGTTTCGCGCAGCGTCTTCGCGTCCGCGCCGTCGAGCGTCGCCGCCAGCACGTACACGCCGCCGATTTCGACGGCCTGCTGCGCGAGTTCGTCGCCCTGGCTCGAGGCGAGCTTCGACTTCAGCGCGCCCAGCTCCTTCTCGAGCGACTTCACCTGGTCCTGCACCTGCGCGATCCGCTGCGTGAGTTCCGACGGCTGCGCCTTCAGCGCCGCTGCCGCTTCGTTCACACGCGCGTCGAGTTCCTGCACGTAGCGCAGCGCGTTGTCGCCGGTGATCGCCTCGACGCGGCGGATGCCGGCCGCGACGCCGCCTTCGACGACGATCTTGAACAGGCCGATGTCGCCGGTGCGGTGCACGTGCGTGCCGCCGCAGAGTTCGCGCGAGAAGCCGAGGTCGAGCACGCGCACTTCATCGCCGTACTTCTCGCCGAACAGCGCCATCGCGCCGCCCTTCACCGCTTCGTCGTACGGCATCACGCGCACGATGCCCGGCGCGTTCGCGAGGATTTCGTTGTTGACGATCTGCTCGACGCGACGGATTTCGTCGTCGGTCATCGGCGCGTTGTGCGCGAAGTCGAAACGGGTCTTTTCCGCGTCGACCAGCGAACCCTTCTGCTGCACGTGCGCGCCGAGCACTTCGCGCAGCGCCTTGTGCATCAGGTGGGTGGCCGAGTGGTTGCGCTGCGTGCGCGCACGACGGTGCGCGTCGATCTCCGCGCGCAGCACGTCGCCGACCTTCAGCGTGCCCTGCTCCAGCGTGCCGTGATGGCCGATCACGTCGGCCTGCACCTTCAGCGTATCGGCCACCGCGAAGCGCGTCGCGGCGTTCGCGAGCACGCCCTGGTCGCCGACCTGGCCGCCCGATTCCGCGTAGAACGGCGTGTGGTCGAGCACGACGACCGCATCCTGGCCGGCCTTCACTTCGTTGACCGACGAACCGTCGACGTACAGCGCGACGATCTTCGCGTCGTCGAACGCGATTTCCTCGTAACCGTGGAACGTGGTCTTCGCGCCCGTGTATTCGAGGCCCTGCGTGGCCTTGAACTTGCCGGCCGCGCGCGCCTGCTCGCGCTGGCGCGCCATCGCGTCGTCGAATGCCGGCTCGTCGACCGTCATCCCGCGTTCGCGGCACACGTCGGCCGTGAGGTCGAGCGGGAAGCCGTACGTATCGTGCAGCTTGAACGCGAGTTCGCCGTCGAGCACCTTGCCGCCCTTGGCCTCGACGTCGGCCAGCGCGGCTTCGAGGATCGACATGCCATGCTCGATCGTCTCGAAGAAGCGCTCTTCTTCCTGGCGCAGCACGTCGGTCACGCGTTGCTCGGCTTCCTTCAGCTCCGGATAGGCAACGCCCATCTCGGCGACGAGGTCGGCCACCAGCTTGTGGAAGAACGCGCCCTTGCGGCCGAGCTTGTAGCCGTGGCGGATCGCGCGGCGCACGATGCGGCGCAGCACGTAGCCGCGGCCTTCGTTGCCGGGGATCACGCCGTCGACGATCAGGAACGAGCACGCGCGGATGTGATCGGCGATCACTTTCAGCGAGTTGTTCGTGAGGTCGCTGATCTCGGTCACGCGCGCGGCGGCCTTGATCAGGTTCTGGAACAGGTCGATCTCGTAGTTGCTGTGCACGTGCTGCAGCACCGCGGCGAGACGCTCGAGGCCCATGCCGGTGTCGACCGACTGCTTCGGCAGGCGCGTCATGTTGCCCTGCGCGTCGCGGTTGAACTGCATGAACACGAGGTTCCAGATCTCGATGTAGCGGTCGCCGTCTTCTTCAGGCGACCCCGGCGGGCCGCCCCACACGTCCGGGCCGTGGTCGTAGAAGATTTCGGTACACGGGCCGCACGGGCCGGTGTCGCCCATCGTCCAGAAGTTGTCCGACGCGTAGCGCGCGCCCTTGTTGTCGCCGATGCGGATGATGCGCTCGGTCGGTACGCCGACTTCCTTCGCCCAGATGTCGTAGGCTTCGTCGTCTTCCTGGTACACGGTCACCCACAGCTTGTCCTTCGGCAGCTGGTAGACCGTGGTCAGCAGTTCCCACGCGAACTTGATCGCGTCGTGCTTGAAGTAGTCGCCGAACGAGAAGTTGCCGAGCATCTCGAAGAACGTGTGGTGGCGCGCCGTGTAGCCGACGTTCTCGAGGTCGTTGTGCTTGCCGCCCGCGCGCACGCTGCGCTGCGCCGTCGTGGCGCGCGAGTACGGGCGCGGGTCCGTGCCGAGGAACACGTCCTTGAACTGGACCATGCCGGAGTTCGTGAACATCAGCGTGGGGTCGTTACCGGGCACGAGGCTCGACGAGCGGACGATCGTGTGGCCCTTCGATTCGAAGAATTTGAGAAATTTCTCGCGGATTTCGGCAGCTTTCATGGCGTGCGGGGACAGTCTGGCAAAGACGGCTTCAAACGCCGGCGCCCTTGGGCGGCGCGCGGCGGCATGGATTCGGAAACGATCGATTATACGGGATCGGGGCCGGCTTCCGGGCAAAGCGCCGGCAAAGCGGCTCGGCCCTCCTGCCGGCCCGGCTGGGCCACTCGCGACGCCGATTCGCCTTAAGATGCTCGGCATGCCAATTCGCCTTGCCCGCCAAGGCCAGCCATGAAAGGAGACGATTCGACGATGGGTGCCCTGAGCCATATCCGCGTGCTGGACCTCACCCGCGTGCTCGCGGGCCCGTGGTGCGCGCAGACGCTTGCCGATTTCGGCGCGGACGTGATCAAGGTCGAGCGCCCGGGCGCCGGCGACGACACGCGCCACTGGGGGCCGCCGTACCTGAAGGACGCGGACGGCGCCGATACCGCCGAGGCCGCTTACTACCTGGCGGCGAACCGCAACAAGCGCTCGGTGACGGTCGACATCGCGACGCCCGAGGGCCAGCAGATCGTGCGCGAACTCGCCGCGCAAAGCGACGTCGTGCTCGAGAACTACAAGGTCGGCCAGTTGAAGAAATACGGGCTCGATTACGAATCGCTGCGCGCGGTGAAGCCCGACCTCGTCTACTGCTCGGTCACCGGCTTCGGCCAGACGGGCCCGTACGCGCATCGTGCCGGCTACGACTTCATCGTCCAGGGAATCGGCGGCTTCATGAGCATCACCGGCGAACGCGACGGCGAGCCGGGCGGCGGCCCGCAGAAGGCCGGCGTCGCGATCGCCGACCTCGCGACCGGCCTCTACTCGACGATCGCGGTGCTCGCCGCCCTCACCCACCGCGACCGGACGGGCGAAGGCCAGTACATCGACATGGCGCTGCTCGACGTGCAGGTCGCGCTGCTCGCGAACATGAACACCAACTTCCTCGCGAGCGGCAAGCCGCCGGTGCGCTGGGGCAACGCGCATCCGAACATCGTCCCGTACCAGACGTTCCAGACGAGCGACGGGTGGATCATCGTCGCGGTCGGCAACGACGGACAGTTCCGCAAGTTCGTCGAGGCGGGCGGCCGGCCCGAGCTGGCCGACGACGAGCGTTTCGCGACGAATCCGTCGCGCGTGCGTCACCGCGACACGCTGGTGCCGATCCTCGCGGAAATGGTGAAGGCACGCGGCAAGGCCGACTGGATCGACGTGCTCGAAGCGGCCGGCGTGCCGTGCGGGCCGATCAACGATCTCGACGAGGTGTTCGACAACGAGCAGGTCGTCGCGCGCGGGATGCAGGTGTCGCTGCCGCACCCGAGCGGCGCGAACGCGAAGCTCGTGCGCAACCCGATCCGGATGAGCGTGACGCCGCCCGACGCGCGTACCGCCCCGCCGCTGCTCGGCGCGCAGACCGACGACGTGCTGCGCGACATGCTCGGCTACGACGACGCGAAGATCGCCCGGCTGCGCGCGAAACAGGCGATCTGAGAGGCGATCCGCGCACGGCGCCCGGCGCGGGTGCCGGCGGGCAGGCGGCTGCCGCAGTTGCCGCTGCCGCCCCGCCGCGCGCCGTCAGCCGCGGCGGGCGAGCGCGTCGAGCCAGCCGCGCGCCTCGGGCCAGTCGCCGAGCCCGCTGTCCGCATTGATGTGGCCACGCGGGCCGATATCGTGGAATGCGCTGCCCCATGCGTTCGCGCAACGGCGCGCGAACGCGGGCGAGCCGTACGGATCGTCGCTGCTGGCGACGACGCAGGTCGGAAACGGCAGCCGTTCGAGCGGCACGGGCCCGAAGCCGTGCGCATCGGCCGGAAACGCGGGGCCGCCCGGGTCGGGCAGCGCGACGAGCAGCGCGCCGCGCACCTTCGCGAGCGCGGCCGGGCGCGCATAGCGGGTCGCCCACCACGCGGTGGTGAGCGTGCCGAGACTGTGGCCGGCGATCAGCACCGGCCCGCGCGCGGCTTCGACCGCGCGATCGAGCGCGAGACACCAGCCGTTGCGGAACGCACGGTCCCAGTCGGGCATCGCGACGCGCGAGAAACGTGCATCGGCACGCTCCCAGCGGCTCTGCCAGTGAAGCGGGCCCGAATTGGCGTAACCCGGCAGGACGAGAACGGGGAATGAGCTCATGGAAGGTGCGTCGACGGGTGAAATCGTTATATGGCGTCGACGCAGTGTCGCACACCCGTTCCTCCCTGATGCTGCCTGTCTGAAACCGAAAGGATGTGCATGGGGCCGGGACGCGTGCGGGACGGCGTCGCGACCGGACGACGAGCCGCGTGGCACGCGGCTCGCGTCATGTCGTCGATCAGCGCACGTTCGCGCCGACGATACCGCCCGCCGCGGCGCCGGCGACCGTGCCGAGCGGGCCGCCCGTCACCAGGTAGCCGAGCGCGCCGCCCGCGGCCGCGCCGATGCCGGCATTGCGCTGCGTATGCGTCATGGCGCACGCGCCGAGTTGCGACAGGGCCGCGACGATCACGGCGGTACGAACGATAAACGTGGTCTTCTTCATCATGATTGTTGGTGTCCTCTCGCCGCGCGGTCATGCGAGCGGCGGCATTGAATCGGTGAAGCCATCATAGGCAACGCCAAACGGCCCGGGCAATCCGATTTACGTCGTGTTACAGCCGACACAATATCGAGATAATCCGTCGAAACCCGCGCCTGCCGCGCCGCCAGCCGCGCGGGACGGACCCCGGTCAGGTAGAATCACGGGATTAAACCGGCGCGACGCGCCGACACAACCTGACGCCATCCGCATGAGCACCGAACGCAACGACGCCCCCGCGGCTTCCAATTTCATCCGCAACATCATCGACGACGACAACCGCACCGGCAAATGGGGCGGCCGCGTCGAAACACGCTTCCCGCCCGAGCCGAACGGCTACCTGCACATCGGCCATGCCAAGAGCATCTGCCTGAACTTCAGCGTCGCACGCGACTACGGCGGCGTGTGCCACCTGCGCTTCGACGATACGAACCCGGAAAAGGAAAGCGTCGAGTACGTCGACTCGATCGTCGACGCGGTGCGCTGGCTCGGCTTCGACTGGCGCAAGGACGCGGTCGATCACCAGTACTTCGCGAGTGACTACTACGACAAGCTGTACGAATTCGCCGAGCTGCTGATCCAGCGCGGCAAGGCATACGTCGACAGCCAGAGCGCGGAAGAAATGCGCGCGAACCGCGGCTCGCTGACCGAAGGCGGCAAGCCGTCGCCGTTCCGCGACCGCACGCCGGAAGAAAACCTCGACCTGTTCCGCCGCATGAAGGCCGGCGAGTTCAAGGAAGGCGAGCACGTGCTGCGCGCGAAGATCGACATGGCTTCGCCGAACATGAACATGCGCGACCCGGTGATCTACCGGATCCGCTACGCGCACCACTACCGCACCGGCGACGCGTGGTGCGTGTACCCGATGTACGACTACACGCACTGCATCTCGGATGCGCTCGAAGGCATCACGCATTCGCTGTGCACGCTCGAATTCGAGGATCACCGCCCGCTGTACGACTGGGTGCTGAACGAACTCGCGGAAGCCGGCATGTTCACGCGCCCGCTGCCGCAACAGATCGAATTCTCGCGGCTGAACCTCACGTACGCGATCACCAGCAAGCGCAAGCTGCTGCAGCTCGTCACCGAAGGCCACGTCGACGGCTGGGACGACCCGCGGATGCCGACGATCGTCGGCGTGCGCCGCCGCGGCTTCACGCCGGAGAGCATCCACCTGTTCTGCGAGCGGATCGGCGTGACGAAGATCGATTCGTGGATCGACATGAGCATCTTCGAAGGCGCGCTGCGCGACGACCTCGACGACAAGGCCGCGCGCACGGTCGCCGTACTCGATCCGCTGAAGCTCGTGATCGACAACTACCCGGAAGACCTCGAGGAAGCGTGCACGGCGCCCGTGCATCCGCACCATCCGGATCGCGGCGTGCGCACGTTCCCGATCTCGCGCGAGCTGTGGATCGAGCGCGAGGATTTCGTCGAGAACCCGCCGAAGGGCTATTTCCGCCTGTTCCCGGGCAACAAGGTACGCCTGCGCTACGGCTACGTGATCGAGTGCACGGGCTTCGACAAGGACGCCGACGGCAACGTGACGGCCGTGCACTGCAACTACTTCCCGGACAGCAAGTCGGGCACCGAAGGCGCGAACAACTACAAGGTCAAGGGCAACATCCACTGGGTCAGCGCGAAACATGCGCAGCCGGCCGAAGTGCGGATCTACGACCGCCTGTTCAAGGAGCCGCATCCGGACGCGGGCGGCGCGAACTTCCTCGAGGCGCTGAATCCCGATTCGAAGAAGATCGTCCAGGCGTACGTCGAGCCGGGCAACAGCGACATCGCGCCGGAAACGCGCGTGCAGTTCGAGCGTCACGGCTACTTCGTGGCCGATCGTGTCGATTCGAAGCCGGGCAAGCCCGTGTTCAACCGGATCGTCGGGCTGCGCGACAGCTGGGGCAAGCCGGCCTGACGGATCGGACAGGCGCGGCGCCGGTCGCCCGCGCCTGTGCCGTTCGTCATGCGCAGCCCGACCGGCCGCTCGTCGGGGCGGCCTGCCCCGAATGCCACGTCAGGAACCGTCGCCATGCCCTATTCGCTGCAGGCCATCGTCGCCAGATCCAGCGCATTTGCGTCCGCGCCGCTGCCGCGGGGGCTGCGCGTCGTCCGCCTGCGCGGCGACATCGACATGATCCCGCTCGACACCGCGTTCCGGGACGCTCACGCGATCCCGTTCTGCCCGTTGACCGACGGGGGCGACACGGTACTGCCGCCGGCACTTCTGTCGCTGTGTGAACAGTTGAGTGCGCACGCTGCACTGGCCTATGTCGAAGCCGAATTCTTTGGCGGCAGCGGCATCCAGGCGCATGCGCGCTTCGCGGATGGCCGCGCAAGCGGCCCGCTCGTCGTGTCGGATCATGCGATCAACGAAGCGCTTCGCCATCTCGGCGTCGCCAAGGGCGACGCGTTCGACGAGTTCGAAGCGATCGGCCTCGACCAGCATCGCGACACCGATCGATGGCTGGCCTGACACGCCGGCCGCGCATCGGACGAACCATGAAAAAACCGGCTTGCGCCGGTTTTTTTATTGCATGCCGGGGTTACGCGCCCGTCAACCGCCGATGCAGATCCACCAGCGACAGCTTCGTGCGAAACAGCCGCGCGAGGCTGCGGCTCGCATACGCGTCGATGTCGGCCGGCACGGTCCAGCGATACGCATCCATCTCGGGAATCATCGAGCCGTCTCGACGGCTCGGAAACAGCGACGTGCACGTGCACTGCCCGGGATCGATCTCGCCTTCGGCCACCTGAACCGCGAACAGGTGCAGATCCTTGTCGTGCCGGTACGCAAAGCGGCCGAGATCGAGCAACCGGGCCGGCGCCAGCGCGATGCCGGTTTCCTCGAGCAATTCGCGCAGCGCGGCGTCGGCCGGCGATTCACCCGGCTCGCCCTGCCCCTTCGGGATGTCCCAGTGCGTGGTGTCCGTCGCGTGCGCGAGGAACACGCGGCCGGCCGCATCGAGGATCACGACGCCGCACGACACCGTGCGCGGCGCGCCGCCCCGCTTCATCACACGCGTGCTCAGCGCTTCTGCAGCTGCCACTTGCCCGCGGCCGTCTTGCAGTAGACGGGCTTGAGCGTCATCGCCTGGCCCTTCGCGGTGATGTCGGTCGTGATTTCGCGGCAGGTCTTGCCGTCCGTCTCGGTCGTGGTCGGCGTGAGCTTCGCATCGATCTGCGTGCCCCGGCCGCTGCTCTGCCACGTCGTCGTCTCGCCGTCCTTGCCTTCGTCGCGCACCTTCTCGGCGGCCTTCGACAGCGACGCCGTGTCGGCCTTGCTGAAATAGCTGAGCGGCGTGTTGGTCAGGAAGTTCAGGTTGTTCTGCGCGTGGGCGGGCAGCATCGCGGCTGCGCACGCGGCACCGGCCAGCACACGCGTGACGGCGGAAAGGGATGCACGCATCGACATGTTGTTCTCCTTGGATGTTCGATCGAACGGCGTGGCGCAGGCCGGCGAACCGGCTCGCGCCACGCCCGTCAACGAGCGAGCATAGCATGCGTGCAACCGGCGATGCCTTCTAGTGCCCGGCCGGCGCGGCCGTTTGCTGATATCCGTCAGTCAGCGTGCCGAGGAATGCGATCACGTCCTTGATCTCGGCCGCGTTCAGCGCCGGCTGCTCGCCGCGCTTGCGGTCGAACGGCGCTTCGCGGTTGATGTTCGGCCAGTAGCGCTTCGGCAGGTCGTCGTAAATCTGGACCTTGCCGTGCACGACCGGGTAGAACTTCTCCGGATGGATGTCGCGCTCGACGTAGAAGCGCATCACGTCCTCGAGCGTGTGATACACGCCGTTGTGGAAGAAGGTCTTGCGCAGCGTGACGTTGCGCAGCGACGGCGTGCGGAACAGCCCGCAGAATTCGTCGCGGCCCTTCAGGTCGGTACGCTCGGGGCCGCACGCACCGAGGTCGTGGAAACGCGAGTCGCGATTGACCGGCAGCGCGCGATTGCGCGGCACCGCGATCGCGATCAGCCCGAAATCGCTGAACTGCGGCGGCGTGCCGTCGAGCGCACGCTGGCTGATGTGGCAGCTCGCGCAGTTGCCCTTCTTTTCGTCGTTGAACAATTGCAGCCCGCGCATTTCGGCCGGCGTGAGCTGCGCATGGCCCGCGAGATACGCGTCGTACTTGCTCGTGTACGGCGAGAACAGCTCGGGCGTCTGCTCGAAGGTTTCGAGCGCGCGCAGCACGGCCTTGAACGTGGCCGCATCGTCGTCGAGCACCTTCACGCCGAACACCGCGCGGAACTCCTGCGCGTACGGCGCGGCCTTCACGGCCTGCGCGACCTTCGCCGGCGAGCTGTTCATCTCGAACGGCGACGTGAGCGGAATGCGCGCCTGCTCGGCGCCCGTGTCGACGCGGCCGTCCCACGTGAGGCCGCCCGTCGGGCCGGCATCGACGCTCTCGTCGCCTTCGTCGTCGGAATCGTGGAAGTGCTCGGTGAACTGCGGCACGCCCTGCAGGTACTTGAGCGACGGCACCGCACGAAAGCCCGGATGCTTCATGTCGTCGCCGCCTAACTGCACGTCCAGCGCATTGGGCGGCCCGAATGCGTGATCGGGGCTGTGACACGACGCGCACGCGAGCTTGCCGGAACCTGACAGCGTAGGGTCGAAGAAAAGTTGCTTGCCGAGGGCCGTCATCCGGCGCACGCCTTCGTAAACTTGTGCGCGCGTCTGCGGCTGGTTCGTCGCGACCACGGCGCTGCTCGCGGCAACCGTTGCGGACGCAACCGGGTGCGCACCGTCCGGCGCGCCCGACGCACTCGCGGCCTGCGCGGACGGCGTACCGGCACCGGGCTGTCCGTCACAGCCGGCAACGGTGACGAGCGTGGCGGCCAGCGCGAATGCGCCGGCGAGATGCAGCCACGAATGCGCGAATGCGCCGGCTGTCGGTTGGCGAGGTTTCATCGATTCGTCGGAAAGTAGGTTCAGGAGCGGCCGGAGTTTATGTCAGCCGCATGACCGTTACATGACGACTCACCGACAGCCAATCGAAAGGACGCCTACACCCGCCTGTCAAATCGCACCCTCAAAATGCGTGCAGCCGGACATGCCACGGTCACCTCGCGAACCGGCGGTGCACGAATGCGCCGGTTCCCCACGCGACAAGAGAGAGATAGAGAGTACAACGGATGAAAAACCACGCCTGGATTCGCTTTACACCGATCGCCGTTGCCGCGGCCGCCGCCCTCACCGCCTGCGGCGGCGACGACGTGCAGCAGCAGGGCCTGTCGACGGTCAAGAACGTCGTCGTGATCTACGCGGAAAACCGCAGCTTCGACAACCTGTACGGCAACTTCCCCGGCGCGAACGGCCTGCAGAACGTGACCGCGGCCAGCGCACAGCAGAAGGACCGCAACGGCCAGCCGCTCGCGACGCTGCCGAAGGCCTGGGGCGGCCTGACCGCGAAGGGCGTGACGCCGGCCGTGACCGAGGCGATGACGGCCAACCTGCCGAACGCGCCGTTCGCGATCGACGACCCGAACGGCTTCAACACGCCGATGAGCGTGACGACGCGCGACCTGTATCACCGCTTCTACGAGAACCAGATGCAGATCAACGGCGGCAAGAACGACATGTTCGCCGCATGGGCCGACTCGGGCGGCCTCGTGATGGGCCACTACACGCCCGACGCGACGAAGCTGCCGCTGTGGAAGATCGCGCAGCAGTTCACGCTGGCCGACAACTTCTTCATGGGCGCGTTCGGCGGTTCGTTCCTGAACCACCAGTACCTGATCTGCGCGTGCGCGCCGTTCTACGCGAACGCGGACAAGAGCCCGGCCGCCGGTTCGATCTCGGCCGTCGCCGCCGACGGCAAGTCGCTGCAGCTCGCGAGCAACTCGCCCGCTTCCGCGCTCGACGGCGCGCCGAAGTTCGTGAACTCGGGCAACCTGACGCCCGACTTCTACGCGATCAACACGATGCAGCCGCCGTACCAGCCGAGCGGCAACAAGGCGGCTTCGGGCGGCGATCCGAACCTCGCCGACCCGTCGGCCGCGACGACGCTGCCGCCGCAGTCGCAACAGAACATCGGCGACCTGCTGACCAACGCGGGCGTGTCGTGGGCGTGGTACAGCGGTGCGTGGAACCAGGCACTGCAGGCCGCGCAAAGCGGCACGGCGAACGTGATCTACGGCCCGAACATGACGGCGCCGAACTTCCAGCCGCACCACCAGCCGTTCAACTACTACGCGAACCAGGCACCGGGCAGCACGAGCCGCGCGCAGCACTTGCTCGACGGTGGCACCGACGGCAGCGAGTTCATCAAGGCGATCGACGCGGGCACGCTGCCGCAGGTCGCGTTCTACAAGCCGCAGGGCAACCTGAACGAACACCCGGGTTACACGGACGTCGCGAGCGGCGACCAGCACATCGCGAACGTGCTCGCGCACCTGCAGGCGAGCCCGCAGTGGAAGAACATGGTCGTGGTCGTCACGTACGACGAAAACGGCGGCTTCTGGGATCACGTGTCGCCGCCGAAGGGCGACCGCTGGGGCCCGGGCACGCGCATTCCGGCGCTGATCGTGTCGCCGTTCTCGAAGAAGGGTTTCGTCGACCACACGCAGTACGACACCGCGTCGATCCTGCGCTTCATCACGCGCCGCTTCTCGCTGCCGCGCCTCGCCGGCCTGCAACAGCGCGACGACGCGCTGAAGGCCAACGGCGGGCAGCCGATGGGCGACCTGACGAACGCGCTGCAACTGTCGCCGAACCTGTAACGGCATCGCGACAGGCGGGCCGGTGTCATCGCCGGCCCGAACGCACGAAGGGCGGCCTCCCGGCCGCCCTTTTTTCATCGGAACGCGCGCGTCACCCGCCGTACTTCAGCTCGACCCCGACATGGTCCGCGTTGTGCCCGCCTGCCTCGACACGACCGTCGTGCGGATGCCGGTCGCCCGACGCCGCATCGACCTGCTGCGCAATGCGCGGCCCGATCACGCATGCTCCCGCGCGGCGGTGCCGGCCGACATCCCCGCGCACGCCGCCAGTCCCGCAAGCGCGACGGCCGGAGCCAGCAGCGCCCAGAACCCGAGATAGCGAAAGCCCAGCGCGCCGGCCGTCGCGCCGAGCGCGAACGCGACGATCGCCGGCCACATCTTCGCGAAGCGCGCGCGTGCCGCCGTGCGCACGCTGTCGGGCGTGCCGGCGGACAGCAGGTCGACGACGTCGAGAATCGCCTGCGTGACGTTGCCGGTCATCACCGTGTTCGGCACGCCGGCGCGCGCGATCACGCGCGGATGCGCGTTCTGGATGCCCATCGCGAACGTGCCGACGATGCCGGCCAGCAACACCGGCAGGCTGTCGGATTGCGTGACGGGCGACGCCCACACGCCGGCCGCGCAGAAGCCGAGCAGCAGCACGGCCTGGACCGCATGCAGCGCCCGCGTACCCTGCCACGCGGGCCGCCCGGAAAACGCGCGTGCGATCAGGCTGCTCGCGACGACACCGCACACGAATGCGGGAAACACGCTCAGCTTCAGCAGGATGCCCTGGCCGAACCCGGCGGCCCCCGCGCCGATCAGCACGAAGTTGCCGGTCACGTGCGCGGTGAACAGCCCGAACAGCGCGACGAAGCTCAGCGTGTCGACGAAGCCGGCCACCGCGGCAAGAATCGTGTCCTCGTGCTTCATCGCGCTGCCCCCGCGTGGATCTCGGCGACATAACCGCCGGGGAACCGGACCAGCGCCGCGTCGCGCCCGTCCGCCGAGTACGGCGGCACGAGCACGTCGACGCCGGCCGCCCTGGCTTTCTCCAGCGTTGCGGCCAGGTCCGGCACCTCGTAGCCCGTCGTCTCGTGCCCGTACGGATAAGGCAGGTGGCCGTCCGTCACGAGCACCGTCATCTTGCCGAAGCCCGACGTGATGCGAATGCGGCGATAGGTGTCGTCCGGGCGGCCGATCTCGACGCCGGGCGCCTTCAGATCGTCGGACACCACCTTGCCGTTCGAGAACTTGACGAAGTCGTGCACGAACTTGCGCACGCTCTGCGGCGACACGTACACGCGGTTCTCCGGCACCGTCTGCAGCGGATCGTACTTCGGCGCCTGCGTGTGCCAGTAGAGCTGCATCTTCACGCCGCCCGTCCACGCGATCACCGCATCGCGGCCGATCGGATCGGGGAACGTGTCGACGATCACTTCCGCGCCGTGCTCGCGCGCCACCTTCATCGCCGCGTCCATGTCGGTGACGAGATACCCCGTGCGCTCCGCGCCGAACGGCCAGGGAGTCGGCGTCTTGAAGCCGAACACGGAGATCGTGCCGGCCGGCGTGAACACGAGCTGTGACATCGTCTGGCTCGGCGTCGGCGTGACCTGGAACACGCCCTGCTTCGACTTGCTGCCGCCGAACGTCGCGACGAAGCTGTCGGTGAAGCGATCGAAATCCTCCGGCGCCACATACACGTGCGTCGTGTCGTATTGCGGCCCGACGGCGAGCGTCGGCGTGGCCGCCGGCAGGACGGGCGGCTTCGCGTACACAGCCGGCGCCGCGACGAGGCCGGCGGCGATCGCCAGCGCGAGCAAGGCGGAACGAATCGTTTTCATGACTGGATGTCCTTGTTGTTGATCGTCATCGGGTGGCACGGCCGTTGCCGGCCGGATACTTCGCATCGGCGAGCCGCGTCGCGAGCACGCATGCCGCGATCAGCCCGAGATGCTCGAAGAAGCTGTCGAGCGCCATGAAATGCGCAGCGCCCGTCCGGTTCCGGAAGTCGTGCGCCACCGCCATCGCGACGAGCGTCGGCATGCCGGGGCCGCCGTCGCCGCGCCACGTCGATCGTCGGCAGGCGCTTCCCGGCGAACGGGGGCTCGGTGAAACCGCCGGCCACGCGCACCCATTGCGGCGCGGGCGTGATCGCCACCTGCCGCTCGAGCATGCTCATTGCAAGCGCGAGCGACGGGTTCGCGCGGTCGAGGATCGTGAACCTTCCGTTGTGAAGGATCAGATCCGGTCGAGTGGCGGGTGCGTTCATCGATGTGCCTTCGATCCAGTCAGAAACCGAGCCAGTGACGGACCGGTGCGACGGCCGCGACGCCGGCCAGCATGCCGGCCAGCCCGACCAGGGCAATCAGCGGCGGTGCGGGCGAACGCACCTTGACCACGCTGTACATGACGCCGACCAGCATGCCGGCACCCAATGAAACGACATACGATTCCATACGCTCCTCACGACTGGATTAGAATGACCCCGCATTTCCGCCCGCACGGGCGCCATGCGCTCGCGGCGCGATCCGCTGCCGCCCCACCCGCTTCGCTTGCCTGCCACGCCTTCCAGCCATGCAACACCTTCCCGATCTCGAAGCCTGGGCCATCTTCGCGCGCGTCGCCGAGACCGGTTCGTTCGCCAAGGCCGCCGACCTGCTCGGCGTATCGCAACCGACCGTGTCGAAAGCGATCGCCCGCCTCGAAAAACGCCTCGGCGCGATGCTGTTGTACCGCACGTCGCGCAAGCTGTCGCTCACGCCGACCGGCGAGCTGCTGCGCGATCGCGCGATCCGGCTGCTCGCCGATGCCGAACTGATCGAAGGCGAAGCCTCCGCGCATGCGCTCGAACCGCACGGCCTCTTGCGCGTGAACGCGCCGATGTCCTACGGCCTGTGCAATCTCGCGCCGCTGTTGCCCGCGTTTCTCGAACGCTATCCGCGCGTCGACGTCGACCTCGTGCTGACCGACCACTTCGTCGACATCGTGTCCGGCGGCTTCGACGTCGCGATCCGGATTGCCGAACTGAACGATTCGTCGCTGCGTGCGCGCCGCCTGTGCGCGGTGCGCCGGCCGCTCGTCGCGTCGCCCGCGTATCTCGACCGGCACGGCCGGCCGACTCATCCGAGCGAACTCGACCAGCACGTATGCCTGACCTACACGAACATCCCGACGCCCGAATTCTGGCGCTTCCGCCACAAGACGTCGGGCGAGGAATTCGGCGTGCCGGTGCGCGGCCGCATTCGCGCGAACAACGCCGACGTGCTCCGCCCCGCGCTGATCGCCGGCCAGGGCCTTGCGCTGCAGCCGTCGTTCCTGGTGTGGGACGAGTTGCAAAGCGGCGCGCTCGAGGAAGTGATGCATGACTGGAAAATTCCCGATATCAACGTCAACCTCGTCACACCGCCCGGCATGCTGCGCGCCGCGCGCGTGACGGCGTTGCTCGACTTTCTCGTCGAACACCTGTCGCACGCGCCATGGGCGCTGCCGCCCGTCTGACCCGGCGGCAACACGCGGCCGGTTACTTCGCCGGCACGGCCGGAATCGACTCGTGCGGCGTCGCGGTGCGCTGTGCGGCCTTGTGGACCATCGTGTATGCGTAGTCGACGCCCATCCCGTACGCGCCCGAGTGCTCCTTCGCGATCGCCATCACCGCGTCGTAGGTGTCGCGGCGCGCCCAGTCGCGCTGCCATTCGAGCGCGACCTGCTGCCAGGTGACCGGCACGACGCCGGCCTGGATCATCCGCTGCATCGCGTAGTCGTGCGCGTCCTTCGACGTGCCGCCCGACGCATCGGCGACCATGTAGATCTCGTAGCCGCCTTCGAGCATCGCGCAGAGCGCGAACGTCGTGTTGCAGACCTCCGTCCACAGGCCGGACACGACCACCTTCTTGCGGCCGTTCGCGGCCAGCGCGTCACGCACCTTCTGGTCGTCCCACGAGTTCATCGACGTGCGCTCGAGCGTCTTCTGGTTCGGAAACACGTCGAGCAGTTCAGGGTAGGTGTAACCGGAGAAGCTGTCGCTTTCGACCGTCGTGATCGTGGTGGGAATGTTGAATGCCTTCGCGGCCTTGGCGAGCCCGACGACGTTGTTCTTCAGCGTCTGGCGATCGATCGACTGCACACCGAACGCCATCTGCGGCTGCTGGTCGATGAAGATGATCTGGCTATTGTGGGGAGTGAGGACTTCAAGCTTGGCGTTGCTCATGTAGCGAATCATCCTTTGGTCTGGAAACGTTCAAGGCTTGCCCCGACCGGGATGGCGGAGGAGCCGGCTGTGCGTCGCCCCGGAGCGGCGTGTTCCGGTTGCAGCCATTTAATCGGAAAAGTCGCGGCCCGAACATCCAAGAAATGGAATCGATCGAATTCCGAAAGAGAGGGGCTCCGAAGGCTGTCCGCCCTTTTTTTCCGCACGTAAAACCGATACGCTTCCAGCACATTGAAGGCGCCGCCTTCGCGCCCGACCAGCCTGTCACGAGAGGTTTTCATCACGAAACCGTATTTTCTGTCGCTGTTCGCCGGCATCCTCGCCGGTGTCATCTACGGCGCGCTCGGCGTGAATTCGCCGGCGCCGCCGATCATCGCGCTCCTCGGCCTGCTCGGCATGCTGGCCGGCGAGCAGATCCTCCCGCTCGCGCGCCGGATGCTGTCGGGCTACCGGCTCAATACCGCGTGGCACGACGCACAATGCGGCCAGCACATGTTCGGTACGCTGCCGGGCGGCGCCGCCAACGACCGCAAGCCGTCGTGACGCCAGGCTCATGACCAACGTCGAACTGTTTCATTACCTGCTGCTGTTGATCTGCGGCGCGGGCGCGCTCACGTGGCTCGCCGAACGCATCTCGATTCCGCCGGCCGTCGTGCTGCTGCTCGGCGGCTGCGTGGTCGCGGTCGCCGGCAAGCGTGTACCCGACATGGACCCGGCGCTGCTGCTCGCGGCCGTGCTGCCGCCGCTGCTGATGTCGAGCGGGTTCTACACCGCGTGGAAGGAATTCCGGCAGGAGCTCGCATCGATCGCGTCGCTCGCGCTCGGCGCGGTGGTCTTCACCACCGTCGCGGTCGCGCTCGCCGTGCATGCCGTGAACCCGGCGCTGCCGTGGGCCGCCTGCTTCACGCTCGGCGCGATCGTGTCGCCGCCCGACGCGGTCGCCGCGAAGGCGATCCTGCAGCGCCACCCGCTCCCCGCGCGGCTCGTCGCGGTGCTCGAAGGCGAGAGCCTCGTCAACGATGCGTCGGGCCTGCTGCTGTACCAGATGGCCGTGTCGGCCGCGCTGGCGGTATCGATCACGGCCGCCAGCGCCACCGGCCTGTTCTTCTCGCTGACGCTGATCGGCATCGCGGTCGGCCTCGCGTGCGGCCATGCGATGTGCTGGGTGCTGCCGCGCCTGCGCGACCCGATGCTCGGCATCGTCGTGACCTTCGCGATGGCGTGGGGCAGCTACGGAATCGCGGAAGCCGTCGACGGCTCGGGCGTGCTGTCGGTGGTGACCTGCGGCCTCGTGCTCGGCGTGCGCCAGCATCGCGTGTTCGACGCCGACATGCGGATCAAGGCGAAGGCGACCTGGGAAGCGATCGTGTTCGTGCTCGACGCGCTCGTGTTCATCCTGATCGGCCTCGCGCTGCACGCGATCCTCGCACGCGTGAACCACGAAGGCGCGGTGCTGATGGCCGGCCTGCGCGTCGCGCTGCCCGCCACCGCCGCCGCGATCGGCGCGCGCGTCGTATGGGTGTTCGTCGCGATGTGGCTGCCGGGCCGCCTGCGCGCGCCGCGCGCGGGCCACGCGCCGTGGTCGTGGCGTGAAGCCGTCGTGCTCGGCTGGTCGGGCATGCGCGGTGTCGTGAGCCTCGCGGCCGCGATCGCACTGCCGGCCACCTTCCCCGGCCGCGACCTGATCCTGTTCAGCACGTTCCTGCTGATCATCGCGACGCTCGTCGTGCAGGGCGGCACGCTCGCGCCGCTGATCCGCGTACTGAAGCTGCGCCCGGCCGCGCGGCACACGATGTCCGAGCACGCGGTGCGCGCGCATACGTTCGGCGCGGCGCTCGCCGAACTCGACGCGCTCGAACAGCGCGGGTCGAGCCTCGAACGCCCTTCGCTCGACCGCCTGCTCGCCGAATACCGGAACCGCGTGACCTTCAACGAACGCGCGTTTCGTCATGGCACCGAACCGGCCAACGTGCGGGCGCGCATGCTGCGCGTCGAACTTGACCTCGTCGGCGTGTCGCGCCGCGCGCTGCTCGACCTGCATCGCGACGGCAAGGTCGACGACACGGTCCTGCACCGGATCGAATCGGAACTCGATTTCGAGGAACTGCGCCTGCAGCGGCTGCTCGAACCCTGAAGCCCGGCCAAGCCGCCGCCTCCCCCTTTCTCCTTATGGAACTGCAATGAGCGAACTGTCCGTCGAAGCAAGCATCGGTGCCGTCGATTACCTCGTCCACTTCACCGACGGCGTCCACCAGTGGCGCGCCGACGAGCCCACGCCGCTCGGCGGCGGCGACACCGCGCCGACGCCCGTCGCGCTGCTGCTGTCGAGCCTCGGCGCATGCACCGCGATCACGCTGAAGATGTATGCGCAACGCAAGGGCTGGCCGCTCGCCGAAGTGCACGTGAAGCTCGCGCACGAATCGGGCGGCGCGGGCAGCACGATCGTGCGCCGCATCACGCTCGACGGCGACCTGTCCGGCGAACAGCGCGAACGCCTGCTGCAGATCGCGAACGCCTGCCCGGTGCACAAGATCCTCTCGCATCCGATCACCATCGACACGGCGATCGCCTGACGCGCCCTGCATCGACCACGAGAACCCCCACCATGTCCGCCTCGATCAAGACCCTGCTCACGCCGCGCGAAAGCGACATCGGCAACCTCGTCGTGCGCCGCGTGCTGCCCGCGCGCGCCGCACGCCTCGTCGGCCCGTTCATCTTCTTCGACGAGATGGGGCCGGCCGTGCTGCCGGCCGGCCGCGGCATCGACGTGCTGCCGCATCCGCACATCGGCCTGGCGACCGTCACCTACCTGTTCGACGGCTCGCTGATGCATCACGACAGCCTCGGCTTCCGGCAGAAGATCGTGCCGGGCGACGTGAACTGGATGACGGCCGGCCGCGGCATCGTGCATTCGGAGCGCTCGCCCGACGAAGACCGGCCGCGCGAGCAGCCGGTGCACGGGATCCAGACCTGGGTCGCGCTGCCGGTCGAGCATGAAGACACCGCGCCCGCGTTCGTCCATCATCCGGCCGACACGCTGCCGTCGTTCACGCGTGACGGCACGACCGTGCGCGTGATCGCGGGTACCGCGTTCGGGCTCGCGTCGCCGGTCGCCGTGTTCTCGCCGACGCTTTATGCGTATGCGGAATTCGCGGCAGGCGGCACGCTAGCGCTCGATGCCGAACATGAGGAACGCGGCGTATACCTGGTCGACGGCGACCTCGCCATCGACGGCACGCCGCTCGCCCCCGCGACGATGGCCGTGCTCGAACCCGGCGCGACCGTGGCACTCGCCAGCGCAAGCGGCGCACGCGTGATGCTGCTCGGCGGTGCGCACCTGCCGGGCGAGCGTTTCATCGAATGGAATTTCGTGTCGAGCGCGCGCGCGAAGATCGACGCGGCCCGCGTCGCGTGGGCCGATCAGACCTTCGGCAAGGTGCCGGGCGAAGAAAACGAATGGACGCGCCAGCCGGAACGCAAGGCGTAATAGACGCAATAGGCACGACAGGCAGGATCGCCCGCAGGCATCCGACGGCCGGCACGCATGCCGGCCGTCGTCCCGTCCGTGTTACGCCGACGGTTTCAATCCCATCAGCTTCGCCAGTGTCGGCCAGCGGTCGAGCGACTCGATGAACGCACGGCGCGCCTGCTCGTCGACATAACGCCCGGGATCGAGCGCGGGCAGATGCCGTGCGAGGCCGAGCACGTCGTTCGGTTGCGACAGGCGGTCGTCGTCGCCGTCACCGTGCAGCATTACTGTTCGTCGATCCATACGCCATCCGGAGTTTTCACCGAGTAACCCTCGGCCGTCTGCATCGTCACCGTGCCCTCGTTCTCGCCGACCATCCGCGTGCGCGGCAGGTCGGCCGCGTATTGCGCGAGCGTCGTGCCCGGCTTGAACGGGCTGTTCGACACGAGGTTCGACAGCAGTTGCGCGAGCGCGAGGAAGCTGGTCGGCTGGTCGATCACGGTCGTCGCGCCGTGATTGCCGGCAAAGCCGACGAGCCGCACGCCCACCGGCCCGTGCACGATGCGCGGCGTCGGGATTTCGCGCAGCCCCGCGACCTGGTACTTGTCGCCGCGCAGCGCGGCACCGTGCTCGGGCACGAACACGATCACCGCACGGCGGCCCGATTGCGCGATCAGGTCGGCGAGGCGGTCGAAGTCGTCCATCATCTTCGTCACGCGCTGCGGATACGAGTCGATGCTCGTCAGCGAACTGCCGACGATCCGGTTGCCGTCGTGCAGGCTGATCGTGTTGTAGTACAGCGCGACCGGGCCCTGCACCGACGCGCGCTGCGCGTACCAGTTCGCGAGCGTCGTGTAGTCGTCCTTGATCGCCGAGCCGTCGAACGCGTGCATCGCAACGGGCGCGGCCGCGTTCGAGATCATCGGCGCGTCGGCCACGCCGATGTTGTCGTGGATCACCTGCAGGAAGTTGTCGAAGTGGCCGTCGTGGTTCAGCAGCGACTGCACCGAGTAACCGGCGCTCGCCAGTTGCGAGAACAGGTGGCACTGCTGCGGTGCGGGTTTGTACAGGTCGGCGTGCGCTTCCTGCCCGCAGCTCGCGCGCAGCACGCGGATCGCCGCCGGGCCGCTGTAGCTCGCGGCCGTGCTGAAGTTCGAGAACAGGTAGTCGAAATGGCTCAGCATCGGATGGTTGCGCGCCTTCGCGGCATCGAGGTCGTCCCACGACAGCGAGCAGATGTGCAGCACGATCACGTCGAACTGGGCGGCCGGATCGCTGCCGAGGTGGCCGAACGCGACCTGTCGCTGCGACTCCTGCGTGCGGAACGTCGCGAGCGCGGCGTTGTGGTCCTCGGGCTGGCCGGCGAGCGTCGTGCCTGCCGCGTTCGCCTGCTGCGGAAGCGGTGCGACGACACGCGCCATCAGCCCGCTGCCGGCCTGCCACAGCGGCATCACGACCAGCACGGCCAGCACGAAGGTCGCGACGCGCAGCCACCGGTTGACGATGAAGTAGACGATCAGCACACCGGCCACCGTCAGCACCAGCACGGGCGGCAGCAGGCGCGGCAGCAGCTCCATCCAGTAGTCGAGGCGGAACGTGCTGACTTCCTGCGCGGCCTCGGCGAGACGGGCAAGCGGCGGCGCATGCAGCTCGCGCGCGAGCAGCGGCACCGCGATCGCGATCGCGACGACCTGCCGGACGATGCGCCACGCACGCCGCCGGATCGGCGCGCTCATCGCGAGCGCCACCGCGAACGCGAGGTTCGCGAGCCAGAACGGCTGCAGGTGCCCGGTCGCGAACAGCGCGAACTTCAGGATGAAATACAGATTCCAGAACGTCATCTAACCCACTCCATGATGAGCGCCGCGTCAGTCGCGCGCCCGATCGAGTTTCGGCGCCAGCATGGCCTGCAGGCCGCGCGCCGCACCCTTCCACATTCGTACATAGCCGTCCAGGCCGATGCGCAGCACTTCCTTCAGCCCGCCGAGCGGCGTGTCGACGCGCTGGCCTTCGTGCCAGTCGAGCCACGCGTCCGCGCGCCCGAACGTGCATTGCACGAGCTGGCGCTCCTGTTCGAGCGTCAGTTCCTCGAAGCTCACGCCGATATGGGTCGGCGTCACGCGGGTCACGCGCACCGGGAACGGGAACGGCCGGTCGCCGCGCGTCACGCACACCGTCAGCGTGTCGCCGACGGCGACCGGGAGCCCCGGCACCGCTTCGAGGCCGAGGCCGCCGGTCGAGTAGTCGCTCGTGAAGCATGCGGCCGTCGAGCCGTCGGCGAGCAGCAGCGTGGCCGGCACGCGCATCGCGATCCGGTGCGTGACGCGCACCTGCCTGGTCTCGCGCGCAACGGCCAGCGCGGCGCCGAGCATCGCGAGGTTGTACACGGTCCAGCCGAGCGTGATCAGGATCGTCGACGCCTCGTCGCCCTGGTCGGCCACGAGCCGCCAGATGCCGGCGAGGATCGCGAGCACGTTCAGCCCGAACAGCACGAGATACGGCTTCGACGTCGACCAGTCGACGTAACCTTCGTCGATCTTGCCGCCCTTGTCGGTCACGTTGAACTTGCCGTGCTTCGGGCTGAAGAACGCGACGGTGGTCGGCAGCGCGATGTACCACGCGAGCACCGACTCGTAGACCTCGGCCCAGAACGAATGGCGGTAGCGCCCCTGCATCCGCGAGTTCGCGACGTTCGCGAGCACGAGGTACGGGATCACGTAACTCGCGAGCGCGAGCGACGACGCGTTGATGAAGTACAGGTGGAAGAACAGGTACGCGAGCGGGATCGTCAGGAACACGAGCCGCGGAATCCCGTAGAAGAAATGCAGCATCGCGTTGCCGTAGCAGATCCGTTGGATCAGGCCGAGCCCGCGCCCGAGGAACGGGTTGTCGATGCGGAAGATCTGCGCCATCCCGCGCGCCCAGCGCGTGCGCTGCTTCACGTGACCCGCGAGGCTTTCGGTCGCGAGGCCGGCCGCCTGCACGGTCGGCAGGTACGCCGACGTATAGCCGCGCCGGTGCAGCTTGAGCGCCGTGTGCGCATCCTCGGTCACGGTCTCGACCGCGACGCCGCCCACCTCTTCCAGCGCGCTGCGCTTGAGCACCGCGCACGAGCCGCAGAAGAACGTCGCGTTCCACAGGTCGTTGCCCGACTGCACCAGGCCGTAGAACAGGTTGCCCTCGTTCGGGATCTCGCGGAACGTGCCGAGGTTGCGCTCGAACGGATCGGGCGAGAAGAAATGATGCGGCGTCTGCACCAGCGCGCACTTCGGGTCGCGCAGGAACACGCCCATCGTCGTCTGCAGGAACGAGCGCGTCGGCACGTGATCGCAGTCGAAGATCGCGATGTATTCGCCGTGCGTCTTCGGCAGCGCGCGGTTGATGTTGCCAGCCTTCGCGTGGCGGTTGTCGTCGCGCGTCAGGTAGTCGATGCCGGCCTCGGCCGCGAACGCCGCGAACTCCGGGCGCCGGCCGTCGTCGAGCAGGTACACGCGCAGCTTCGCGCTCGGCCAGTCGATGCTCTGCGCGGCGAATACCGTCGGCTTCACGACCGACAGCGGCTCGTTGTAGGTCGGGATGTAGATGTCGACGGTCGGCCAGGTGTCGGGATCGTCGGGCAGCGGCACGATCGGCCGGTCGAGCGGCCAGGCCGTCTGCACGAAGCCGAGCAGCAGGATCATCCATGTATAGGCTTCCGCGCCGTACAGCAGGTAACCCGCGACGGCCTCGACGGGGCCGCGGAAATCGAGCGTCTGCGTGGTGCGCCACCACACGTAGCGCACCGTCGCGAGCAGCGCGAGCGACGCGAGCGCGAGCGTCGGCAGATGGCCCGGCAGGCGGCGCAGCGTGAGCGCCAGCACCGCGACGATCGCGAAGAACGCGAACTGCGCGCCGGGCATCAGCGGCGACATGCCGGCCGCGGCCCACAGCAGTGCGCCGGCCACCAGCAGCAGCGGCGCGAGCCAGCGGCGCCGGCCGACGCCGTTCGCGCGCGCGTCGAGCCAGCCGCCCCAGCGCACCCATGGCAGACGCTCGAGCAACGCGTTGACGCGCCGGCCGACCGCGCGCCCGGCCACGTAGACCGGCACGACGTACTTGTCGAACCAGGCGAGCGGATCGCGCGCGGGGCGGCCGTCGGCCGCGCGCGGCGCCCGCACGATCGCGCGCCACAGCCATTCGCGCGGGCTGAGCGGCTGCAGCACGCCCCACTCCTGCGCGAGCCGCAGCGACGCGACACGCACCCAGCGGCGCACGTGATCGGGCCGGCCGGGCGGCGGGGCGTGGAAGAACAGCCGCACGAGCCAGTCGACCAGCGTGCGCTGCGCGGGCAAGCCGATGCCGCGCGCGATCCAGTCGGCCGTGCGGCGTCCGAATGCGCGCAGGCGCGACGCGATGCGCGCGTTCATCGCGCCGCTCCGCGGCGAACGGCCGCGCGTGCCGCCAGCCAGGTATCGACCCAGTTCGCGACGCCGTTCAGGTCGTGCGACGCCTGCGAATACGGCGCATCGTCGAAGATCCAGCTGCCGCGCGCGAGCGCTTCGGGCACGGCCGCATCGACGTGGATGCGCTGCTCGAGCATCGACGCCGGCCCCGCGACCGCACGCAGCATCGCGAGCGCGTCGCGCTGCATGTCGCGCGCCGGATTCAGCCGGTTCACGACGATGTGCAGTTCACCACCCGCCCCGAGCGCCCCGAGCCGCGCGGCCGTCGTCGCACAGGCGGCCGGCTCGGGCGGCACGACGACGAGCGTCAGGTCCGCGCGGCGGATCGCCTGCTCGGCCTGCGTCGACGGATAACGCGCGGTGTCGATCAGCACGACGCCGTCGGCGGGCAACGCGATCTCGTCGAGCGCGCGCGACAGCCACGCCGGATCCGCCGCGAGCCGCGCATCGCATGCGGCCGCGCCGGCCGCGTCGACCTGCCCGTAAGGCACGAACAGCACGCCATCGGCGTTGCGCCACGTGTGCGCATGCCACGGCTCGGCGCCGCCGAGCACGCTCTGCGCGAGGCCGTGCTCGGCCAGCGTGTCGAGGCCGAGCGTCGCGCCCATCAGGTTCTGCGCATCGAATTCGACGGCGACGACCGGCCGGCCGCGGCGCGCCAGCAGCACCGCGAGCGCGGCCGTGAGCGTCGTGCGGCCCGCCCCCCCGGTCGTCGAAGTAATGGCGATCGTCTTCATCGGGCCGCCTCACCGTGACGTTCGTCATGCTCGCCACGCTCGCGCCCGGCGTCCGGGAGCAGCCGCCCGCGCAGCGCGACCGGCACGAGTTCGCACGGCACCGCGTCACGCCGGTCGATCCCGCGCGGCGCATGAAAACCGCGGCCGATGCCGAGATGCTGCGCGACGATCCACACGGGCACCGCGATCGCGATGCCGACGATGAATCCGATGACGAGTTCGGCGATCATGCGACCCCCTCCTTGCGCAGCGGCATCGCGCTGCGGATGGCGCTGCGCTTGCGCGCGGCGAGTATGACGGGTTCCGGTGCCGAAGCGTCGGCAGCCGCCGCGGCCGCCGGCATCGCACCGATCGCCTCGAGCGCGACGATCGTATCGATCGCGTCGATCGCACCGCTCACTTCGCTCGCGTCGGGCAACGCGTCGCCGGGCCCGGTGCGCGCGAGCGGGGCGCGACTGGCGCCCGCCGGCTGCGCGGCCCCGAACAAGTCGCTGTAGTCGGCGATCGGCGCACGCCGGTTCTCGGCCTTCAGCGCGTTGAGTTCGGTATCGATGCTGCCCTGCCCGAGACACACGACGCGGTCGGACAGCGTGTCGACCGGCACGTCGAAGATGCGCGCGAGCGCGTCCTCCGCGTCCGCCGGTTCGCACGCGAACAGGAACACGTACAGGTGCGCGGCATCGGCCGTCACGACGTCGCCCGCGCGGCGCGGGCGGCAATGCCGCAGCGCGTCGACGTGCGACACGCCGGGCAGCAGCGCGATCTTCGCGAGCGTGTGCGGCAGCGCGAGCACGGCGCCGCGATCGAGCACCGCGCGAATCCGCAGGCAGAACGCGCCGACCGGCAGATAACCGAGCACTGAATCGCCGAGCGCGGCCGCGAGCGCCGCACGATAGTCGGCCGCGACGGGCCGCGCATAAAGCTGGCCGCGCAGCGCATGCACGGCCCCCTGCAGTCGCGATACCGGCAGGTCGCGTGCGATGACGCGGCTCGCGCCGACGCTCAGCACGAGCATCTCGAACTGCTGGCGCAGCACTTCGCCGCGCTCGACGACCGCGATCTTCAGCGCACCGCCGCACTGCCGGCGCAGCGTGTGCACGTCCGCGCACAGCGCTTCGAGCTGCGCATGCGAACGGAACACGAGCACCGCGGTCGCGGCCTGGGCATGCGCACAGGCGGCAACGACGGCCGCGTTGTCCTCGACGATTTCCCAGCCCTGCGGCGCGCGGTTCGTGCCGTCGAGCACCGCGCGGCTGACGACGACGCGATCCTCGTCGCTCGCGAGCTTCATCCGGTTCGCCGGCTCGGTCGCGCCGCCGTCGATGCTCGCCGACAGCCGGCCGCCCGGCGCGAAACGCAGCGGCCGTACCTCGCCGGCCGCGAGCGTATCGCCCGCGCGCCAGAAGTCGACGATCCACAGCAGCTCGCCGTGGGTGCGCTGCAACTGCGCGACGCCCGAGCAGATACCGTGGAAACCGCTGCGCGGCGTGCGATCCGCATCGCGCACGAGCGGTGCATCGTCGGTGCGTGCCGCGTCGTCCGCGCGGGTCGCTTCGGGATCGAGCAGCAGCACGAGCGCGATCCGGCGCGTGCGGCACCAGTCGGCGAGCGCGTGCGCCTCGTCGGCCAGCGCGATCGGGTCGTCCCAGCTGAACCAGCGCTGCGCGCCCTCGACGAAATACAGCGAGCGTGCCCGAAAGCCGTAACGCTTCATCGCGCGCAGGCCGCCGGTCAGCCGCGCGAACGGGCCCGGCGCCGCGCGACGCGATGCGTCGGCCGTCGTGCCCGCGCCGGTGCCGTCACCGCCGGCCGGCTCGGCCGCGGGCGGCATCGCCAGCACGTTCAGGTTGCGCGGCCAGCCGGCCGGGTGCGCGCCGTCCGCGAAACCGCGCGCCCGCATCTGCCCGGCAACGTGCGCCGCGTCGCGCGCGAGCACGACCGTCACGTCGCGCGTGCGCGCCTGCCGCGCGCTCTCCCACACGAGCGCATCGCAGGCCGGCGTGCCGCCGGCCGCGTAGATCGCGTACAGGCCGCCGGCTTCCAGCTGTGTCCACGCGTCGGGCAAGCCGTCGATCGCGAGCCGGCTCACCGTGCCGGCGCGGCCGCCGGCCGGCCCCGCGCCCAGCAGCGCACGCAGGCGGCCCAGCAGGCCGGCGGCGCCGAGCGCGGGACGGGTGGCATCGATTTCCGTATTCACGGCGCGTTCCCCTAGTAATCCGAATAAAGCCGCACGGGTGTCGGCGTGACGAGCCAGCTGCGTTGCGCACGGGCGTCGAACGCATAGCGCAGGTACACGAGCGCCGAACTCGGCGCGTAGTCGTGCGACCGGTCGACGTGCAGCTGCGCGCCGACGCTCAGGTGCGGGTTCACGCGATACTCGACGATCCCGTTGATGCCGTACGAGAACGACACGCCGCGCGTCGAGCTGCCCGCGTACACGAACCCGGCCGCCACCTGCGCGGCCCGCTGGTCCGAGAACGTCGGGTAATACAGCGAATCCTTCTCGTAGCTGTTCGAGATCCCGCCCGTGACGGTCAGGTCCCACGACAGCGCATCGTGCCGCCCCGCCCATTCGATCGGCACGCCGAGCGACAGGTAGCGCTGCGGGCTGTAGTAACCGCCCTGCCCGTACGTGTAGTAGCGCAGGTTCTGCGCGTAGTGCCACGCGTTGCCGACGAGCCCCGTGCTGACCTTCATCGTCGCGCGTTCGTACACGGGCACCGTGAAGCCGGTGCGCAGCGTGACTTCCGCGTTGCGCTCGACGTTGCGGCCGGACAGCACGCCCGCGCCGAGTTCCGCGAACAGGTTCGTGCGGCCGACGTCGACCGACGCGCGCAGGTTCACGCCGTCGCGGCGCACGCCGCCCCAGACCGCGCCCGTCCACGGGTCGCGCATCCCCGCGTACGACAGCACGCTGCTCGTTTCCGGCCGCCGCGACGCGTTCACCGAGAAGCTGGCCGGGCCTGCGTCGAACCGGTAACGCACGCCGCCGACGAGGTAATGCACGGGAAAACCGAGCGGCGACGTGCCGAGGTCGACGCGCCATGCGTCCGACAGATAACCGGCGCCGAGCGCGACGCCCGTCGTCGACTGGTGCAGCGAACCCGGCGGATTCGCGATCGATGCGGGCGTCAGCGCGTTCTGCGCCTTGAGCGCCGCGAACGTGCCGAAGGTCTTGAGCGAATACGCATTCGGGTCGCTCGTATCGAGCGTGCCCGGGTCGAGATGCACGGTGTCGATCTGCGCGAACACGTGGCCGTCGTAGCGGACCGGCATCTGCATGTAGATCGGCACCTGCTGCGCGCGATACGAAGAGATGCCTTCGTCGCCCGACTTGTAGGCAGGCGTCCAGCCGGTCTCGATCTCGGGATTGCGCCGCTGCTCGAGATCCGCGAACGCGGCCTGCGCGGGCGTCAGGCCGTCACGACCCGGGCTCACGCCCGTCGCGCGCTCCTGCGATTGCGACAACCGGTACAGCGACGCCGCGTCGTCATAGCGGCCCTGCGCCTCGGCCACGCGCCCGGCCGCGACCGTCACGTCGGCGCGCGCCGGATACGCGGCATGCAGCCGGTCGGTCACCTGCGCGGCTTCGTCCGCGCGGCGCAGCGCGTTCAGGCGGCGCACGGCCGACAGTTGCGTGTCGACGTCGTCGTCCGGCGTGCGCGCGAGTACCGCCTGCACGCGCGCCAGCGCGGCGGCACGGTTGCCGCTGTCCTCGTCGATGCGTGCCAGCGCGAGCTGCGTATCGGCATCGTCCGGCGTGCGCGCGACGACCGGCGCGAGCGCATCGCGCGCCGCGTCGTAACGGCCTTGCGCGCGCTCGAGATCGGCCCGTTCGAGCGCATGACGCTTGTCCGCGCGGCCGGCCGGGCTCGCACGATCGAGCAGCTTGCGCGCCTGTGCGTAGTCCTGCCGTGCGATCGCCTCGTCGGTCTGCCGCAACACGAGCCGCAGCGACTGGTCCTCGATCCGCGCCGTCTGCGCGGGCGTCAGCGACGGTTCCCGGCGCAGCGTGTCGAGCCACGCGGCAAGCGCGTCGTCGCGCCCCGCGCTGCCGAGCAGGTCGCCATAGCGCAGCCGCACGTCCGTATCGGCTTCACGCGGGTGCGCGGCGATCCAGTCGTGCAGCGGTGCGAGGCCGCGATCCGGTTCGCCCGCGTCGATCCACTGCGCGCCGATCGCGGCGAGCATGTCGGGATCGTCCGGCGCGCTCGCCTGGGCCTGCGCGAGCGACGCGGCGAACGCCGTGCGGTCGCCGCGCGCGAGCGCATCGCGTGCGTCGGCCAGCGCGCGTTGCGCATCGAGCTTGCGCGCGAGCGCGCGCATTCCGTCCGTACGATGCGCGTCGTCGACCGGCGCGAGCGCGGCCTGCGCGCCCGCCGCGTCGTCGACGGAGTTGCGATACAGCGCGGTCGCGTAGCGCATCTCGGGCGTCGCGCCTTGCGCGAGCCCGTCGTCCATCACCGTGCGGCCGAGCTGCGGCAGTCCCATGTCGCGATAAAGGCGCGCGAGCGCGAAGCGCGTCCACGGCGCGTCGGGCGCCGCGCGCACGGCCGCCTCGTAGCGCTGCGCAGCGGGCCCGCGTTCGCCCTTGTCCGCCAGCACGCGCGCCTGGTCCGCGAGCAGGTCGGCACGCAGGCCGTCGAGCGCGTGCCGGTCGTCGCGGCCCGTCACGCGGCCTTGCAGCGCGTCGAGCAGCGGGCCGATCCGGTCCGCGCGGCTGGTGTTCTGATACAGCGTGGCCGTGTCGCGCACGGCCGCGACGCTCGGCGAACGCGCGGCCAGCAGTTCGCGCAGCAACGGCTCCGCGCGCGCCCAGTCGCGCTGCGCGAGCAACGCATCGGCAAGCTGCAGCTTCGCGTCCGGACTGTCCGGCTGCATCGCGAGTGCCGCACGCGCCGCGCGCTCCGCGTCCTGCGGACGTCCCGTGGCGGCCGCCGCGCGGCCTTGCGCGAGCAGCCCCCAGAACTGCGCGGTGCGCGCGAGGCCCTGCCATTTGCCACGCTGGTCGGTCGCGAGCGTCGCGGCGCGCGTGAACAGCGCGCGCGCCTCGTCGTGCCGCCCTTCGCGCAGGCGCAACAGGCCGAGCCCGCCGACCGCGTCGGCGTCGTCCGCGCGTGCGCGCGCGGCGCGCGTCAGCAGCGGATCGGCGCCGGCCAGGTCGCCGCGCGAGAGCGCCTGCAGGCCGCGCTGCTGCGCGATGTAGTCGGGATCGCGCTCGAGCCGGCGCTGCGCGTCGCGCTGGCGATCCAATGCCGCCGCGCGATCGACGAATTCGGTGTCGTCCGGCACGAGCACGAGATACGCATGCAGCGCATCGAGATACGCGGGATCGCTGCCGGCCGACTGCAGCACGCGCCGCCACTGCGCCATCGCCTCCGTATGGTCGGCGTCGGCGCGCTTCGCGAGCGCCCACGCGAGCCGGTTCGCCTCCGGCCGCGTGTCGGCACGCTGGTTCAGGAGCCGCACGAGCGCCATCGCCGCGCTCGTATCCTGCGGATCGGCCGCGACCGCGCGGCGCAGCGCGGCGATCGCCGGCTCGCGTCCGCCCGGCGCATTCGACACGATCTGGTAGTACTCGGCGCCGAGCGCACCGTCCGGCGCACCGTTCGGAAACAGCGCGACGATCCGCCGTGCCGCCTCGTCGGCACGGCCGCTGCGCGCGAGCAGGCGAATCTGCGCCATCTCGCCGCGCCCGCTCGTCGCGACGCGATATTCGTCGGCGACCCGCCGCGTGGCAGGCGCATTCGGCGACTGTGCCTGCAGGCGCGCGAGCGAGGCCTGCGCGCCTTTCGCATCGCCGAGCCGCAACAGCACGCGAACCTGTTCGGCCAGCAGCTCGGGATCGCCCGGCGCGATCAGCAGCCCCTTGCGCAGCGCGTCGCGCGCAAGGTCGTCGCGATGCTTGACGCCCCACATCCGCGCAGTGTCGAGCTGGCGCTGCGCATCGGCGGACGCGGCCGCCGCCGGCGTCGCGGAGGATGCCATCGTCGTGCCCGGCGCGGTGCCCGGCGCCGCCGCGCACACCGACGACGCGAGCCACGCGAATCCCGCGACGTGCGGCGCGGCGCGCTTCAGCGGGCGGCGCACGAGCGGCCTCCCCAGCGGGCGTCGAGGGTGCCGTCCGCGCCGAACCGGTAGCGCCCGTCGCGCCAGCCGAGCCCGAACAGCGTCAGCACGCTCGTGTAGTAACCGGGCGCCGACTGGCGCGCGAGCGTATCGACACGCGCCGCCTGCGCATCGGCGAGCGCACGCTGGCCGCGCGCGTCGAGGAACGGCACCGCGGCCGCCGAAAACCCGCCGTTGCCGTCGTTCGGCCCCGCGACGCCCGTCGTCGTGTCGACCTTCTCCGGCGGCGCGCCATGCGCGGCGATGTAGTCGGCGAACGGCGCAAAGCGTGCGAGCAACGGCGCGGCGAGCGGATCGGCGCGGTCGAGCATGCCGGCCCACAGATACACGCGGATCGCGTTGTACGCGCTCTCCGCATGCGTGTCGCGATCGGGCCCGAAACCCGTGCCCGCGCGATACAACGCCCAGTCGGGCGAAAAGCCCTTCGGTGCCGTGTCGAGCAGCACGCGGCCGGTACTGGCGGCGAGCGCGGCCCAGCGCCGGTCGTCGGGCAGGCGCGCGCCGAGCGCGCGGATCACCTGCGGCGGCGAATAGCTCGGGTTCACGCGCCACTGGCCGTCGGCCAGCTTGAACCCCGTCGGCCCCGGCAGCAGCGTGAGGCCGAGGCCCGGCACGGTCGCGGTCTCGTCGTCGAGCACGCGCTTCGCGAGCAGCGCGCCGCGCGCCGTGTAGCTGCGCTCGTGCCACAGCCGCCCGGCCTCCACGAGTGCATACGCGATCCACAGGTCGGCGTCCGACGCCGCGTTCGCGTCGAGCACGCGCCACGCGCCGTCGGGCGCACGGCCCCACAGCCACGCCGGCAGGCGCGCGCTCAGGTCGCCCTGCGCGAGATTGTTCTCGGTCCATGCGAGGATCGTGTCGAACATGCGCCGGTCGTTCGCGACCAGCGCGAAGAAGAGTCCATACGCCTGCCCCTCCGACACCGTGCGTGAATCGGCCGAGCCGACGTCGATCACGCGGCCGTCGGCCGAGATGAAATCGCGCTTGAACGCGTCCCAGCGCGGCCACGCGGCGCCGCATCCCGCGTCGGCCGCGTCAGCCGTGCCCGCGGCGTGCGCGCGCGCGGCCATGCCGGCTGCCGTGCACGTCATCGCCACCGCCAGCGCGAATGCCGCGCCGACGCGCCGCGCCGGCCGCGTTGCCCGTCGCTTCGCCATAACCCGCGCCATCCGTTACATCCCCCGTCGACGCGCGGCGATTCTCTGCAGCACGCTGAACACGCCGAGCGCGAGCAACAGCCCCGCGACCACGCCGACCGCGCCGAGCACGACCGGATGCCGCGCCGCTTCCGTCCACACGCGCGCATACCACGGCACGAAGCCGACCACGTAAGGCTCGCCGACGCGCAGGCTGTCGACCTGCCCCGGGCGCACCAGCGCGAGGTCGCCCTGCAGCTGCGACACGAGCCCGGCGTTCTCGAACACGTCGAGCAGATCGCCGAGGCGCGGCTGGTCGGTCGCCGTCAGCGCGACCACGCTGCGCCCCCGGCTGCCCGGCAGCTCGAACCCGGCAAGCGCCGCGAGCGAGCCGGTCTGCTCGATGTGCGCGCCGCCTTCGGCCAGGCCGACGCCGTTGCGCCAGCGCTCCTTCACCGAGAACGCGATGCGCGCGGTGCCTTCGCCGCCCGCGCCGCCCCGCTCGCCGATCACGAGCGGCAGCGCCGAGCGCCAGTGCGCGAGCAGCGGCGACGCGGGCGAGCCGTCGATCACGAGCAGGTCCTTGCTGCCCGACAGCGCGGCGACGTCGCCGGGCCGCGCGACCTGCACGCGCAGGGCCGGAAACCCGGTCCATTCGCCCATGTGGCCGAGCATCGTCAGGTAGGCCTCGAGCTCCTGCGGCGACGGCCGGTCGGGCATCACGACGGCCGTCTGCGACAGGTCGGCGAAGCGCGTGAACGGGAAGCCGCTGTTCGCGAAGAACGCGAGATTCGGCAATTGCGCGTAATGGACGAAGTGCGAGAAGTCGATCGTCGAATCGGGATCGATCGCCGCGCGCTGCGGCTCGGTCGCCGTGCTCGAGCACAGGCCCGTCTTCTGCGAGTCGAGCGTGAAGCGGAACTGCAGCTGGTTGCCGCTGCCGACCCGGAACGCCGGGATGTCGACGTCGCTCGTCACGCGCCCTTCGGGCACCGACAGCAGCGGCAGCTGCATGCGGCCGTGCGCGTCCTCGGCATGGGACGGCCCGAGCCGGTACGACTTCACGAGCTGCTCGTTGATCTCGACGGCGAGCGTCGAGTTGTCCTGCACGGGCGGCGCCGTGTAGCGGTAGCGCAGCGTGATCGGCACGCCCGCGCCGTTCCACGAATGCAGATCGGCCGGCACGCGCAGGTTCAGGCGGATGGCGTCGGGCGTCGTGCCGCGCACTTCCAGCTGGCGCGTATCGGATACCAGCTCGCGGAACGCGATCGGCCGGTTCACGGGCAACCAGCGCGGCGCGTCGTACGGCTTGCGCGGCGCGCCGGGATCGACGTGTGCGACCGTCGCCGCCGGCCCCGACAGCGCCGCGCGGCCCAGCACGAGCGTCGCGACCGCGTCGTCGACCTCGGCCGCCGTGCGGCCCGTGACGACGAGCAGCTTGCGCCCCGGCGCAGCCGGGTTGTCGGCCACCGCGAGCAGCGGGCCGTTGATCGACGGCAGCGCGAGGCCGGCCGGCAGCGTCGCGGCCGTGCCGATCACCACCGCCTGGTCGTCCGCCGGCAGCCCGGACGACACCGGGAACCGCGCATGCCGGTAGTCGGCCAGCGCGCCGAACCACGACGCGAGCACACCCGCGCTGCGCAGCGTCGCCGAATCCGGCGACGCCGGCAGCACGAACGGCAGGCGCACGCGGCCGTTGTCGCGCCGGTCGAAGAACGGCGCGGGCAGCAGCGCGAGATCGTTCGGCAGGCGCACCGGCGACTCGTCGAGGATCAGCTCGCTCTTCGGGCTCACGTCGGCCCACAGCGCCGAGTTCGACGGATCCTCGCAATGGTCGAGCGTGTAGTGCGCGATCAGGCGCAGGCCGATCTGGTTGAAATCCGAGAAATAGCGCGGATCGATCGGGATTTCCTGCGTGACCGTCCGGCCCGCCTGCGCGGCGTCGAACGGAACGGTCGCGATCACCTCGCCGTTCACCGACACCTTCAGGTGCGACATCGGGAACACCAGCGACGGCGAATAAGCGTAGGTCAGGCGCAGCCGCGCGCCGGTGACCACGCGGTCGAGCCGCACGCCCGCGTTGATCGTGCGCGCGTCGTCGGCGCCGCGCAGGCGCAGCGGATCGAACGCACCGAGCGACGCGAACGGCAGATGCACCGTCGTCGCCGGCAAGCCTGCGGACGGCGCACTGGCCGCCGCGGGCGCGGCCGCGAGCACCGGCGCCGGCATCGCGCCCGAGGCCGCGGCGGCGGCCGGCACGGCCGGCATCGGCGCGGCCGACAGCGCGGCCGCGTGAAATGCGCCGACCATGGCGGCCGACAGGACGAACAGCGACACGGCCGGCTTCATGCGCCGCCCCGTTTCGTCAGGATCGTCAGGTCATCCGTTGCATCGGAACCGATGCGCGCAAAGCAGCTATGCCCGTGAGTGAACAATCCCACTGCTTCCCCTCATATCTATCCAACTGGCCTGATTCATTTATCGAAACGATGCGGCGATTTCTTTAATCGCCTGTCATCGTGCTGCGCGCGCGCCTGGCACCGGCACACGCTCATTCGTCACACTATCTCAAAAATAGGACAAAACTTACCCCGATTCGCGACGATGAAGCGAAAAAAACCTCAATCCAGTCGAAAATGCTGCGCGAGAGGGAGGAATGGTAAGAATTGCGCCGTTGTCGCCCGACGGGCCGAACGGCATACTGCCGGCGCGGTTCGGCCGGCCGGCGGCGGTCCGTTGCAGACCGCCCCAGAACGCGCCGCCGCGGAGCGGCGCGTATGCTACCGCAATCCCGTGCCGCCGGACGTGCTTTCTTTCACGGAAAACTGACTTGAATCAAATCGCCGACACCGTCACTCCGTCCCCCGACACCCTGCTGCGCATCATTGCCGCCCAGACCGAGATCGCGAAGCTCGGCCTCGACCTCGGCAGCGTGATGGCGTATGTGGCCGAGCAGGTGCCGCAGCTCACCGGCGCGAGCGCCGCCGCGGTCGAATTCGCCGAGGGTGACGACATGGTGTACCGCGCCGCGTCGGGCACCGCGGCCGGGATGCTCGGCCTGCGGCTGCGGCGCTCGGGCAGCCTGTCCGGCCTGTGCGTGCAGCAAGGCGAATTGCTCCACTGCATCGATTCGGAAACCGACCCGCGCGTCGATCGCGACGCATGCCGGCGTGTCGGCCTGCGTTCGATGCTCGTGATGCCGCTCACCCATGCCGACACGACGGTCGGCGTGCTGAAGGTGATGTCGCCGAAAGTCGACGGCTTTTCGCCAGCCGATGCCGGCACGCTGCGGCTGACGGCCGACCTGATCGCCGCCGCGATGTTCCACGCGGCGCGCAACGAGGCAAACGAACTCTACATGCGCGCGACGCACGACGCGCTCACGGGGCTGCCGAACCGCGCGCTGTTCTACGACCGCCTGCGGCAGTCGATGCACACGACGCTGCGCGCGAACGGCCGGCTCGGCATCCTCAACATCGACATGGACGGGCTGAAGCCGATCAACGACGGGTTCGGCCACCGCGCGGGCGACGCGGCGCTGCGCGAGATCGCCACGCGGATGCAGGGCGCGGTGCGGCGCTCGGACACGGTCGCGCGTATCGGCGGCGACGAATTCGCGGTGATCCTGCCGAACATCGGCAACCGCGACGACGCGCATGCGCAAAGCACGCGGCTCGCGCGGCAGGTCAGCGAACCGTTCGAATTCGAGGGGCGCCCGCTGCGGCTCGGCGTCAGCGTCGGGATCGCGCTGCTGCCCGACGACGGCACCGACATGACCGCGCTGATCGAGCATGCGGACCAGGCGATGTATGACGTGAAGCGCACGCGGTCGCAGCGGGCACGCGACGCGTGACATCGGCATCCGGCGTCGCCAATTCGATTCTGAAACCGGGCGACATGAAAGCAGATCGACACGTGCCGACAGCATTTTGTAATTTCACGGTTATCATTGCGATGCCAGCGCTAACGCGCCCGACATCATTCAGCGCGAACGGACAAAGAGCGAATTCGTGTTTTTGACGCTTGATCGGTTCGCCACTGCACGCAATGGATCATCTGCTTCCGCACTACGAAAGAGAACTTGCCCTACTGCGCCAGTCGATTGCCTCCTTCTCGGCGCGCTACCCCAAAATTGCAGTCCGCCTCGGAATCAACGGAGACCGCTCCGAAGATCCGCATATCGAGCGAATGCTGCAATCATTCGCCCTTCTTGCCGCGAATATCGACGATCGGCTCGACGACAACTACACGGAGTTTGCCGACGCCCTCCTCGGCATGCTGCATCCCCAGTATGGCCGACCGCTGCCGGCATGTACCGTTGCCCGGTTCGACGTTTCGGACATGTTCGACAAGCTCGCCGAGCCGTCATTGATTCCCCGTGGCACGGAACTCCTGAGCACGGCGGATGCCTGCCGGTTCCGTACCGTGTACGACGTCACGCTTGCGCCCATACGCATTGCGAATGCGCGCTACGCATCGGCAACCGCCGTTCCCTCCGACGTCATATTGCCGCCGCACACATCCGGCCTCCTCTCCGTCACCTTCGCGGTTACCCGGCCCGGCTTTCGTATCGAGTCCATCCCGAGTCCCTTGCGCATCCATATCGACGGCGCCGACGAAGTTGTCGCCGCGGCAATGGATGCCATGACGATGCGCACGGCAGCAGCTTTCGTCGAAGATGCCGAACGGCGCTGGACCGCACTGCGCGCTCCGCCGCTTGCGTCAGTGGGCTACGACGATACCGAGAAACTGATCGAAGAAGACGACGGACCACCGGCTTTGAGGCTGCTCGGCGAATACTTTGCGTATTCGAAGAAATTCGATTTCGTCGACGTCGATCTCGCCGCGCTCGTGCGTACTGCAGGACCCGGCCCGCAGTTGACGCTGCACCTCGCCATCCGCGACCTGCATCCGGATTCGCGAGAAGCGCAGCAATTGAAGAATCTGTCGGCGGAGCACCTGAAACTCTTCTGCACGCCGATCGTCAATCTGTTCCAGCTCACGTCCGTGCCGCTCAAGCGAGACCCGCTGACCGACACGTATCCGGTTCAATCCCAGAACACCGATGCGGCCGAAGTCACGATCTGGTCGGTCGACACGGTCCGCGCCACGGCTGGCGTACCCAGAGCGAAGACCATCCATCCGTTCACGTCGCTCATGCACGGCGGCGCCGGCGGTCTGGCCGGCCCCTATTGGGTTCTCGTCCAAGGCACGGCAGCCACACCGTCAGGAAAGATTGACGCCGCACTCAGCCTGATCGGACTCGATGGCCGCCCTGCCGTCGACACCGGGATCGAGCAGATCACGGCGAACCTGACCTGCTCGAACGGCGATCTCCCGCGCAGGATGCGAGCAAGTGCGGAGAATGGCGATCTCGTGAATGAACAAGGCGCAATGGTGTCGCGCATCGTGATGCTCGATACGCCGACCGCGGTCGCTCAATTGCCGCAACAAGGGGACGTCGTATGGCGGCTTATCGCACAACTCGCGCCACACGCGAGTGACCTGACGCGTACAGGGCTTGTGGAATTGAAACGCCTCCTCCGTCAATTCGCTCCGCGGTCCGGGAATCATATGAACCTGATCGACGGATTGACGGATCTGGGTCATCGCGTCAAGCAGCTCTGGCTGTCGAGAGAGCCGATGCCGAGCTTCGTACGGGGGCTGGAGGTGACCTTGACTGTTGATGAACAGGCGTTCGCCGCAACCTGCCTGAATGCATTCGTCGGCGTAATGGAACGCTTTTTCACAATGCATATGTCGGCAACGAACTTCGTCCAGCTTGTCGTCATGTCGGCCAACACCGGTCGGGAAATTCAACGATGCACTCCGCGACCGGGGTCGATCGCACTTGTCTGACTATCGAGGCGACCAGCCTCGGAAAACGGCTGTTTCGTGCCCCGTACCACTCAGACAAGGCTTGAAATCAAGCAACATCCGCAAGTCGCACGATGACCGTGCCGCGCAATCGGGACACCGTCGTCGGTCATCGATTCGTCGCCCTCCACGATCAGGTTCGGCTTGATTTCCGGATGCTGAGGACACGACACTTCGTCGCCTTTGCGCGCCACGAAACGGCCGTCGAAACGCATCTTCGACGAACCGGTGATGACTTTGCCGCCATGGTCGGTGTCGTCACCGACACGGATGAGGTTCATCATGAATGGGATGCCTTGTTGTATTGGTAACCTGAGCCGAGTGTGCTCAGTAACGGAAATACAGGATGCCGAGTGCGCCAGGCTCCCCTGGTTTCTTCCCCTTCTTCGTGATGGCGGGGAGATCGATGTTCTTCACGTCCTTCCAGCCGAACCCTTCAAAAATCCCTTCAGCAAGGCGGACGAAGCCCATCATCTTCCGTGCGACCCGGTAGGTAATAAATCCATAACCCAGTGCAGACACTAAAGTTCCCAACGCACAAGTTATGATTAAATTCTCAATCGGGACGCCACCCTTAAAAACGGCAAAGCATGTAATTATAAAATACGCCGTTATCATCGCCGCCGCGAAAAACACCCCACCCCACTTGAACGATGCCCGATAGTGAGCATAACGCCCCCGACTACAATGCGGATGAAGTGCAACGATCTTGTCAGAGAGTCGCCGAACACCGAATGCCTGCCACGTGTCACCCCAACGCTCGGCAACAACCTCTACCTCATCGCCTTCCGAAAACACCGACCACCAAACCCATGCTTTAACAGGCTTGCCGTCGAGTTCGAACTCGATCAGATCGGCCTCTTCGGTGGTGTCCATTGCCATGCCGCCCAACCCGACTGCAACACCGCCCAAACCGACCACGCCTGCCGCAATCGCCGTCGTGCCCATCTTGGCGCGATCAGCATCGGTAAAGAAGAAATCCTGGCTGCAACGCGACTTCCGTAGATTGCCAATGCGTCCACGGAGCAACTGCATTTGATCGGACAACATACTCATCGACCAACAATCAGTAGCGGAAATACAGCACACCCAATGCACCTGGTTCGTCTGGCTTCTTCCCCTTCTTCGTGATGGCAGGAAGATCGATATTCTTCACGTCTTTCCAGCCGAACCCCTCAAAGATCCCTTCAGCAAGACGAACGAAACCCATCATTTTTCGTGAGACTCGATATGTAACAAATGCAAACCCCATGGCTGTCATCAAGGTCCCAATTGCACCAGAGATAAGTAAATCCTCGATCTGAACCCCGCCTTTGGAAATCGCAAAACACGAAATAATAAAATACCCAACAAGCATCAATGACGCAAATGCGATCCCGCCCCATTTAAATGAAGCACGATAGTGAGCAAAGCGCCCACGACTCCAATGCGGGTGGAGCGCCACAATCTTGTCGGAAATCCTTCGGATTCCAAATGCGTGCCAGGTATCCCCCCAATATTCTGCAACAACCTCAACCTCGTCACCTTCGGCAAACACCGACCACCAAACCCATGCTTTAACGGGCTTACCATCGAGTTCGAACTCGATCAGATCGGCCTCTTCGGTGGTGTCCATTGCCATGCCGCTCAACCCGACTGCAACACAGCCCAAACCGACCACGCCTGCCGCAATCGCTGTCGCGCCCATCTTGGCACGATCAGCACCGGTAAAGAAGAAATCCTGGCTGCAACGCGACTTCCGTAGATTGCCAATGCGTCCACGGAGCAACTGCATTTGATCGGACAACATACTCATCGACCAACAATCAGTAGCGGAAATACAGCACACCCAATGCACCTGGTTCGTCTGGCTTCTTCCCCTTCTTCGTGATGGCAGGAAGATCGATGTTCTTCACGTCCTTCCAGCCGAACCCTTCAAAAATCCCTTCAGCAAGGCGGACAAAGCCCATCATCTTCCGTGAAATTCGATAGGTAATAAGAGAGAAAATCGCAGCAGAACCCAAACTTCCCATCGCACAACCTATAAGCAAACTATCAATCGGAGCCCCACCTTTGAATATGGCAAAGCAAGCAATGATGAAATACGCTACCGCCAGTGCCAACGCAAGAAACATCCCGCCCCACCTAAACGATGCTCGATAGTGGGCATAACGCCCCCGACTGCAATGTGGATGAAGTGCGACAATTTTGTCTGAAATTCGACGAATACCAAAGGCGTGCCAAATATCACCCCATCGTTCAGCAACAATCTCCACCTCATCGCCCTCTGCGAACACCGACCACCACACCCACGCCTTCACCGATTTCCCCTCAATCTCAAACTCGAGCAAATCGGCCTCTTCAGTGGTATCCATCGCCATCCCACTCAACCCGACGGCAACTCCCCCCAAACCAACCAAACCTGCCGCAACTGCCGTCGCCCCCATCGCGACACGATCAGCGTCGCTAAAGAAGAAATCACGACTGCTTCGTGTTTTTTTTAGATTCTTAATACACCCGCGAAGCAAGGTTGTAGAAGATGCTCTATCTTTATTCATATTTTCAGACACCGTTATCGGATTTCAAGCCGACACTAGCAAGGGCCTTCTCAAATTCTTCGCGTTGCTTATCGATCGTCCATGGCGGGCTATCCGGGCTTTTACCGAATGCACATTTCTCGAACCATGTCTGCAGTTCATTATCGGAAAAATACGCAATCAGAAGCTGCAACACCACCAGCGCCACGGCAACCTCCCAGCCTGCAAGGAACAAAACCACACGACCAATCGCCAGAAGGCCGGCGCGCTCAGTAAGCACAATCCCGGCTTCTCCGGCTGCAACTCCAACTGCCTTCATACCAGCTTTGTTAGCGGCATCCCGTCCTATAGCCGAACCTGCAGCAATTGCTCCCGACCGAGCGGTGGCACCCGCAATGCCAGCTCCTATTTTTCCGATAAATACTACGCCACGCCCCCCAGTAATCCGAGCAACCAACGGAGCTGATGAGGTCAATGCCGTTAGGAAATTTGCAGCAGTCACGCCAAATCCAAGCGTCCCTTTAACAAAATACCCAAACATCGCAGAGTATTTTCTCTGCACTGCATTGTCATACACCTTCCCAAAATCCAGCACCATCCCAATCATCGACGACGCCGCACCAAAATACCCCGTAATCGCCTTCAGATTGGTCAACGTCCGCGCCGCATCCTTCGCCAGCCCCGTCATCACCTTCGTCGACGCCTGCAAACACGCGGACATCGACGAGAACCCTCCCGCCACCAGCATCGCGTAGTCCTCGCCCTTCTTGTCCGCTTTCGCAAGCGCACACCCGAAGCTCAGCAATTCGATCACGGCCAAGGTACCGCCGATCCGCACGCCTAGATTGACGGCCTTGCCTTCCTGCGTCAGCTTGACCGCATTCCACTTCGCACGATAGAGCTGCCCGCCTTCGTGTTCCGCGAGCGACTGCATCGTCCTCACGAACGCGTCCTGCGCCGCAATGCCCTGGCCGCGCAACGCCCGATATCCCTGCTGCAACTTCAGGCGCAAGTCAGGCTCGACCTTGACCGCCTGCCTGACGAGATCGATCGTGTCTGCCTTGCTGATGCCGACGCGCAACATCAGCGCACCGCGAATCATGAAAGTGCCCGCACAGTCCCCCAGCACGCCTAGCCCCGTCCATTTGAACAGCGCGTTTCCCATCGTGATGACGAGACCGTCACCTTGAATACTCTTCAAGTACTTTTCAGATACCGATATCGGGTTCTGATGCTCATGAACCTCGGTCATCTTCTCCCGAAAATCGACGAAGTTCTTCAGTTGCTCCAGCACCTTGCCGATCTTGTCGGCAATGTCGCTGACCGGATCCGCCTTGGTCGTCTTGTTCGCGATCGCCTGTGCCAGCAGTTCCTTGATCTCTGCCTTCGGATGCTTCTGGTTGTAGGCGAACGCACGCCACACGAGGCTGGTCGGCAATGTCGGATCCATGTTGTTGACCAGATCGTAGACGACGGCCGCGCCGCGATCTTCCGACGGCAACCCGTTGATCGCCTGAACGATGACCTTCTCGAATGCCCGACCGTCGTCCGCGTTCTCGTCGTGATAATCATGCAACGCCGCGATGAACGTGGGCGCCTTCAGCCACGCCTTCACATCGGGCGTACGCCGGGCCTGAATCGCCTTGACCGCGTCCTGAACGGACTTGAACCACGGCCGGAAATCCCCGAGCTTTCGAAGATTCAGTTTGTCCTGGTACTTCGGCCACTCGGCGTCGCCGATCGTCTTCGCTTCTTCGGGGCTGATCACGCCCGCTTCCTGAATGCGCCTGTCCGACGCCGCCTGCTGCTCCGGCGAGATGACGGCATAACTCGGAATCCCGTCCATCGCGCCGGGATTGTTCAACATGCCTTCCCAGCCCGCCCGCAACGCGGACCGCATGCGGCTCTTGAATGCAACCGCGCCGTTGCGCACGGCGACTTCCGCCGCATCGATCGACAGCATCGCGTCGATCTGCGTGCCCTGCTCCTTGACATACAAGGACAACATGCTGCCTGCGTCGTTGCGAAAATCGTTCAGTTCGTGCGCGTTGCCGATACCGTCCCACAAGGCCAGCATCATCGGCGGATGAGATTGCCCCTTGCCGGTCGAACCGATCGTGTTCATCAGCTTGACCAACGCTTCGCTCGTGGACAGCGGAGAGGCCTGACGGATATGCAACGGATACCGGGTCGACTCCCGGCCCATCAGTTTCGGATCGTAGGCGCCGGCCTTGTCGGTCAACGGCTGATCCTTCGGGTCGAGGAGCTTGGGATCCAGACCCGGCATGTACTCGACGACATCATCGATACTTTTTCGGGTTGCGACGACTGCATGCTTTTGCGAATCGTTGCCGCCGTTGATCCATTTCGACGGCTCGATCCACTGCATGCGCTGTTCGAGCAAGGCAGGATTTGCCTCGTACCGCTTGAACGTATCCTCGATCCACGCGTGTTCCGAGAACGCGATGTAGACACGGCCCGTGCATTTCTCAGGACGCTCGATCGCGATCACGTCCATCGGTACCGCGATCGCGCGCTGGGCGCATGCAGGATGCGCGGAAGGCTTGTCGGGCAGTGGCCTCGACTGCTTCCACAAGCGCCCGTCTCCCGTCACCTTGTAAACTTCCCACCGTTTGGGACCTCTCGCACTCTGGACATAGTAGAGGTACAACCACCCGTCCCGGAGCGTGCGCAACCCATAACGATGCGTCGTCAACGGAACATCCGTGACACCTTTCCCCCCAATGCCGTCCGGCAATCTTGCAGGAACGGTATTCGGCAAAACCGTATAGCGGACGGGAAGGATCGCCAGCCCGGTCTTCTGGCAATTCGCGCATTCTTGTTCAGTAGTCGCCATTTCCGTTATTCGTATCTCGTGTCAGTCGCCGACCGGCTTGACCCGGCCGAAGACAACGCCCTCTCGTCATACCACGCACCGCGTCGAATTTCGTCGATTTCGCCAGGCTGGAGGTGGCCGATCGCTGCGGTATAAAAATCGTCGGGCGAACACTGCTGCAACGCCTTCGCAACCTCGGGATGCCGGTCGAACCACGGATGCCAGTCAAGCGCATGTCCGATGAATGCAACCAGGTCGTCACGATCATGCAGCCCGTATTGCTCCGCACGCGCGGCGGCAGCAACGGCCGCATCCACTTCCGCGGGTACAGGCTGACGGCCTGCCGCCAATGCATGCAATGCGAGTGCGCGGTTAACGAGACCATGACGATGCACGCCCGGCCATTGCGCCTTCGCGAGCGAAAACGCCCGACTCGATTCCGCGCCCCGGCTATACGCGCGCGGCTTCGCACATGCATCAAGCGCATGCCAGACCTTGGCCGGCCCCAGCAGGTCCTGCTGCTGCCGTTCGGTCACCACTGGCCAGATCAGGCCCAGCGCACGCGTGTCGTAAAAACGCAGCGCACATAGGCGCCCTCGCTCGTCGTACTGCAGCACCTGCGTCGACCAGTGCTCGGCGACTTTGTCAGGCGACGCAGAACTTGCCAACCATCCGCCGATCCGCTGCCCGAGGCCCTGTGCCATCGACGCAGGACGCCTGTCTTCGACCGCGAGTCGCACGCTTTCTTTCAGAAGCGCGGTGCCTGCCGGCGAAGACAGATCCAGTTCAACGAGGTAGGGCTGGTGTTCATCCGGATAGGCGTCGTGCGCGATCGTCACGACCGTGCGCGTCAACTCGCTGAACACCGAGCCTTCCTCGCTCGGCAAATCGCGCTGGGCCGGGTCGACGACCAGCAGGCAGTGCATGTCCGGCTGCTTGTCGAAATAAGCATGCAACACACTCACCGTCGTATCGATTGCCGCTTCTTCGCTCGACAAATCGACGCCTTCCTGACGCGCTGCGTCGCGGTTGTTCGGATGACTCATGACGCCTACTCCAACACGACGCTCGACGCGCTGTCGGCCGACGCCGACGCCGTCTTCCACGCACATCCTTTCTGCACACTCGCAATCGGCGAAGGCAGACGCATCGATGACGCACCCGGCTTGTCCCACGATGCGCATTTTTCGAGAATCTGGCCACTGGTTCCGTTCTCGATCAAGTCGGGCGTGATCTTGATATACGAACCCCCGGCGCCGATCCAGATCTCCTTTTCGGCAGAGATAACGACTCGTCCACTCGAACTGGTGACCGTCACGTCGTTGAGCGCGGTGAGTTTCATCTCGTCGCTCTGCGCCTGAATCTCGACCTTGCCCTTGGACGCGAACAGCTTGATCCCAGCGTTCTGCGCGAACAGGCTGATCTTTTCCATCACACTCGCGATCAGCGATTTGCCGGCGGCAACGTGCGTACTCCTGCCGCTCACGATATTGACTTGCTGGTTTGCCGCGAGCTGCGCCGAATCCTGTGTCGACACGCCCACGCCGGCCGGACTTGCGATCAGCATGATCGGTGTCGAGAACCCGTTTGCGCTACCGGTGCCGCCACCTCCCGTCCGCCCGCCGCTGCCTGCGCCTCCCGCCACGTTGTATTGCGTGGCATCGGTAAATCGCTTCAGTGCGTCGTGCCCTTCCTCCAGACTTTCGGCCTGATTTGCGGCGCTCGCCTGAGACGTCAGTTCCATCACGCTTTCCGCGCTTGCCAGTTGCTCGGACGCCGCGGTCACGTTCAGCGGCTGGTTAACCGTCGCAGAATGTGTCGAGACGAACAGCCCTTGCCCCGCGCGAATAGCACCATAAGCGTCCGACTTGAGGTCGAAGCCGCTGCCGAGAAATGCGCCGCGCGTATTGTCCGTATGCTGGATCAGGTAGCCGAGGTGCAGATGCGACTGATAACTGCTCGAATAAAGATGAACGCGATTCTGCTGCGTCGAATCGTCCATCACGAGCTGGTTATAGCCGGTGCCGCCGTACTCGCGCGACCGATAGCCCGACAACAGGCCGTTCGTGTGCCACACCGGTTGCGTTGCGCCGCCGTACATCCTCGCGATAATGACGGGCCTGTCGCAGTCGCCTTCCATGAAACCGACGACGACTTCATCGCCCTTGCGCAGCGGCTGAATGCCGCCGCGATTGGCGCCCGCGTCGAGAAACGTCGGACGGACCCAGCATGACGCACGCTCGTCCTGACCGTTGCGGCGATTCCAGTGAAACCACACCTTCACCCGGTTCAGCGAGTCGGTGTAGACCTCTTCGCCGCCCGGCCCGGCAACGATCGCGTTCTGTAGCTGCATGACCGGCTTCTTGTGATCGAACGAACTGCGAAACGGCACATTCCGCGGTTGCGCCTCGACCTGCACCTGAAAGAAGCCCTCGCTGCCATCGGCGTGATGCACCGTTGCACCGGTCTTCGCGTTTGCGATTTCCGCGGCCAGCCCGTCGGGGAATGCCTCGACCCCGTCCAGGCCGGGCAGATTATTGCTGATCAGCCAGTCGACACCGAGCAACACGAATTCGCGATCCGGTTGGCTCCCCGCGTCGTGCACCGGATGGCCACGAAGCTCGAAACGCCTTCCAGGCATCGCACAGCGTAAAGCGCCAACGCCATGAAAGCGCTTCATCCGCGACATCCTCTCCTCGAGGCGGATCCGTGCGAGACGCTCGCCCTGTTCCCGATCCGACCACATGTACGCACCGGGATAGTCGTAGATCTCGCCATCCGTCGGCAGATTGCCGTGCACATCGGTCACCCCCTGGACCTGCCGGGGAAGATCGGGCCGCTTGTAGTCGAACGAGCGCGACGTCAGTTGTGCGCTCTCGATCTGGAGCTGCTCCTTCCATTGCGCGAATCCGTCCAATTCGCCGCCAATGTCCATACGACCGAACTGGACAACGGATTGCCTCAGCGTCGGGACGAAATAGGCGTCGTCCGTGACAACCATCATGTGGGAACGGCCATTCTCCGCCTGCTCGAAGTAGGGAAACACGCCTGCTTCTTCCATGCTGCGGTGAACAAAATTGAGGTCGTATTCCCATTGCACACGATTCGAATACGACGGCAGCGGCTTGTGCACGTCGAAACGGAATGCGCCACGCGCCTGCGGGTGCTCGTTGAAGACGTCGGTCAGAATCTGCTCACCGTTCTGCTCCTGCCAGTCCCGCATGTCGCGACGCAGGCACAGAAAATAAAGCCACGAGGAAAAAGCGAGCTTGTAATAGGTGAGCGGGCCGTCCGCCCCCAACCGGCTGAACCGGTGGACATAACCATGGATCGGCATGTATGAACCGTCGACCTGCTGAATCCACAGTGTGACCGGCTTGGCGAGCAGTGCTTTGAGTTCGATCTGCCCGCCGCGGGCCGAAACGACGTCGATCACGAACTCATAATCGCGCCCCAGCCTGGCGGTGCCCTTGACGTAAAGCGGCAGCAACCAGTCAACGCCGAGCGGCGTATCGAGTTTGATCAGTCGATTGTATTGCGCGTCGCCGAGACGCAACGCCTTATAAAGTGCGGTGTTGCTCACGCAGCATGCCCTCGGTTGTTATTCAGGCGGGATTTCTGCCGAGCGAAGATTATAAATGCCTTTCACCGCAATTCGATAGACAGGAAAATGTATGGTTTCGTCAAATCGAAGACTACCGCGCAACATTCTTACTGCAATAAGCTCCCCAAAAATCCAGTAAATGTTACTTGTTCCGCAAAACCAGACGAGCAACAATTACCCGTCTGAACGTCATTTCGCAAAAATGCCATCCGTACGCTAGCCGACCTGCGCAACAGCGATCGCAAGCCCGACCACGAGCCACTGCACGATCGCGACGAGCACGCCGGCCCGGCACAGCCCGACCGCGCCGCGCACGCGTGCGTCGAGCGCGCGGCCGGCCTTCGATGCGTCGATCCAGCCGAGATCGGCGAGCGCGCGGTCGAGCGCGGCGAGGGCGTCGTCGACCGACGCGTCGCCGGCCGCCGCGCGCGCAAGCGCGGCGAACAGCCGGCGGTCGATCTCGATCCGCACCGCGACCCACAGCGCCGCGATCCCCGACCCGGTACTGACGACGGCCAGCAGCACGCGCGCGACCGTCGCCGGCGCCCAGCCCGACGCGATCCACCAGCCCGCGCCGGCCGCGGCCAGCGCGGCCGCGATCGCCCACGCGCCCGCATCGAGCGCGCCGCGCGCGGCGGCAATCCTGAATGGCGCGGACGGGTCGCGCATCACACGCCTCCCGCGCCGCGCCGGCGATCGATCCAGTGCTGCAGCACGGCCACGCCGTCGTCCGACCACACCGCATGCGGCCGCACCGCGCGCACCGCGGCCAGCGCGTCGCGCGCATCGCCGAACCCGCGTCGCGCCGCCAGCCACGCGGCCGCGCACAGCACGCTGCGCCCGTAGCCGAGCGCGCAGCAGACCAGCACGTCGTGCCCTTCCCCGTGCAGGCGTTCGAGCGCCGCGACGGCCTGCGCGAGTTGCGCGGCCGTCGGCGCGACGAGGTCGAGCTGCGGCACGCTCGCATAGGCGAGCGATGCGTCGGCCGCCGCCCAGCGGGGCATTTCGGCCGTCAGGTCGACCAGTGCCGTGAAACCGTAGCGGCGCACGTCGGATGTGGTCGGCGTGCGGCCGAGCGACACGCGTTCGTCGATCCGCACCGGCGCCGGCTGCCGGAACGTCCACAGCCGCGAATTGACGAATGCGCCGGCGATCGTCGGCGCGAGCAGCCAGCGGATGACGACCGGGAAACGCCCGTGCGCATCCTTCTGGAACGCGCCGGGTGCGCCGCGCCGGTAGATCCACGCGACACACGCGAGCGCCAGCGCGACCCACCCGGCCGCCAGCGCCCAGCCGGGCGCGCGCGGCACGCACCAGAGCGCCACGAGCGCGACCGCCGCCGCGCCGAGCGCATAACGACGCGCGAGCGCGCGGCCGGCCGCGCCCGGCGACGCATCGGCGCCCGGCAGCCGGCCCGCGGCATCGCGCAGCGGAAACAGGAACAGCGCAAGACAGCCGACGGCCGCACCGGTCGGCACGTCGATCGCGTGATGCTGGTAGGTCGTCAGCACCGACACGCCGATCGCCGCGAACCACAGGTGAAGCACGACGCGCGCGAGCATGCCGCGCACGTGTTTCGCATAGACGGCCCACAGCACGACGAGCAGCCCGATGTGCAGCGACGGCGCCTGGTTGAACGGCTTGTCGAACCCCATCAGCAGCGTGAACAGCGCACCGGCCACGCCGCCCGCGTCGGGCCGCTCGAACCCGAAGCGCAGCGGCCACGCGATAAAGCACGCAACCGAAACCAGTTGCACGGTCAACAGCCGTTTCACGTGATCGAGCAGGTCGGCGCGGCGCGTCCAGAAGAAGAACGACAGCGCATACAGCAGATCGATCGACCAGTACGGCACGATCGTCCACGGCACGAACGGGATCGCGTGCTCCCAGCCGAACGCGAAGGTCGGCACCGCCGCACGGCGCGCGGCGAGCCAGTTCGCGAAGCCGTAGGTCGAGAAGAACACGGCGCCCATCACCGCGAGCCAGCCGACACGCAGCGCGAACGACGCGTCGCGTGCGCCGGCCGCCGACGCCTGCGCTGACAGGCCGCGCGCGTCGCCGCCGAACTCGCTCATGACGCGTCGACCCGCTGCGCGAGGCTGACCGTGAAAATGCCCATTTCGTCGATCCGCTGGTCGAGCTTGCGGAACCCCGCGCGCGCGACGAGTTCGTCCATCTCGGCCTGCGAGCGGCGGCGCATCACCCAGGTCGCCTCGCCGCGGTGATTGTTCAGTGCGCGCGCGATGAATTCGAGCTGCGGATGCCACGGCTGCCCCGTATAAACGAGATACCCGCCCGGCGGCACGGCCTGCGCGAGCCCGCGCAGCGAGCGCTCGATCAGCGCGTTCTCGCCGAACAGTTCGTAGAGGCCCGACACGATCGCGAGCGTCGGACGCGGCTCGAGCGTCGCGAGCGACGCCTCGTCGAACGCGTCGCCGCGCTCGAAGCGCGCGATCGGCTCGAGGCCGCGCTGCGCGATCAGCACGCGCCCGGCCTCGACGTTCGGCGGGCTGTAGTCGCGCAGCGTGATGTCGTCGGGCGCCGCGCCGTCGCGCTCGGCGGCCGACGCGATCGCGTCGAGCACGTAGCGCCCGTGCCCGGCCGCGATGTCGACGATCCGCACCGGCGTGCCGTGGCCGCGCAGGCGGCCGATCGCCGCGCCGATCAGCTCCTGCAGATGCACCTTGCGCTGGCGGATGCCGACCCAGCCCGGCGAATCGAGATACGTGCGGTCGATCAGCGCACCGATGCCGAGCCGCCCTTGCGCGCGATTGCGGTACACGTAATCGAGCGTCGAGCCCGAATCGAAACCGAGCCGCAGCCCGAGCGCGATACCGTCCGACAGCGCGCCGCCGGCCTTCAGGCCGGCTCGCGTGAGCGCCCAGTACGCACGCGCGAACGCATTCGCGGGCGGGCGGCCGAGCGCCGCGTATTCGTCGTGGAACGCACCGCGCCGGTCGGCATCGGCGAGCGACACGCGCGGGCTCGGCGCATCGAATTCGCGCAGCACGAATGCGCGCAGCGGCGCGAGCGCCTGCGCGCGATCGCGTTCGCCGAGCGTGTCGTGATAGAAGCCCGGCAGCACGATGCGCTCCTTGCGCGCGGCACCGAGGCGTTCGAAGAAGCGGTCCTGCGGGCCGCGATGCACGACCCAGTCGGCGCCCGAGATCAGCAGTTGCGTCGGCACGGTGATCGCGGCCGCATCGGCGACGATCCGCTGCGCGGTGTCGTGCAGGTCGAGCAGCATGTTGACCGCGATCGGCCGCGTGATCAGCGGATCGGACGCATAACTCGCGATCCGCTCGGGATCGTGCGTGAGGAATTTCGGCTTCACGTAGCTGTTCACGTAGAACAGCCCGCGCAGCTTGTGCATCAGCCGCAGGCCCGGCCGCGCGAACGGCACGTAGAGCTTGATGTGAAACGCCGGCGACGCGACGACGAGCGCGCGGATCGGCGGCGCGTAGTCGTGCACCCAGGTGGCCGCGAGCACCGCGCCGACGCTCTGGCCGACCACGGCCATGTCCTCGATCGCGATGCCGTGCGTGTCGCGGATATGTTCGACGAAGGTCTGCAGGTCGCGTACCGACGCAGCCGCGCTCGGGCTGTAGCCGCGCGCGCCGGGCGAGCGGCCGTGGCCGCGCGCATCCCACGCGAAGAACGCGAAATCCGGCAGGTCGAGCTCGTCGACGAGATGCGCGACGCGCGCCGAATGTTCGTGGCCGCGATGCAGCAGCACGATGGCGCCGCGGCAGCGCGGGCCCGTTGCGGGCCAGTGACGATAGAACAGCGTTTCGCCGTCGTGCGTGATGAAATCGGCCTCACGTGCCGTGCGTGCGCTCATGTATTTTTCTCTCGTTTCGTTATTCGAATCTTGGTGCGCCGCCCTCCGGCGCCCGGTACCGCCACTGCTTCAACTACCCTTGACTACCCTTTTCCGCGATGCCGGCCTGCACGCGCCGCACCACGGTCACGATCGACAGCACGATCAGCAGCCGCCACAGCCAGGCGGCGACGCCGCCGACCGGAAAGCCGAGCCCGATCCACAACGCGAACGCGCCGAGGGCGAGCGCGCGGTCGCTCTTGCCGAACGGGCCGTCGTAGCGGCGGCTCACGCCGACCAGCGGGCCGATCAGCCCCGCGCATTCAACGATCACCGCCGTCAGCGCGAACAGCCAGACGTCTGCCGGAGCGAACGCCGGAATCGCGAGAAACGGCAGCACCAGCGCGATATCGGACACGACGTCGCCGAGTTCGTTGAGGTACGCGCCGAGCGTGCTCTTCTGGTTGTGCTCGCGCGCGAGCATCCCGTCGATCGCATTGAGCGCCATCCGCACGAACAGCCACAGCGGGATCAGCAGGAACAGCGCGCGGGCAAATACGCCAAGGCCGGCGAGCGCGCCGACGACGATCGAGCCGCCGGCCGCGAACAGCGTGACCTGGTTGGCCGTGACGCCACGCTCGGCGAGCGAGTTCGCGAACGGGCGCAGGCGGTTCTGGAATTTGGGTTTGAGTGCGTAGAGGCTCATCGTTTCGTATTCGTTCTATTCACGCGGCACAGCCGGACACATTTCCCGCCGCCATGCCCCGGGCGGCGAAACGGCCCTGGACGGCCTTCCATGGACGGCCCTAATCGTCGCCGAGCGGCCCCGATGCGTCAAGCAGCGCCCGGCCCGCCAGCGCGGCGCCAATCTGGCGTTTTTGACGGAAACTCGCGATAATCCGCTGGCCCGAACGCAGCACGATCCATTCGAACTGCAAACGGGCACTCGTGCAACAGCCGATTATCACGCCGCCGACCGGCGCATTCGCCGCGACGCAACAGCGTGTGGCGGCGAATCGTCCGATTATCGCGGACCTGCGACAGGCAGCCACGAATTTGAAAAAATTTAAACAAGGGCCGTCCGGCGCGCATCCTGCCGCGCCGGCATTCCGGGGTCCCGCCCGCCGCGCAAGCGCCGCGGGCCATGCATGCAGGCAGGAGGCGCAGCGCCGATGAACATTCTCAACGTCTGGCAGCGCGACTTCCTGCTGTCCATCGTGCGGCTCGTCGCCGGCGCGTATCCGGTCTGGCATCAGGGGCCGCCGTCCCCGACGCAGAAGATCTATTTCTCGAACCACACGAGCCACATCGACACGCTCGCGATCCTCGCCGCGCTGCCGCGCGACGTGCGCGCGGTCGTACGGCCCGTCGCCGCGCGCGACTACTGGGACAGCAGCGACGCGAAGCGCCACATCGCGCAGAAGCTGCTGAACGTCGTGCTGATCGATCGCCACCGCGAGTCCGGCGGCGACCCGCTCGACCCCGTGCGCGACGCGCTCCGGCAGGGCCATTCGATCATCATCTTCCCGGAAGGCACGCGCGGCGCCGAGATCCTGCCGCAGCCGTTCAAGAGCGGGCTGTTCCACCTCGCGACCGAGTTTCCGGACGTCGCGCTCGCGCCCGTCTATCTCGAGAACCTGCAACGGATCATGCCGAAGGGTGCGATCTGGCCGGTGCCGCTGATCTGCAAGGTGCACTTCGGCGCGAACGATGCGCTCGGTGCCCAGGAAGACAAGCCGACGTTCCTCGCCCGCATGCGCGACGCGATCGTCGCGCTCGCGCCGCCGCAGCGGCCGGCCGGCTGAACACAGCCCCCCTTCTCCCCTTTTCCGGATATCCCTCATGCGAACTCTCTTCTGGGAACTGGTCGCGGGCGTCACGGGCGTGCTCGTCATCGCCACCGTGATCGGCGCGATCCTCGGCGCGCGCAGCGGCGGCACGAGCGCGACCATCGTCAACCTGAACCAGCGCATCCGTGCGTGGTGGGCGATGATCGCGATCATGGTCATCGCGATCAGCCTCGGCAACAACGTCACGTATCTCGTGTTCGCGGTGCTGTCCTACCTGACGCTGCGCGAATTCATCACGCTCACGCCGACGACCGCGAGCGACCACACGACGCTGTTCATCGCGTTCTTCGTCGCGATCCCCGTGCAATACCTGCTGCTCGGGATCGACTGGTACGGGATGTACTCGATCTTCGTGCCCGTGCACCTGTTCTTCGCGATGTCGCTCGTGTCGGCGCTCACGCAGGACACGCGCGAATTCCTGAGCCGCAACGCGAAGATCAACTGGGCGCTGATGGTGTGCGTGTACGGGCTGAGCCACGCGCCGGCCGTGCTGATCCTCGACATTCCGCGCTACACGGGACAGAACGCGCTGCTGCTGTTCTTCTTCCTGTTCGTCGTGCAGATCAGCGACGTGCTGCAGTATGTCGTCGGCAAGTTGTTCGGGCGCCGCAAGATCGCGCCGCAGCTGTCGCCGTCCAAGACGGTCGAGGGGTTCGTCGGCGGCGGGCTGCTCGCGACGCTGTGCGGCGCGTCGCTGTATCGCGTGACGCCGTTCAGTTTCGGCGCCGCGTTCGGGATCTCGCTCGCGATCGTGATCGCGGGCTTCGTCGGCGGCCTCGTGCTGTCGGCCGTCAAGCGCTCGCTCGGCACCAAGGACTGGGGTTCGATGATCGCGGGCCACGGCGGGATGCTCGATCGCGTCGACTCGATCTGCTTCGCCGCGCCGGTGTTCTTTCACCTCGTACGGTACCTGTACGTGTGACGCTCGGGCGGCACCGCGCCGCCCGCTCCTTCGCGCGAACGGTCAGTATCCTGCGCGCAATGCCTTCGGTACCACGTAGCGGCCGCGTGCCGCGTCGAACTTCACCGTGTAGCGCGCGTGAATCTCCTTGTCGCCGCGCGAGCCCGTTTCCGTGACCGTCAGCGGATAGACGTCGCCGGTGCCGGTCGTGTCGGGCACGATCGAAAACGTGCGGCTCTCGCAACGGGACTTCGCGTTCCCGCAATCGAGCGACCCCGTGTTGTCGAGCGCTTCGTCGATGCGCGCCGCCGCCTCGACGATCGCGTTGCCGACCGGCAGCCAGATCGATCGCATCGCCATCGTATAGCCCTGCAGCGTGACGCCGTCGCCGATCGTGAAGCCGAACAGGTGCGGGCCGTACCGCTCGATGCGCACCGTACCCGGCTCGCCGCGCTTGCCGGACGCGATATCCGTCTTCTTCACCACCGGCTCGAGCGTCTTGCCGTCCGCCGCGGGCTTCAGCACGTACAGGTCGATGGTGCCCGTCGTGCCGTCCGAATCCATCCCCGGCGTGCCGTCCTGCACGGCTGCCTCGGTCTCGCCGCACACCGCGAGCAGATACCGCGGGCCGTCGGCGGTCGCGACGCGCAGCGATCCGCACGGCGAATAAATGAAATCGCCCGCGTCCGACTGCCAGCCCTTGCGGTCCGCGCGCCAGTTGCCGTAGTGGTCGTGGAAGAACGTGCGCAGCAGGCGGTCGGCGGCGACCGGCTCGACCGCCTGCGCCGTCGCGGGCAGCACCGACGCCGGCACCGCACACGCAACGGAAAGCGCCAGGCGTCGCAACAGGGGATGAACGGATGAAATCATGTCGGCGTCGGCGGAAACGGAAAGCGGCATGCGAAGTGAACGGCTGGCGGCATCGACGCGTCACCGGGCTTGCGCGACCGGTTCGGGATCGAACGCCGCCAGCCCCGGCCATGCCGCCCGCCCCCACGCACCGTCACCCGGTGCAAGCCAGCGCTGCAGCGTGGCGTCGTCGAACGCCTTGCCGAACGGATCGGCGCGAAATCCGGCCACCCACTGCTTGCGGCCCGCGATATACGCGCTACCGAAATCCGTCCAGCTGTCGAAACAATCCTGCGCGCGCTGCGCGTTGAGCAACAGCACACGCCATGCGGTGTCCGGCTCGGTCCAGCCCATCAGCATCGCCACGCGCGCGAGGAACGCCATCCGCGCACAGGCGAACGCGAGTGCGGCACGCGGGTCGTCGGTCGGCTGCAGCGCATGCAGGTCGGCCCGAAACCATTGCGTCTCGAGCACACGTGCGAGGTGCGCGCGCGCATCGTCGTCCGTCGCGTCGGTGCGCAACTCCATCTGATGCAGCATCTGCGCGCGCAAGAACTTGCGCGACGTGTCGTTCAGGTGGCTCGTATCCGCATCGTCGAAACCCGAGAACCCGGTCGCCTCCACGTACGGATGCGCGAGCAGCAGCGCCCAGTGCTTGCGGGCGGACAAGGTCGAATGGCGCGCACCGCGCCGGCGGAAGTAGCGCACGATACGCCACAGCACGAACAACGCGACGATCAGCTTGAGTGTCATGGTCTTCGCCCCGTCATTCGCCGGCACTGGCGCCATGCGGCGCGTCGTAGCCGGGCCAGCGCACGTTCTCGGTTGCAAAGGCGGGCCGTGTGTCGTCCCGCTGCGCGGACGGCACCGCGGGCGCCAGCGTCGCTCGCACTGCGTAACGCACCGAGCCGGCGCGCGGCGGCCGCGCCTGCAACAGTTCGGGCTGCCGCGCGGCGACCAGCCACTCGACGGTCGGCGTCGGTTCGGCGAGCCGCCCGAACAATTGCGGATGGCGCGCGACGAGCCGGGCTTGCGACGCGGCATCCGTCACGTCCTCGATCCTGCACCATCCCGACGCCGTATGGACCACACCGAGCGCGATGCAGTCGGGCGGCGTGTTATCCGTCGTCCCCAGCGTATTCAGGCACGCCAGCACGTCGTCGACATAGCGCTCGACCGGCGGCCGGTTCTGCTTGCCCTTGACCTGATCGACGTCGAGGCCGCCGTCCGCGCGCACCGCGACACCGATCGTGATGTGCGGCTGGCCGCTCGCGTCCCGGAAGCTCAGCAGCCGCAGCGTGCGCGCCTCGATCGCTTCCGCGTAGCGCCCGCCGTAGCCGCCCGTCAGCGCCTGCCGGTCGGCGAACTGCCCGAGGCAATGGCGCATCACGTAACTCTCGAACGCCATTTCGGCGCGCAGCAGCGCGCTGTCGGGCAGGAATTCGACGAAGCGGCCGTTCGCGGTTTCACACCAGGTGCGCAGCGCGTCGCGCTGGCTCTCGCGCCAGCCGCGCGCAATCCGGGCCGCCATCTCCGCATGCTCGCGTTCCCACATCGCGAGCGCCTGCGGGCAATTGACACGGTCGAGCTTGCCGTCGAGCCCGGTCCCCTTGCGCGACTCGAGGAACTCGACGAGCGTGGTTTCGAGCGCGAGAAGCTGCGGATCGCCCGGGTCGACCCAGACGACGGGCGCCAGCCTGCCGGCGTCGGCCTCGCCGATCGTCTTCGCGTCCGCACCGAAGCGCCGCGCGACCCACGCCGGCGGCGCGGCGTTACCGAGCGCCTGCCGCGCGTCGTCGAGCGACCCGATCGTGCGTGCCGGCTCGAAGTTCGCGACGACGTGCCGGTAGAAATGGTTGAGCAGCCACGCGCGCACCGCGTCGGCATCGCCTCGCGCGGTGCTGCGCGCGGCGATCGCCGCTTTCAGCGCATCGGCGTTCAGCGCGTTGCGCGGCGCATAGCCTGTCCGCCGACCGACGGCCGTCATTGCCAGAACTTCCACCAGCGCTTGCCCGGCGCGGCCGTCGCCGGGCCCGGCGCCGCGGGCGGCGCACCGGCCTCGCTGATCCGCCGCTCGATCACGTCCACCTTCAGGTCGAGCGGTTCGGCGGCGTGCCGGTTGCCGGCGAGCACCCGTTCGTAGAAATATTTCACGTCCGGCTGGCGGCCCAGTTCGTACGCCGCGTCGGCGGCCCGGAGCAGCACGTCCAGATCGCGCGACGCGTCGGCCTGCGCACGCGCGGCGTCGTACAGCGCCGATGCCTGGTCCGGATGCGACTCCGACATGTGGGCCGCGAACACGAGGCGGGCAATCAGTGCCTCGTTAGGCAACCTGCCGTCGAGCTGGTCGTGCTCGCGCTGCCAGCCGACCAGGCGCTCGAGCCAGATCGGCAATTCGTTGCAGCGATCGACGCGGTACAGCGCGCGCACCACGTCGCGCACGTACCAGTTCGGCTCGTGCCGGCTGTAACCGAATTCGGCGGCGTAGTGCCACAGCTGCTCGGCGGCTTCGAGCATCTCCTCATCCTTCTCCTGGCACGCGAGCACATAGCGCACGCCGTCGTAATGCTCGGCAAACGAACTCGCCGCGATCCCGCTGCGATGCAGGACCAGCGCTTCGTCGTAGCGCTCCTCGTCGCGATAGAGGATCGCGAGGTTGTTGCAGAGCATCGAATACAGGTGCGCGCACGCATCGTACGGATGGCCGTCGCCCGTCTCGAAGAAGCGCTCCATGCAGGCGCGGCCCTGCTCGTACACGGCGATCTTCAGGCGCTCGAGATCGGCGCGCACCGGCGCCTGTTCCGCGGCCGGCAGCGCGTCGATCGCCTCCTCGGCCCTGTCCTCGATCGAGCACGCGTAGCCGTAGCTCCACAAGCCGCTGCGCAGCGGCGGCGGCGGCAGCTTCATCGCGGCGGCGACACCCAGCGCCCGAATGCGCGCATCGGTCAGCATGAACCCGGTGCGGTTGTCGTACATCTCGCCTTCCTGCGCGGCCGCGAGCAGGCGCGCGGCCTGGGTCGTCGCGTCGATGCGGCCGGTTTCGCCGTCGTAGACGGCCGCGAGCCGCGCGATCCACGGATGGCCGGGCGCGCGCCGCAGTGCGACCTCGCGCGCGGCGTCGGCGATCGCGTAGCGCAACGCGTCGCCTTCGAGCGAGCCGAACGCGGCAAAGATCTCGCCATGCGTCGGCGAACGCGCGGCCAGCGCGTCGGGCCCTTCCGCACCGAGTTCGACGAACCGCTCGAGCGTCGGCTGGAAACCCGCTGCGCGCATCGCGCACAGCGGCCACCAGACCGACGTGTCGGTCGGCTCGGCCAGGCGCGCATGGATGATCTGCCCGACCCGGTCGAGCATGCCGCTTTCGATCTGGTACACGTGGAAGAACGCCCGGCGCCCCGCGTCGTCGAAACGGCCCGCCTCGAGCAGCCACGGCAGTTCGTATTCGATGAAGTCGTCGCTGCCATCCGATTCGAGGCTGTGGCGCGCCATCTCGCAACGGGCCAGCGCGCCCGCGAGATCGCCTTGCGCGTGTGCGGCCCGCGCGGCGAGCCGCGCCAGCCTCACCTCGGCCTCGCGGCGCGGCGGCAGCGCCCAGTCGGCAATGCGCGACTCGACGGCCTGGCGAATGGTGTCGAGCTGCAGCGGCGCGATCTCGATCATCGCCCGGCCGATCCGCAGCCAGTCGTCGGCGTCGATGTCCTGGTCCGCGCCGGCCGATGCCATCGCAGCCACCGCGGCCTCGGCCGCCGCACGCGCGTCGTCGTCCCGGTCGAGACGCCGCAGCGCCCACGCACGCAGGCATTGCCGGTTCGCCTCGTCCCACGCGCGAAACGTGGCGCGGTCGGCAATCGCGCGGTGCAGCGCATGCCGCAGTTCGATCGCGTCGAGCGCATGCTCCGCGTGGTCGAATTCGAGCGTATCGAGAATGCGTGCGCGGACGTAGCGATCGGCATCGAGCGTCGGCGACGTGCGCAAGACGTCGTGCATCTGGCCGATCGCCTCGCTGACGGCGTCGTTCTCGCCCAGGTGCCGGGCGACCTGCAGCCGGTATAGCGCGAGTTGCATGCGGATGTCGGGCCGCGCCTCGGGCGGCGCCGCGTCGTGCACGCCCGCGCCGTCCTCGTCGAGCACGGCGCGCGCGGCGGCCGGATCGCCGGCGCGCATCCACAGCGTGTGCAGGCGCGCGATCGCGTCGAGCGAATCGGCACGCAACGGCTGCGCACGCAGTCGAGCCGCAAGGTCGCTCTCGCGGCTCGAATCGCTTTCCTCGAGATCGGCTTCGAGCCGGTTCATCAGTGTGTCGAGCGGCTGGCCCGTCAGGGGCATCGTCGTCATATCGATATTGGAATGGGCGTTTGTAGTTGTATTGGCGCTGGGAGTCATCGACTTCTCCATCTCGGAATCGCGATAGCTTATCAGGAGACGGCGACCGTGCGCGGCCTCGCCATTCGCGTCGCCCGGCGTTACGATCTCGTTCTTCATCCCCGGACAGGTCGATGCGCACGGTGCGACGGCGCGACGCGCGCCGACCGGTCCCGCCGACCCGGAAACCGCATGAACCTCACCTTGCAGGATGTCGCGTGGCATCGTTCGGTCGGGCGGCTCATCGAGTCGCTCGACCAGCCGGGCTTCTGGCTGGCGCTGATCCGGCTGATCGAGGAATACGTCGCGGTCGACAGCTGGGTCGTGCTGACCTTCGGCGACGGCCGCCCGCAGGTGTTCGCCGAATGCCCGTACGAAGGCGGCGGCCCCGACCCGCTGTTCCGCGACTACGTGCAGGGCCTGTACCAGCTCGACCCGTTCTACATCGCGAACCGCGACGCGCCGAGGAGCGGCCTGTTCCGGCTGTCGGACGTCGCCCCCGAATGCTTTCGCGATACCGAGTACTACACGCTCTATTTCACGCACAACGTCGTCGAGGACGAGGTGCAGTTCAACGTCGTGCTCGACGATGCGCGCACGCTGTGCCTGTCGCTCGGCAGCAAACGACGCTTCAGCCCCGGGCAGGTTGCGCTGCTCGACCTGATCCGGCCGTGGGTGGCCGGGCTGATGCGGCAGCGGCTCGCGTTCGAGCCCGCCTCCGCGGAGCAAGCGCCGCCGCGCCGGACCGGCGCGCACGATGGCTTCGAGCAGGCGATGGCGCGGCTCGGCACGCCGCTCACCGCGCGCGAACTCGACGTGATCCGGCTGATCCTCAGCGGCCGCTCGAACAAGGAAGTCGCGAACAAGCTGTCGATTTCCGCCGAAACGGTCAAGGTGCACCGGCGCAACATCTACGGGAAGCTCGCGATCAATTCGCAATCGGAACTGTTTTCACTGTTCCTGAAGGCGCAGGCCGACGGATAGCGCGCTCCGTCGCGCCCGTTCTCGCCCTCCTTCGTGCCTCTTTGCGGCGGCCTTCGGCGGCCGCGGCGGGATCATGCCGATGCCGTCGCGGCCCGTTGCGAACCCGCGAGCTTGAATTCGCCGACCGTCTGCGCGAGCTGAGCCGCCTGCTCGCGCAACAGCGCGGCGGCCGCAGCCGACTCCTCGACGAGGGCGGCGTTCTGCTGCGTCGAGTGATCGAGCTGCGACACGGCCTGGTTCACCTGCGCGAGCCCGGTGCTCTGCTCGTTCGCCGCGACCGTCATTTCCGCGATCACGCTCGTGATGCCGCGCACGCCCTCGACGATCTCGTCCATCGTCGTGCCGGCCGTCTTCACGAGCCCCGATCCGCCTTCGATCTTCTCGACGGACGACTGGATCAACTGCTTGATCTCCCTGGCGGCCACCGCGCTGCGTTGCGCGAGCGTGCGCACCTCGCCCGCGACGACCGCGAAGCCTCGTCCGTGCTCGTGCGCGCGCGCCGCCTCGACGGCCGCGTTCAGCGCGAGGATGTTGGTCTGGAACGCGATGCCGTCGATCACGCCGATGATGTTCGAGATCTCGGCCGACGCCTTCGTGATCTCGTCCATCGTCGCGACCACCTCGCTCACCACCTCGCCGCCGCGCACGGCAACGCCCGACGCCGATTCCGCCAGCCGGCTCACCTGCGTGGCCGCATCGGCCGAGTTGCGCGCCGTGCCGGCGATCTCCTCGAGCGCCGCCGCGGTCTCCTGCAGGCTCGATGCCGCGTGTTCGGTGCGGCTCGACAGGTCCTGGTTGCCCTGCGCGATCTCCGCGCTCGCCACGCTCACGGATTCGCTGAATCCGCGTATCTGCAGCAGGATCGCGCTGATCTTTTCGGCGAACAGGTTGAAGGCCCGCGCGATCTGCGCGGCCTCGTCGCCGCCGTCGGCCGGCAGCCGCTTCGTCAGGTCCCCGCTCCCGCTCGCGACGTCGGTCAGCGCGTCGCGCACGAGCAGCACGCGCTTGAATGCCGCGTTCGTCAACGCGCCGACGAGTGCCGCCGCGACGCAGGCGACGACGAGGATCGCAATGAGCGTCGTCGTCGCGACGGCGCGCATGCCGGCCGTCACGTCCGACCGGTCGAGCGCCATGACGAGCGACCAGTCCGTCCCGGCGATCGGGCGCGCGCGCAGCAGCTTGGTCACGCCGTCCACGTCGATCGCCACCGGTTCGGTCGCCGTCTGCAGGCCGGCGAGCCGCTCCGGCGTCAGTTCGGGCGACAGCTCGGCGGCCGGCTTCATGATCAGATCGGTCTTCGCGCCCGCGATCAGGCGCCCGCTCCTGTCGACCAGGAATGCGAAGCTCGACGGCGTCGGATGCATCGACGCCACGATCGCACTCGCGCGCTCCATGTAGAGGCTCGCCGCGAGCACGCCCTTCAGCGTGCCGCCGCGAACGATCGGGGCGGCGAACGCGAACGCGGGCTTGCCGGTCGACGCGTCGCGGTACAACGCCGTGACGACGAGCCGGCCCGCGTCGACCGCCTGCCTGAACCACGGGCGCGCGGTCGGATCGTAGCCGGCCGCGAGCGGGACGTTCGAATACGCGGTGCGATCCGGCAGGCCGAGCGTGAGCACCTGGAAACCGCCCGATTTGCCGAGCAGCGTCAGCGCCGGCAGCGGATCGCCTTCGCCCGGCGTCAGCGTGTCCGCGAGCGCCTGGGTCTGCTGCGCGCGGCTCGCGACCCACTCGTCGAGCGCGAGCGCGTGGCCGGTCAGGACGGACTGCAGGTTCTGGTCGATGGTCGTGTCGTTGTGCTGCTTGACGACGTAGTACACAAGGCCGCCTGTCACGGCCAGGGCCGTGACTACGATGGCGACGCAGGTCGCCAGAATCCGGGCGCGAATCGATGACAGCATGATGACGGTGATCTCCGGTTGCCGCGTTGTTTTCGGTTGGTCAAATGGGCACTCAACCGTCCTTAACGACCGCACGCGATGCAACTTGAGGTTCGACTGGTCAGACCGGCAAAAAAAGTTGAGCCCGGGCCGGCGACAGTACGCGGGATCAATACCCCTGACGGGTTAACACGCCGGCGGGATGGGAAAACCGGCGGTTCGGCGCATACTCGGGCGTTCCGACGTCCAACGTTGCGGAGCCGGCCGCGCCGGCCCCACCCACCGAAATCGCCCATGAAACTGAAGCTCGACATCGTCCAGCTCGCCGGCCGCGACGGCGACACGCACTACAACCTGCAGCGCACGCTCGACGCGATCGCGACCTGCGCACCGGGCACCGACATCGTGATGTTTCCGGAAGCGCAGCTCACCGGCTTCCTCGATCCGTCGAACCTGGCCGAATGCGCCGAGCCGCTCGACGGCCCGAGCGTCGGCGCGGTCATCGCGGCCGCACGCGCGCGCGACGTTGCCGTCGTGGTCGGGCTGATCGAGAACGACGGCGGCCGCTTCTACAACACCACCGTGCTCGTCACGCCGGACGGCATCGCGCTGCGCTACCGCAAGACACACCTGTGGGTGAGCGAGCACGGCGTCGTGCTGCCCGGCGACCGCTACGCGACGATCGAATGGCACGGCGTGCGGATCGGCCTGCTGATCTGCTACGACAACGAATTCCCCGAAACCGGCCGCGCGCTCGCCGAACTCGGCGCCGAGCTGATCCTCATCACCGACGGCAACATGGAACCGTACCGCCCGGTCCACCGCACGTCGGCAACGGCGCGGGCGATGGAGAACCAGGTGTTCACGGTGGTCGCCAACCGCGTCGGCGGCAGCACGCACGACGTCGTGTTCGCGGGGGGCAGCCTCGCGGCCGATCCGTTCGGCAACCTGATCTTCGAAGCCGGCAACGGCGAATCGCGCCACGCGATCGAGCTCGATTTCGACCAGCTCGCCGCGTCGCGCGCGGTTTACGACTATCGCAGGGACCAGCGCCTGCACATCGCCGGCGAACGTATCGAGCATGCGGACGGGCTTCGCGAGTTGCTGATTCCGTGACGGGGCTCGCCCGCCCGGGCGGCGCCATCCGTCACGCCCGTCATGCCCGTCACGCCGGCTCCGGCACCTCGATCGCCAGCAGCGCCGAACTGACCGACTTGCCGTGCGCGTCGAGCGCGAGCGAGCGCGTGACGCCGCCACCGAGCGCATCGCGCAGCACGAAATTGAATGCCCCGAGCGCCGGCAGTTCGTACCGCACGACGTCGCCGTGCACGATACCCGCAAGCCACGCCTTTACCGCATCGGCACCCAGATGCGTGCGCAGATGATCGTAATGGCGCGGATCGCGGCAAATCACCGACACGTTCAGCGTATTGCCCTTGTCGCCGGTGCGCGCATGCGCGAGTTCACGCAGTTGCATCATGCCTCCACGAACGAAAACGACGGCGTCACGGCCGCGCGCGGCAGCAGCACCGACTGCACGGCGATCACCTCGCGCGTCGACTTGAACGCGCCGCCGCCGCCGGCCGGCCCGTTCGTATAGAGCGTCTCGACTTCATTGCCGATCCGCGCCGCTTCGCCGGCGCTCGCCGCGCGGCCGGCCACCCGCACACGCACCTCGGCCGGCTCGCCGCGCACGGCCGGCGTCGCGTCGCCATACAGCGCATCGACGCCGATCAGGTCGAAGCGCAGCTCGGTCGCGGCGACGCCGGTCAATGCCAGCCGCTCGCGGACGATCCCCAGCGCGAGACGCGCGCGTTCGAGCGCGCCCGGGCCACCATACGAGATCTGGCCTTCGCCGATCCAGCCGTCGACATACGCCACCGACACCTTGAGCGTGTCGGGCCGCGCCGCGCCGCGCCCGCCCGTCACGCGCACGCGGTCCGCCGCCTCCTCGGCGACGGTGACTTGCGTGAAATCCGCGACGACGTCGGGCTGCAGGTACCGCGCCGGATCGTGTATCTCGTAGAGCAGCTGTTCCTTGCAGGTCGCCGCACTCACGCGGCCGCCCGCGTGCGGCACCTTGGTGATCACGACCGAGCCGTCCGCCGCGACTTCGCCGATCGGAAACCCGAGCCGCGCGAGGTTCGGCACGTCCTTGTAGCCGGGGTCGGCGAAATAACCGCCCGTCACCTGCCCCGCGCATTCGAGCAGGTGGCCGACGACCGTCGCGGCCCCGAGCGTGTCCCAATCGTCCATCCGCCAGCCGAACGCATGGATCAGCGGCGCGGCGAACAGCGACGGATCGGCGACGCGACCGGTCAGCACGACGTCCGCGCCGGCCGCGAGCGCGTCGACGATCGGCGCGGCGCCGAGATACGCGTTCGCGGACACGATGCGGTCGCGATAGGCGGCGACGTCGTCGCCCGATTCCTCGAAGCGGAACGCGCCGCGCAGTACGACGTCGAGCACGTCGTCACCTTCGACGGCCGCGACCTTCAGCCCGGCGACGCCGAGCGATTGCGCGATCCGGGCGGTGCGCCGTGCGGCCGCACGCGGATTCGCCGCGCCCATGTTCGACACGATGCGCACGCCCTTCGGCGCGGCGACCGGCAGCACGGCGCGCATCCGCGCGTCGAGCAGCGGGTCGTAGCCGAGCGACGGGTCCTGGCGCCGCGCCTGCTGCGCGATCGCGATCGTGCGCTCGGCCAGGCATTCGAAGACGAGATAGTCGAGCTGCCCGTGTTCGGCCAGCTCGACCGCAGGCTCGATCCGGTCGCCCGAGTAGCCGGCGCCCGCGCCGATGCGCACGCGCCGTTCAGGTTGCTTTGCTGTCATGTCCATACCGTCGTCGTCCGGCGGGTGCGCCGCCGGTGAAAATCAAAAGATGCCCAGCACGACGCACGCGACCGTCATCACGATCGACGCGCCGAACAGCAGCGGAAACGTGAACTTCTGGTGCTCGGCCAGCTCGATGCCGCACAGGCCGACGACGAGGAAGGTCGCGGGCGTCAGCGGGCTGACCGGGAAACCGGTGGTCATCTGGCCGAGCAGCGCGGCCTGCCCGACCTGCACGGCCGGCACGCCGAGCTGGCCGGCCACCTCCGCGATCACGGGCAGCACGCCGAAGTAGAACGAATCGGGATCGAACAGCATGCTGAGCGGCATCGACGCGAGGCCGAGCACGACCGGGATGTGGCCGGCCATCGACGGCGGCACGAAGCCGACCGCCGCCTGCGCCATCGCCTTCAGCATCCCGCTGCCCTGCATGATCCCCGTGAACACGCCGGCCGCGAGCAGGATGCCGGCCATCATCAGCGCCGCGCGCGCATGCGCGTCGATGCGCTTCCTCTGCATGTCGACGTCCGGGTAGTTCACCATCAGCGCGATGCACAGCCCGACCATGAACATGATCGCCGGCGGGATCTTCTCGCCCATCACGACCATCGTGCCGAGCACGACGAGCGTCAGCACGAGGTTGAACCAGAACAGGTGCGGCCGGCGCAGCGCCTGCTCGTCGGGCGTCAGCTCGCGGGTCGGCAACGGAATCGACGCATCGTCGCGCGACAGGCCGAGCCGCTTCTCCTCGCGCCGCCCGAGCCAGTACGCGACGCCGAACACGAACACGAGCCCGATCGCCTGCACCGGGATCAGCGGATTGAACAGCGCCGACACCGGCAGGTGCAGCGAAGCGGACGCGCGGATCATCGGCCCCGTCCATGGCAGGAAGTTGATGCCCGCGGCCATCGACACCGCGGCGGCCAGCACGCGCCGGTCCATCTTCAGCCGGTCGTACAGCGGCAGCACGGCCGGAATCGTCACGAGGAAACACACGGCGCCCGAGCCGTCGAGGTGGATCAGCAGCGCGAGCAGCGTCGTGCCCATCACGATCCGCGTGGGCCGCGTGCCGACCGCGCGCAGGATCCGGTCGATGATCGGGTCGAGCATGCCCGCGTCGGTGATCGTCCCGAAATAGAGGATCGCGAACACGAACATGCCGACCACGGGCGCGAGGCCCTTCAGCCCGTCGACGACGAACTTGCTGGTGTGCAGCCCGAAGCCGCCGATCAGCGATGCGGCGATCGGCACGATGATCAGCGCGACGAGCGGCGACATCCGCTTCGACAGAATCGCGGCCAGCAGCACGACGATCGTGCCAAGCCCGAGTAACGGCAGCATCCGTGTCTCCTACCTTGTCTTTTGTTGGAGACGAGCGTAAGGTCGGCGCAGCGATAGCACAATTGAAATGATTTGATCGCAGCAATCACGAACCATTATGGATCTGAATCTTCGCGACATTCGCGCGTTCGTCACCGTCGCGCACGCCGGCAACTTCACGCGCGCCGCCGCGCGGCTGCACCTGTCGCAGCCGGCGCTGACCGTGCAGATCCGCCGGCTCGAGGAAATCGTCGGCGCGCGCCTGTTCGACCGCAACAGCCGCAGCGTCGCGCTCACGCAGACCGGGCGCGAGCTGCTGCCGCTGCTGCAGCGTTCGCTCGACGACATGGAGCGCGTGCTGCGCGACGCGCGCGCGCTCGGCGAAGGCACGAGCGGCACGGTGCGGCTCGCGTGCCTGCCGACCTTCGCGTCCAGCGTGCTGCCGGAGCTGATCCAGTCGTTCCGGCGCGACGTGCCGCGCGCGGGCTTCGAGATCCGCGACGGCGTCGCGAGCCTCGTCACCGCGCTCGTGCGCAACGAGGAGGCCGATCTCGGACTGACGGGCGGCGACACGTTCGATGCGTCGCTGGAGGTGCTGTATGCGGGCGCCGACCGGCTCGTCGCCGTGTGCCCGAAGGATCATCCGCTCGCGCGCAAGCGCCGCGTGAGCACCGCCGATGTCGCGGCCGTGCCGCTCGTGCTCACCGCGCAGGGCACGAGCGTGCGCAGCGTCGTCGATGCCGCGCTGGACGCGGCCGGCTGCACGCCCGACATCGCGTGCGAGCCGACCTACATGATGACGGCCGTCGCGATGGTGCGCGGCGGGCTCGGCGTGACGATCCTGCCCGCGACCGCGCGCGAGGTGCGCGCCGAGCCCGAGCTGGTGGCGAAGCCGATCGACGATCCCGCGTTCGTGCGGCCGATCGCGCTCGTCACGAAGCGCGGCCGCACGCTGCCGCGCGTCGCGCAGGCGTTCGCGGAAACCATGCTGACGGAATTGAAAAAGCGCGCGTGAACCGCACGCCCGGATCGGGACAGCCCGCCCGCGCGTGACGCCGGGTTCGGCTTATTGCGCGTCCGGATCGACGTGCAGCGATTCGCCGATCGCATAGAAATTGCCGCCCGCGATGTAGTGCAGGCTGCGCAGTGCCGGATCGGCCGATTCGAAATACCAGTGACCGTCGCGGAACACGCGCGTGTCGGACCACGCCGCGACCACCTCGCCGATGAACAGGTCGTAGGTCTGCTGGTTGTGCGGCTCCGGAACCAGCCTGCACGCGAGCCAGCCCGAGCAGCCGGCGACGAACGGCAGGTCGTGGCCTTCGACGTCGAACAGCGTGACGCCCGCCTCGCGCAGCTTGTCCGGACGCTCGGCGAGACTGTGGCTGCCGACCGCATGCGTGAGCTGCAGTTGCGCGGCCGTCGGCACCTGGATCACGAACGTGCCGCTGCGCTCGACCAGCTCGCGCGTCTTCGCGGACTTGTCGAGCACGACCGTCAGCTTCGGCGGCAGGAAGTCCAGCGCGCACGCCCACGCGGCGGCCATCACGTTGTCGACGCCGTCGTGGCGGGCCGACACGAGCACGGTCGGGCCGTGGTTGAGGAGACGGTAGGCTTTCTTCAGCTCCACCGGAGCGATGTGACTGTCCATACGGATTCCCTGGAGAACGGCGTGCACGGACGGATGTCGTGCGGCGCGGCGCCGGCCGGTGCGCAGGTGGGCATGTGCGCAGCCAGCCCGAAGGCCGCATTCTCGCACCCAATTTCAATGGGTGCCGACGACGACGCCGGTCACTTCGCGAACAACTGGCCGATATCGCGGAACGCCTTGAATTCGAGTGCATTGCCGCACGGATCGAACAGGAACATCGTCGCCTGTTCGCCGACCTGCCCCTGGAAGCGCACATACGGCTCGATCACGAAGGTCACGCCGAACGATCTCAGCCGCTCGGCCAGCGCTTCCCAGCTCGCCCAGTCGAGCACGATCCCGAAATGCGGCACCGGCACGTCGTGACCGTCGACCGCGTTCGTATGCGCGCCTTCCTGCGATGCGGTCTTCGGATGCTCGTGGATCACGAGCTGATGCCCGTAGAAGTCGAAGTCGACCCACTGCGCGCTCGAACGCCCCTCCGCCAGCCCGAACACACGGCCGTAGAAATCGCGCGCGGCCGCCAAGTCGTAGACCGGGATCGCCAGGTGAAACGGGGAAAGACTCATGGTTGCCTCGTGATGGAACGCTCGCGTGGCGCGAGGACGGCACCATGGTAGTCAAGGTCGAGCGAAAATTAAATCAATATATAGTTTCGTCATTCACAAACGGAATTGATGAATGATTCGCGAACTGAGAACCCTCGTCGCCGTCGCCCGAGAAGGCACGTTCGCCGCGGCAGGCCACCGTATCGGGCTCACGCAGGCGGCCGTCAGCGCGCAGATGCAGCGTCTCGAAGCCGAGCTCGGCTTCGCGCTGTTCGACCGGCAGGGCCGGTCGGCGCGGCTCAACGAAATGGGCCATCACGTGCTCGGCCAGGCGCAGGCGCTGCTCGGCCTGTACGAGAACCTGAGCTCGACGGCCCCCGGCTCGCCGGCCGCCGTGCGCGTGACGATCGGCGCGATCGCGTCGGTGCAGAGCGCACTGCTGCCGGCCGCGCTCGCCGATTTCCATCGCCGGCATCCCGCGTGCCGCACGCGCGTGATACCGGGGCTGTCGATCGAGCTGGTCAACCGGGTCGACGCGGGCGAGATCGACATGGCCGCGATCATCCGGCCGCCGTTTTCGCTGCAGAGCGACCTGCACTGGACGACGCTCGCGCAGGAACCGTTCCGCCTGATCGTGCCGCGCGGCATGAAAGGCAACGACTGGGCCGAACTGCTCGCGCGCGAACCGTTCGTGCGCTACGACCGCGCATCGTTCGGCGGGCGCCAGGTCGATCGTTTCCTGAGAAAGATGCACCTCGCGGTGCGCGACACGTGTGAGCTCGACGAGCTCGACGCGATCGTCAAGCTGGTCGCGAACGGCGTCGGCGTCGCGATCGTCCCGCAGACCGCCGTCTATCGCCGCTGGCCGGCCGGCGTGCGCGCGATCGACCTTGGACACCACACGTTCCACCGCGACATCGGGCTCGTGCACCGCGCGCGGCGGACGATGTCGGAGCCGGCCCAGCAGCTCGCGCAACTGATCGAGGCGGCGTCACGACGGCGCGCGCCGCCGCAGCCGGCATAACGCCGACGTCGTCGGTCAACGCCGCCCGGCCGCCCAGTCGACCGCCGCATCGAACAGCGCGACACCGGCCGGCGACAGGTTCGCGAACGTGTCGTTGTCGAGGAAGAACATCACGCGGCGCGCCGGCGCGAGCGCTTCGTAGTCCATCGTCGCGCCCTTCTCGTACGCGAAGATCGCGGCCTTGTCGGGTTGGCCGTACACGGTCGCGATCGTGATCGCACCGAGCCCCGGCTTGCCCCAGCTCATCGGCGCCTGCTTGCCGTACACGTTCGTCGCGCCGGCCGGCAGCCCGGCCGAGATCGGGTGCGGCGCATTGACGAGCCACAGGTAGCGCTCCTTGCCCGTTTCGCCGAAGTCGACGTCATGACGCTTGCCCGTCATCGCGAGATCGTCGAGCAGGTCGTTTTCCCACGTGACGAGCGGCTTGTCGAGCGTGCGCCAGCCGGGGCGCACGTTCTTCGACGACACCGTCGACGAGATCACGACGAGGTCGGCGTCGCGCGCCGCGTCGGGCGTCGAGGACTCGTCGATCAGGCGCACCGCGTAGCCGCGTTCGCCGAGATGCTGGCCGATGAGTTCGTCGACCTTCAGGTTCGGGCCGCGCAGCTGCACGAGCATCGCGACGCGCGTGACGGCCTGCGGTGCATCGGCCGCCCGCGCGGGCGCAGCCGCCCCTGCCCCGAGGCCCAGGCCCGCGCCGATCGCGAGCACCGAGCCCGCGATCGCGCGCAATGCGCGGCGCCGCGCACCGGCGACACCGGCGACACCGGTGGCAAAGGCGCGCACGGCGCCGGTTTTCATGTTCCGGTTCATCTGGATCTTCTCCGAAGCCGCGCGCCGCCGGGACGGCCGCGCGGCGATTGCGTGGTCAGAACTGCAGCGTGGTCAGCAGCGACACCTGTCGCGCATCGCCGATCGCGACGAAATAACGGTTCGCGCTCGACGGGTAGTAGGTGCGGTTGAAGAGGTTCTTCACGTTGAGCTGGAACGACAGCTTCTGCTTGCCGATCCGCGTGTCGTAGGTCGCGAACGCGTCGGCGAGCACGTACGACGGCAACGTGAAGCTGTTCGCCGAATCGCCGGGCCGCGCGCCGACGTAACGCACGTCCGCGCCGATGCGCAGGTCGTCGCCGCCGGCCAGCGTGCCGAAATCGTAGACGGCCGCGAGCGATGCGGTGTGGCGCGCGACGTTCCACAGCTGGTTGCCCGCGTAAAGCGGATCCTCGGTCGTCTTCGCGTCGATGTACGCGTAGCTCGCGATCACGTTCACGCGCTCGCCGATCCGGCCCGACACGTCGAGCTCGATCCCGCGCGAGCGCGCCTTGCCCGACGTGCGCCAGTCGGTCAGCTTGGTCGCGTCGTTGTATTGCGACACGAGCACGTTCTTCTTGTCGATGTTGAAGAATGCCAGCGTGCCCGTCATCCCGCCCGGCAGGTCGAGCTTGCCGCCCACTTCCCACGCGGTCGCTTCCTCGGGCGGCGTCGCGCCGTCGATGATGTAGCCCGTCATCGGCGCGATCGACGAGGACGGCTTCAGCGACTGCGAATAGCTGCCGTACAGCGAGAACGTATCGGTCCACTTGTAGACGACGCCCGCGCGCGGCAGCCACTTCGAGCCGCTGAGATCGGTGTTCGCGGTAAACGGCCGGCCGCGCCCCGCGACCTGGTTGTACGTGATGTAGCGCAGCCCGCCCGACACGATCCACTTGTCGGTCAGGTGGATCGTGTCCTGCACGAACGCGGACGCATCGTGCAGCGTGTCGGTCTGGTCGCTGTCGCTCGCGGACACGGTGCTCGACGGCGGCAGCAGCCCGTAGACGGGATCGACATAGCTGAACGGCGTCTTCACGGCCTGCCGCAGCATGTCCTTGCGGTAGATGCGACGGTATTCGGTATCGAAGCCGACCTGCACGTCGTGCCGCATCCCGCCGAGCGTCAGCTTGCCGTTCACGTAGCCGATCCCGTAGCTGTCGGTGCTGAGCGAGCCGTGCGTCGCATCGTTGCTGCGCGACAGCGTGCCCTTCACCGGATCGACGCCCGTCGTGCGCAACTGGTTCGCGTCGTAGGTCTCGCGGTTGTAGCTGTAGCCGAGATGCGCGCTCCAGTCCGCGTTGAACTGGTGATCGACGCTCAGCTGCGCGAGGTGCGATTCGCCGTCCATGTTGTTGAACGGCTCGTCGAGGCGCCGCCGCGCGGGAATGTCGAGCGGCGCGTTGGTACGCGGGTCGAGCGCCGTGCCGCGATCGAACGGCGAATGGAAGGTCCGGTACTGGTAGGACACCACGACCTGCGTATCGCGGCCGTACCATGCGAGCGACGGGGCGACGAAGGTCTGCCGGTATTCGCCGAAGTTGCGCCAGTACTGCTCGTTCGATTGATCGACGATCAGCCGGTAGGCGAGCCGCGAATCGCCGACCGGCCCCGTCGAATCGAAGGTCGCGCTGCCGCCGTTCTTGCCGTGCCCGAACGTCGACGCGCCGAGCGAGATCGCGTTGTAGCGCACGAGCTGCGGCTGTTTCGTGACGACGTTGACCACGCCGCCCGGGTCCATCAGCCCGTACAGCAGCGACGTCGGCCCCTTCAGCACCTCGACGCTGTCGACCGCCGCGTTGAACGCGCGCCCCTGCACGAGCGGCATCCCGTTCTGCATGACCGAGCCGTCGCGATTGCCGCCGAAACCGCGCTTCATGATCGTGTCCTGCGTGCCCGCGAGCGTGTTGCCCTGCGTGATGCCGCTGACGTTGCCGAGCGCGTCGTCCAGATTGCGCGGACGCTGGTCGCGCAGCACCTGCGCCGGCACGATGTTGACGGCCTGCGCGGTGTCGAGCAGCGGGATGTCGGAACGCAGTACGCCCGCCTCCTTCGGCGCGCGATAGCTTTCGGCGCGCAGCGCGCTGTCGCGCACCGTGATCACCGGCAACTCGGCGCCCGCGGCCACGCCGGCCGCCACGGGTCGCGCGACCGTGCCGTCCGCACGCTTGAGCGTGTAGCCGCCGCCGGGCTGCCGCAACGCGACGAGCCCCGTGCCTGCCAGCAGGCGGTCGAGCGCACCGTCGACGTCGAAGCGGCCCTGTACGCCGCCGCTCGTCAGGCCGGCCGTCAGCTCGGCCGGAAACGCGAGCAGGATGCCCGCGTCGCGGCCGAACCGGTTCAGCGCCGCTTCGAGCGGCCCGGCCGGAATGTCGAACGCACGGCGTGCCGCGCGCTGCGCGGCCGGCGCCGCATCGGTGCCGGTGTCGGCCAGCGCGGGCAGCGGCAGCAGCGCGGTCATCAGCACGGCACCGGCGAGCCGGCGCGCGAGGTGCCCGGGCGCGGCGGGTGCGGCCGGGCGCGCGGCGCGCGGCAGATGTCGGTCGGGCGCCGGACGGCGCCGATACGTGAGACGGATGGAAACCATGATCGGGAAGTCGGTGGACGATGGGCCAGTGCTGCTTTCATTACCCATGTCACGCGAACATCGAGAAACAGCTCAGGTCGGCGGAAATTTTTTTCGACACGCTCAGGAACGGGCCGGCACGACCGTCGCCCAGTAGCGCGTCAGGTAGTGCACATCGATCGGTAACGTCGCCTTCAGCGTGTCGAGCACACGCGCGGGATCGTCGAGCGGATAGGTGCCCGACACGCGCAGGTCGGCCACGGCCGCATCGCAGCGCAGGCTGCCGCGGCGATAGCGGTCGAGCTCGGCGACGAGGTCGGCCAGCCGCATGCGCGACGCGACCAGCATGCCGCCCGTCCACGCGGACGCATACGCATCGAGCGGTGCCTGCGCGCCGATCGCATCGCGCGTGAAATCCGCGCCCTCCCCGGCCGCGATCACGCGCGCGCGTGCCGCCGCATCGTCCGGCTGCACGCGCACGGCACCGGCGAACACTTCGATTCGCGTCGCGCCGTCGCGCTGCCGCACCGCGAAGCGTGTGCCGAGCGGCCGCAACTCGCCTTGCGCGGTCGCGACGACGAGCGGCCGCGCGGGCACGCGATCGTCGTGACCGCTCGTCACCATGATCGTGCCGCGCAGCAGGCGCAGGCGGCGCGCGGCGGCGTCGAAGCGCACGTCGAGCGCCGTGTCGGTATCGAGGACGACGACCGTGCGATCCGCGAGCGTCACCGTGCGCCGCTCGCCGACCGCCGTTCGCAGGTCCGCCGGCCAGATCGCCGCGCGCCGCGCGGGTTCGGCCATCCATGCGGCGCCGCCCGCGAACAGCAGCACGGCCAGCGCCTTCACGGCCGCGCGGCGGCGGCCCGCACGCGGCGACAGCAGCGCCGCGTGCGCGGCCTGCGGGTCGAGCCCGGCCGTGAGCCCGCCCAACCTCTGCTGCATCGTCTCGATATGGCGCCATGCCGCGTCGTGCGCCGGATCCTCCGCGCGCCAGCGCGCGAGCGCGGCGTCGAACGCTTCGCCGGTGCGGCCGGCCTGCCGGTCGACCCACCATTCGACCGCGCGACGCGCAACCTGCGGCGGCACCGCCGGCGCTCCCGGGGCGGCCATCGGTCAGGCCGCCATCGCGAAGAAACACTGCGTGCCGGCCTTCACGAGATAACGCTTCACCGTCGCGAGCGACACGCCGAGTTCGCGCGCGATCTCGGCCTGCGTGAGCCCGTCGAGTTGCGCAAGCAGGAACGCACGCTTCGCCGCGAGCGGCAGGCCGTCGAGCAGCCGGTCGATTTCGAGCAGCGTCTCGAGCACGACAGCCCGCTCCTCCGGCGACGGCGCATACGCTTCGGGGCGCTGCGCGAGCGCATCGAGATACGCGCGCTCGATCAGTTCGCGCCGCCAGTGGTTGCTCAGCACGCGCTGCGCGACCGTGGTCAGAAATGCGCGCGGCTCGTCGGCGCCGATCGGCTCGTCGCGTGCGAGCAGGCGCATGAAGGTGTCGTGCGCCAGGTCGGCCGCGCGGTGCGCGCAACCGAGCTTCCGGCTCAACCAGCCGCGCAGCCACGCGTGGTGGCCGGTATAGAGGGCGTCGATTTCTCGATGGAGAGACAGCTGGTCAGCAGACATGGCCGGGTTCCGGGGTGCGCAGGCGTCAACGATCTTGTAAATGAGAATGATTATTATATACAAAACCGGGTCGACGACCGGCGTGCCATGCGTGCCATGCGTGCCACGACAACGTGACAGGAAGGGAGACGCCGCCGCGATGCCGTCGCCCGATGCGTCGTTAACACATTCATTACACCGCGGCCAAATCGATTCGTTAAATAGTTATTTGACGGATCGATAACAATATCCGAACCACCTCGACTCCCCGTCGAATCGGTCGAAATTATCGCGAGATATGCAAGCCGGAATGGCCAAATCGCGAAATGACAATCAATTGATACGCAATTTTCAATAATTCAAATCCCTCGATCGTCGAGACTGGAGCACATCCCTGTCTGCCTCAAGCCACAAAAGAGAATTTCGTTTTTCCGTTTTAATCGCACTCGGTAGTCTCCTGCCATTCCGGATCACGAACACAAGCCAATGCGCAAGGAGATGAAATGAAACGCACGACCCTCTCGCTGATTTCGATCGCGTCATTCGCGGCGATACCCGTCGCGCATGCGCAGTCGAGCGTCACGCTGTATGGCGTGATCGACACGTCGATCACCTACGTGAACCATGCGCAGGGCAAGGACAACGCGTGGATGCTCGGCAACAGCAGCGCGGGCAACCTTGCCGGCAGCCGCTTTGGCGTGAAAGGCACCGAGGATCTCGGCGGCGGGCTGAAGGCGCTGTTCCAGCTCGAGAACGGCTTCGACCCGAGCAACGGCCGGCAGGGCCAGGGCGGCCGCATGTTCGGCCGGCAGGCGTTCGTCGGCCTGACGAGCGACCGCTACGGCACGCTCACGTTCGGCCGCCAGTACGATCCGCTCGTCGATCTCGTGCAGGGCATCACCGCCGACAATTATCTCGGCAGCGTGTTCGCGACGCCCGGCGACGTCGACAACTACGACAACAGCTTCCGCGTCGACAACGCGGTGAAGTACACGTCGGCCGTCTATGCGGGCCTGCAGTTCTCCGCGATGTATTCGTTCGGCGGCATCGCCGGCAGCACCGGCGCCGCGCAATCGTATTCGGCCGCTGTGTCGTACAACAACGGGCCGTTCAGCGTCGCGGGCGGGTACTTCCACGCGACCAACAGCCCCGCGTCGAACGCGCTGCGCAACGGCTGGACCAGCTCGTCGGACGGCACCTTCGACGGCCCGATCAACAACGGTTATGCGAGCGCACACTCGATCGGCATCGCGCGTATCGCGGGCCAGTACGTCGCCGGCCCGTTCACGTTCGGCGTCGGCTACAGCAACGCGCAGTACCGCCGCGATGCGAGCTCGGTATTCAACTCGAACGAGCACTACAACACCGGGCAAGGCTTCGTGAACTACCAGGCGACGAACGCGCTGCTGGTCGGCGTCGGCTACAGCTATACGCGCTCGGGCGGCGACACGTCGGCCACCTATCACCAGGTATCGGCCGGCGCGGACTACAACCTGTCGAAGCGCACCGACGTCTACCTGACCGCCGCGTACCAGCACGCAAGCGGCCGGACCGGCGACGGCAACGGCGGCTCGATGGGCGCGCAGGCGTCGATCGGTTCGTACGGCTACGCGGGCACGAGCTCGCAGACGATGGTCAACCTCGGCCTGCGTCACCGCTTCTGATGCAAAACGGCCGGCTGCCCACCGTGCGGCCGGCCGAATCCGCATCGGCCGATACGGCGGCACCGGCCGCCGGCGTATTTCCCGATCGCCTTTTCATCGCCCGTTTCACCGCGGATATCGGCCGCCTGCCGATTTTCATCCGGTTTGATTCAGCACCGGTTTCCCGGGACGAATGACGCGATGCGTCAGTATTCCGGCGCCGCCATTGCCCCGCCATTCACCGGGAAATCCGGCCATATTTACCGATAATGCTTCGCCGCACGCCGTGATCGGACACGATAAAAAGGCGTGTCGGGCGCATGGGCAAATGCAAAGGAAAGTTTGACGCGAGCCATTTGCCTGCTCGCTATGGCAAACTTCGCGTCTCGCGTAATTTCCTTGCACCGGGCGCCCGGATTCCGCCCCATCCTGCCATGCCGCGTCAGACCACCCGTTCGATCAGCCGAGAAACGCTGAAAATCGCCTCGACGATTGCGCTGTCGTGCGCGCTGCATGGTGTCGCGCGGGCCGATTGCCTCGACGACGCGGCCGCGTTCCAGCACGTGAGCGTCAGCCTGATGCGCGGCATCGCACAGGTCGAGTCGGGCATGAACCCGAACGCCGTCAACACCAACACGAACGGCACGGTCGACATCGGGCTGATGCAGATCAACAGCACCTGGCTGCCGACGCTCGCGCGCGAAGGCATCACGCGGGAGAGCCTGTTCGATGCGTGCACGAACGCGTATGTCGGCGCGTGGATCCTGTCGCAGAACATCCGCCAGCTCGGCGCCAACTGGAACGCGATCGGCGCGTACAACTCCGCGTCGCCCGACAAGCGCCTCGCGTATGCGCGCAAGGTCTATGATGCAATCCGGACCATGCCGGATTCGCCGGATACTCCCATGCCCATCCTTCCACCGTCCTTTACGCCGCCGCAACAGGCCCAGGCGTACAACCCGTTCGCGAGCCTGAGCGTGTCTGCCCCGCAGCAGGTCACGCGCCCGCGCACGATCTCGACGGCTCCGCCGCCGGCGCCCCCGCAGGGCGGCCCGGCCGGCCCGGCCGGCACGTACAACTTCGGCTGGACGGTCACCGGAGCGGATCAGGCCAAGCCGACCCAGGTGTTCGACGATGGCGCGCGGGTCTACGTGCAGTTCAGCGACATGAAGCACCTGCCGGCGATCTTCACCGAAACGTCGTCCGGCCGCGTGCTGATGTCGTGGGAGCTGCAGTTCCCGTATGCCGTCCTGACGCGTCCCGCGCAAACGTTAATCTTCCAGCTCGGGCCGTTCGAGGCGCGTGCGCAGCGTGGCGGAGCCGGTGGCGCAGGCATGACCGCGCAGGCCGGTACGGCGACGACGGCCGTATTCTCGAAGAAGTCGGTGAATGCCGCGACGAATACGGCAGCCAGTCCGGCGGCGGCAGCGACGACAAAACGCACGGCATCGGCCGATGCACTCTGGTACGTGAATACGCCTTCGACGTCGGGAACGACGGCAGCCTCGCCGTCCACCGCGAACGTTCCGGCCACGCTGCCGACGGCCATCACGTCGAACACGCCGCCGCCCGCGCCGGCCCAGGTGCCGGCTGCGGCCGCTCAGCCTTCGCGCGTCAGCACGGATGCGCTGTGGTACATCTCGAAGTAACGCATCCGGGATCGCCCGCGTAGCACGGCGATCATTTCTCCACGGTCGGCGGCAGCTCGGGCGCGTTCATGTCGTCCACCCATTGCAGTTCGGCCGTGCCGTTCTTCCTGAAATACACGCGCAGATAGCGCGACGTCGACGATTCCGGCTGCGGAATCGTCACGTCGATCGCCTTGTGTTCCGCCTGGGCGCCACGCCGGATCTCGGCCAGCGGTTGCGCGAACACCCATGTGAGCTTCGCCGTTTGCCCCGGCGTGACCCGGCAGCCGCACGCAAACCCACCGCCGCCACCGAAGGCCTCGCCCGACTCCCGTGCCGAGGGATTGCCGAAGCATCCCGACTTGTGCTCGTTGTCGAGCCAGAACTCGTGAAGCTTTCGCGTGTACTCGTTATAGCCGGTGATGCATACGGTGCGCGGCCCGGATGCAGTGCCATCATGTCGTCCGCATCCGGCCAGGACACCCAGCGCCGCCAGTGTCAGCGCGCGGGCCCCTGCCCGGGCCATCATCGACAGCCTCGCAGACGCGGCGATCCCGGGCACGGCACGCATGCCGACGACCCACGCTCGTGTACCCCTAGCGCCACCGGCAAGCCCCCTCACCCGCGCCGCACCCAGATCACCTTGCCGTCGCGAATGCCGAGGTCGCGTCGCTCCTGGCGATAGTCCATCGTGCCCGGCAGCGATTTGCCGTCGCGTTCGAGCACGCGCCACAGGCAGCCGTCGAGCAGCGCGGCCGCATCGGCCTCGGTTTTTCCGACCAGCGCGTCGTCCGGCGCGGCGTCCGCCTTGCACGCGCTCGCGGCACCCGACGGCGCGGGGTTCATCACCGCGCCGCCGGCGGTGGCGTTGGGGTGCTTCGTGTCCATGTCCGCACATCCTGCAAAGGTTGCGCTCGCAACGAGTGCAACGAGTATCGCGATCGTGTTCTTCATCGGTTTCTCCCTGTCGCGCCCCGGTGTGACGTGTACGGCCTTCGTGCACGGCCCGGCGCCGCATGAATGATCGGTGCCGCGTGCCGCCGACCGTTCCCCGACGAAGGCCGGCCGGCGAATGCCGGCGGTGACGCGATACGGTCCGGCCGTATCGGCGAACCGGGTCGCAAGTCCGGCACGGCGCCGGACCCGCCAGCATGTTACCGCACGCGATTCGCCGCGACGGCTGCAACACCGGCGCCGGCACCGACGCCCGCGCGTGCGGCATGCGCGCGCCCGCAACTCACTCAGAACTTGTAGGTCACGCCCGCGATGCCGTAATAGTTGCTGCGTGACTGGACGATCGGACTGTCACCGTAGCGACCGAGCAAGCGCGTCACGCCACCCGTCGCGAGCACCGACCAGTGCTGCGACAGCGTCCAGTTCCACGCGATCGCCATCGACGCGCTGTCGATCCCGCCGCTCGTCGAATACGGCCGGAACCGGCTCGTCATCGACTGTGCGTCGGTCACGCCGTAGAACGTCTGCGTGTAGCGCCCCGAGCCCGCGTGCACGGTTCCCGTCACGATGATCTCGTGCTGCGAGGTCTTGAACACGGGCACCGCGAGATCCATGTGCCCCGACACGCCGCGCGACGTGTGCGTCACCGGTGTGTCGATCGTGACGCTCAGCTCCGCCGCGTTGAAGAGCGTCACGCCCGCGCGCACGCCCACGAGCACCGAGCCCGGAATCCGGCCCATGCCCTTCAGGTAGTCGGAGCCCGGCAGGTCGAAGCGGTTCTCGTCCGCACGGCCCGCGTCGTAACTCACGGCCGCCGACAGGAACACGCCGTGCGGCAGGTCGAGCCGGTAGCCGGCGCCCTCGGTGCTGTCGATGAAGAAGCCGTTACCGAACTTCGCGGAAAGCCCCGGCGCAACGACACCGCGATACTGGTTGCTGCCCGGATAGCGCGGTGCGAATCCACCGCCGAGCGACAGCGAATACTGGTTTTCCGCGTGGGCGGCGGCGGCGAGGGTCAGGCCGGCGAGCGGCATGCAATAGCGGTAGCGGCGAAGTATTGGGCGCACAATATTGAGATAGAAGTGACGGAGCCCGCAGTCTAGGTGCCGCCCCGCGCCGAGACTGTCCTGAATCTTCGGAAAATCTGTGCTCAATTGTGTTCGATTGTTCGAGATTGTCGCCCCGCTCCCCCGGCCTTCGGCGCGCCGGATAGAATTCGCGTGCCGCGCCACGCACCGGCTTGCCGGGGCGTGAGTTGACGCGTGCGTCAAGAGGAGACCATGAACGAAGATCCACTCAAATACCGCGTACTGCTGATCGAAGACGACGACCGCCTGGCGCAGCTCGTCCGCGAATACCTCGACGGCTATGAATTCGCGGTGACGGTCGTGCGGCGCGGCGACCTCGCCGTCGCGGCGGTGCGCGAGCACCAGCCGGCCCTCGTGATACTCGACCTGATGCTGCCGAACCTCGACGGCATGGAAGTCTGCCGGCGCATCCGCGCGTTCACCAACGTCCCCGTGCTGATCCTGACCGCGCGCCTGGACGTCTACGACCAGGTCGCGGGCCTCGAGACGGGCGCCGACGACTACGTGACGAAGCCGATCGAGCCGCGCGTGCTGGTCGCGCGCGCCCGCGCGCTGCTGCGCCGTGCGCAGCCGGCCGCCGCCGACACGCCCGTGGCCGCCCCCGAAGCGCTCGTGTTCGGCGAGCTGGCGATCTCGCCGCCGAACCGCACCGTGACCTGGCGCGGCGAGCCGGTCGACCTCAAGACTGCCGAATTCAACCTGCTGCTGATCCTCGCGCGCGCGGCCGGCACCGTGCTGAGCCGAGACGACATCCTGAAGCAGCTGCGCGGGATCGAGTTCGACGGACTCGACCGCTCGGTCGATTCCGGCATCTCGAAGCTGCGCCGCCGCTTCGAGGATGCGTCGTCGGAGCCGCACAAGATCAAGACGATCTGGGGCCGCGGCTACCTGTTCAGCCCTTCCGCGTGGGACGAATAAATGCTGCGTCCGTTGATCAGGCTGTACCTCGTCGTGATCCTGTTCGTCGCCGCGTCGATCATCTTCGTCCAGCTGTCGTTCGACCGGATCTTCTACGATCGCACCGCGCAGGCGGAGCGGGAGTCGTTGACGACCTACGCGTTCGTGCTCAACGATTACCTCGAACGCCACCCGGGCGAGCAGCGCAAGTTCGCGCTGCGCGAGCTCGCGAAACACGGCAACGAAAGGTTCGACTTCATGCCGATGGCCACCGCCCGCGCGCAATTGAGCGGCGAGCCGCTGCGCGATCTCGACGCCGGCCGAATCTCGATCAGCTACGACCGCAAGGATTACTACATGCCGCTCGCGGATGGTTCGGTACTGCATGCGCGGCCGATCGAAGCATTCAGCCTCGACATCAAGATCTATGCATACATGCTGCTCGCGCTCAGCGCACTGCTCGCGGTGGTGCTGTGGGTTCACTATCACTGGCGCGACCTGCGCAAGCTGCAGGACGCCGCACGCGCATTCGGCTCCGGCACGCTGTCGACGCGCGTGAAGCTGTCGGGCAAGTCGAACATCGACGAACTGTCGCAACAGTTCAACGACATGGCCGAGCGCATCGAGGCGTCGATCAAGCAGCAGCGCGAAATGATGCACGGCATCTCGCACGAACTGAAGACGCCGCTCGCGCGGCTCGAGTTCGGCCTCGCGCTGCTCGCCGAGCCGGATGAAACGGGCCGGATGCGCGAACGCCGCGACGCGCTGCGCCGCGACGTGCGCGAACTCGACGAGCTCGTCACCGAGCTGCTGACGATCGGCCGGCTCGAACAGGGCGCGAGCCAGCTCGCGCCGATGGAAGTCGTCGTCGACGCGTTGATCGATAGCGTCGCCGGCAACGTCTCGAACGATGTCGCCGATCGCGGCATCTCGCTCGACGTATCGACGCTCGGAGCCCCCGCGACCCACGTGTGCGACCCGAAGCTGGTTGCCCGCGCGTTGCTGAACCTGATCCGCAACGGTGCACGCTATGCATCCCGCACCGTGCTGCTCGCCGCCGCACGCGACGCGTCCGGCGCGCTCGTGCTGAGCGTCGACGACGACGGCCCCGGCATTCCGGCCGCCGAACGCGCCCGCGTATTCGAACCGTTCCAGCGGCTCGACTCCAGCCGCGACCGGCAGACCGGCGGCTTCGGGCTCGGGCTCGCGATCGTGAGACGCGTTGCACTGGTGCACGGCGGCGACGTGCGGCTCGAGGATTCACCGCTCGGCGGCGCACGCTTCGTGATCACACTGCCCGTGCGGACGCTGCCGGACAACCTGTTCGACGTGCCGGATACCGTCGCGCAGGGCGACGCATCCGGCCGCGGCACGAGCATGGCCGTCCCGCGGCAATGACGCGCGCCGCAGGCACCCTCACCTGAGCGCCCGCCCCCGCTGCACACGCGTCGCTCAGCGGCGGCGCAACAGCGCGACGAAGAACAGGCTGCCGAACATCGCGGTCACGATCCCGATCGGCAGATCCTCCGGCGCCGCGAGCGTGCGGGCCGCCACATCGGCCCACACGAGCAGGATCGCGCCGGTCAGCGCGGCAACCGGCAGCAGCCTGCCGTGCTCGGCACCGACGACGCGGCGGCACAGATGCGGCGTCACGAGCCCGACGAAGCCGATCGCCCCGCTCACCGCCACCATCGCACCGGTCGCGAACGACGCGACGACGAACACCTCGCGCCGCATCCGCGCGCTCGGCACCCCGAGCGCGGCCGCGGCCACGTCGCCCGACATCAGCGCATTCAGTTCGCGCCGGCGCGCGTACAGCGCGCCGCCGGCAAGCGTCGCGCACACGGCCGGCACCGGCAGCAGATCCCAGCGCGCGAGCCCGACGCCGCCGAGCATCCAGAACAGCACCGACGACGCGGCGCGCTGATCGCCGAGATACAGCAGCAGGTTGCCGAACGCGGCCATCATGAACGACACCGATACGCCCGCGAGCAGCAGCCGGTCCGATTCGAGCCGGCCGCGCCGGTAAGCGAGCGCGATGACGCAGGCCGTCGCCGCGAGCGCGCCGGCGAAGGCGGCAGCCGACAGCGTGAACGGGCCGAGTGCCGCACCGGCCAGCACGGTGACCGCGACGGCGCCGAGCATCGCGCCCGCGCTCACGCCGAGCAGGTGCGGATCGGCCAGGCGGTTCGCGGTCGCCGCCTGCAACGCGACGCCCACCGCTGCCAGCGTCGCGCCGACGATCGCGGCGAGCAGCGCGCGCGGCATCCGGATCAGCCAGACGATGCTGTCGTCGCCCGCCGCCGCCGCGAACGCGCCGGCCTCGCCGAACGCCGGCACGATGTGCGCGGCGACGATCCGCACCGCGGCCGGCATCGCGATCGGCGCCGGGCCGAACGCGGCCGATACGACGATCGACACGACCAGCAGCAGCGCGAGCGCCGGCAGCACCGTGCGCATGCCGGGCCGCGAAGCACGCACGTGCCTGCTCATCGCGCCGGCCCGGCGAACGCGGCCGGATACAGCGCGCGCGCCAGCGTCTCGACAGCCGCGACGTTCTCGGGGCCCGGCGTCGCCGCATCGTAGGGAATCACGATGAAGCGCCGGTCGCGAATGGCGGCCACGCGCGCGAGCGACGGCTGGCTCAGCAGGAACTGCTGCTTCTGCGCGGCCGTCACGGCCGAATAATCGACGATCACGATTACCTGCGGATCGCGCGCCACCACGCTTTCCCAGCTCACCTGCGTCCAGCTGCGCGGCAGGTCGGCCATCACGTTGCGCGCCCCGGCCGCCGTCAGCAGCGCGGTCGGCATCGCGAGCGCGCCGGCCGTCATCGGCTTGTCGGTGCCGCTGTCGTAGACGAACACGCGCAGCGGCGCCGGACGCCCGATCGCGCGCGACACCGCCGCGAGACGCGCGCGCATCGCGGCCACGACCTGCGCGGCGCGCGCGTCGACACCGAAGATCCGGCCGAGATTGTTCAGGTCGCGGAACACGTCGGCGAACGACGCGGCCGTCTGCTTCATCACGTGCGAGCACGATTCGGTCAGCTCGTACGTCCGGATGCCGAACGGCGCGAGGGTCGCCGGCGTCACCGCACCGCCGACATGCATCCCGTAGTTCCAGCCCGCCAGATAGAAGTCGGCACGCGCGGCCGCGAGCACCTCGAGCGACGGATACTGGCTCGCGAGTTCGGGCACGCCGCGCAGCGCGTCGCGCACGCGCGCGGTGCCCGTCTTCCAGCCGCCGATGCCGGTGTAGCCGACGAGCCGGTCCTTCAGGCCGAGCACGAGCATCATCTCGGTCAGGTTCACGTCGTTGCTCACCGCGCGCGTCGGCGCGCGGTCGAACGTCACGTCGCGATCGCAACTGCGCACGGTGACGGGATAGGCACCCGCATGCGCGGCCGCGCAGCCGAGCAGAGTCGCGGCAACCAGCCGGCGGAATGCGGACGACGACGCAGACTGCAACGCGGAGGGCAGGACGGGAAACAGCATGGCGGTCATTCCGGATGAAGCGGCGTGATGCGCGGCCGGCCCGTGACCGGATGGCGATCGACGAGCGCGACGACGCCGAACACGTCGCGCAGCAGCGCGTCGGTCAGCACGTCGGCCGGCGCGCCCGATGCGACGACCCTGCCGTGCGCGAGCACGTGGAGCCGGTCGCAATACGCGGCCGCGAGATTGAGATCGTGAATCGTGGCGAGCGTCGCGATGCCGAGGCGCCGCACACGTGCGAGCAGTTCGAGCTGATGGCGCAGGTCGAGATGGTTGGTCGGTTCGTCGAGCAGCAGCAGTTCGGGCTGCTGCGCGAGCGCACGAGCCAGCAGCGCGCGCTGCTTCTCGCCGCCCGACAGCGACGCGAAGCGTTGCGCGCGGCGCTCGACGAGGCCGACGTCGTGCAGTGCGGATTCGACGATCCGGCGATCGTCCGCCGTCTCCGCGTCGAACGGCCGCTTGTGCGGCGTGCGCCCCATGCCGACCAGCTCGTCGACCGTCAGCCCGAAATCGTCGGGCGTCTCCTGCTGCAGCACCGCGATGCGCTGCGCGACCGCGCGCGGCCGCATGCGCCACACGTCCTGCGCGTCGAGCGCGACACGGCCCGCATCGGGCCGTGCGTAACGGAACACGCAGCGCAGCAGGCTCGTCTTGCCGCTGCCGTTCGGGCCGACCAGCCCGACGAACTCGCCGTCGGCCACGCTCAGCGTCACCGAATCGAGCACGGCGATCGCACCGCCGGGAGACCAGCTCACGCGTTCGATGTCGAGCATGTGCGCCACGGGAGGCTCGCCGCGCCGCACTAGAAGCGCATCGTCGCGACGAGCTCCGCCGAGCGCGACGGGCCGAGCAGCCATTGCTCGCCGCCGTTCGACGTCGTCACCGCGTACGTGCGGTTCGCGAGATTGCGCAGGTACAGCGCAAGCTCGGTGCGCGCCGTCGGCTGCCAGCGCAGCGACGCATCGAACACCGTGTACGACGGCACCTGTATGCGGTTCGCGTCGTCGCCGTACGTCGCGCCGACGTAACGCATGCCCGCATTCGCCTGCCAGCGCTCGGCAAATGCCCAGCCAAACCACAGGTTCGCCGTCTGCTGCGGCACGTTGGCCGGCGCATTGCCGGCGCGCGACACCGTCGCGCTGCCGACCTTCTGGCTGAACTCGTCATAACGCGCGCGCAGCAGCGCGACGTTCGCGTCGACCGTCCAGCCGTGAGGCAGCCGCGCGCCGCCCGTCAGCTCGATGCCGCGCGACGATTGCCGGCCGACCTGCTGGCGCAGCGCGGGATTGAACGGATCGGTGCTGAGCAGGTTGCGCTTCGTGATGTCGTACACGGCGAAGGTCCAGTAGGCGCGGCCGTCGAGCAGCGTCTGCTTGACGCCGGCCTCCCACTGTTCGCCGGTGGCAAGCCGGTAGTTCGCCTGCGACGCGGACAGCGTCAACAGCGACCCGAGCCCTTCCGCGCCCGTCGTGTACTGCGCATACGCGCTGAGCGTCGGCGCGACTTCGAACACGAAGCCCGTGCGCCAGCCGACGTTCGCGAAGCGCTTGTCGAAGCCGGCGCCGGTCGCGGCCTGCTCGCGGCTGAACGCGATGTGGTCGTAGCGCAGGCCGCTCACCCACGCGAGCCGCGGCAGCACGTCGAGCCGGTTCTCGGCGAACACCGCCGCCTGCCGTGCCCGCGTGCTGAACTGCGGCACCGTCGGGTCGGGGCTCGTGAACACGCCGGGATCGAAACCGTGCGCGGGCACCGTCGATTCGCCGCCATACGGCGAATTGTTGGTACCACTGAACGTGACCTGGCTGAATTCCGTGCCGACGACGAAACGGTTCGCGCGGCCGAACAGCGTGCCGTCGAAGCGTGCGCTCAGCCGATCGCCGATCTGCCGCTGGTGATGGCCGATGTCGAGATAGTCACTGCGCGTGACGAGACCCGTCGCGGTGTCGAGCGCGTACGATTCGGCATTGCGCCAGTGGCGGTTCGACGTCAGGTAGTAGAGCTGGTTGTCGATCGTCACGCCGGCCGTCGGCCGGTAGCGGGCCGACAGGCGCGTCCACTGGTCGTAGTAGGCAATCGTCGCATCGCCGACGTTGTAGTTGAGCTTGCGCAGCGACGGATCGAGCACGCCGTTCGGTGCCGGCACGCCATGGTAGGTCGCCGGCATCTGGCGGCCGTAGTCGAAGTCGAGTGTCAACGTGAGCTTCGGGCTCACGTCGAATTTCAGCGCGCCGCCGACGGCCGTCGTATGCGTATCGGCCCGCTCGGCGAGGCCGTTCGCGCGTGCATCGCTCACGTAGAAGCGATACGACAACCGCGGGCCGAGCGCGCCCGTCGTATCGAACGCAAAGCGCTTCGCGCCGTCGGCGCCGACGCCGGCCTGCAGCGTCGTCTCGCGCGTGCGCTGCGGCCGCTTCGGCACCACGTTGACGACGCCGCCGATCGCTCCTTCGCCATACAGCACCGACGCCGGGCCGCGCAGCACCTCGATGCGCTCGACCGACCACGTGTCGAACGGAAAGGTGATCGTGCCGGCCGCCGGCATCAGCCGCACGCCGTCGAGCAGCGTCATCACGGATTCCTGCCCGCTGAAACCGCGCACGCTCAAGGCGGTGCCGCCGGTACCGGGCGCCATCGCGCTCGCGAACCCCGCGGTGCGCGTCACCGCATCGAGCACCGTGCGATCGCCGCGCGCCTCGATCGTGCCGGCCGTGACCGACTCGACGCTTGCCGGCGTATCGAGACTTGCCAGCCCGAGTCGCGAGCCCGTCTCGAGCGGTCGGGTCAGCGGGTCGGCCGGTACGGATCGCGCGCTGACGTTGATCGCCGGCAGCGCATGGCGGTCGTCGGATGCAGATGCGGCCGCTTCCGCGGCAAGCGCGGCGGACGTCGCCATCGCACACCCCACCCAGGTTGCGCAACCATACGCGGCACGCGAGCGCCATCCCCCGTCGTACCGGCGCGAGCCGGCGTGCAGCCGCGCGTCGCGCGCCCGCCTGTGTTTCGTCTTCGTCACTTCGTATCGGTCTTCGTGTGGTTTCGTCGCACGTGGCTTGCCCGACAGCCTCGGACGGCCGTCGATCCAAACGTCGGATGATACGTTATATCAATTTATTCCGTCAGGGTTTTGTCAGGATTCGTGGGTCAGTACGCCCGGCTCGCGGCTGGGACCCGCGACGGGTCGCAGCGGCAGCATCCCTGGATAAATCGGCCGGTACTCCGGCTCACGTGTCGACGACACGACCGCGTCGGCCGCCGGAAAGGCAGTTGCCCGAGGCATGCCGGTTTCGACGCCGCGATGCAAACGCAATCGCAACAGCGCGCCGGCCCTCGTCGACCGGCCACTCGCGCCCATGACGCGCGCCGCGACCGGCCGGCGCAACGTCGCCGCCTAGATCGGAAAACTGAACTGCACCCACAGCTTGTCGCCCTGCGGCCGGTTGCGCACCGCGAATTCGTGCTGGTATTTCACGACCACGCCCGACGCCGGCCCCCACATGTAACGCAGCTGCGGGCCGATCGCGACCGACTGCCCGCGAAAACCGTCCGACGCGACCTTGATGCCGTCCTGCGTATCGTCGGTGAACTGCTTCAGGAACGTGCCCTGCACGCCGACCTGCACGCGCCGGTCGATCGAATAGCCGACCAGGTAATCGAGCACGGCCACCGCACCCGAGTGGTACCGCGTCGCATGGTTCGGCGAATTCAGCTCCAGCAGCGTGGTCGTCGAGATCTCCCAGTCGCGGCCCGGAAACCAGGTCGTGCTGACGTACGGCAGGAACGCATACGTGTTCAACCCCGTGTTCGCGATCCGGTTCGCCGCATACGCGCCGCTCGGCACCGCGAACGACGGTGAGAAGAACGCGAAGAAGGTCTTCGATGCGTTCGCGTAGTTGATCATGAACGGCTCGAGGATCACGTCACCGAGCGACGTGCGGTTTCCCGTACCGACCGGCGTCGACAGGTGCAGGTGCACGATCGGCACGATCGCGCTGCTCGACAGCGAGAACGGCCCGAACGTCGCGCCCCAGGTGTGAACCACGCGCGGCGTTTCCGCGACGACGCTCAGGTGGAACCCCGGCACCGCGCCGCCGCCGTCCGGCCCGGCAAACCGGTTCGATACCGAGTACAGCGCGTAGTTGAAGTACTGCGTGTTGCCGGGCGGCGGAAGCAGCCCGTTCAGCACGGTGTTGACGCCGAACGGATAGCTGATCTGCCCGTTCTCCGTGGCCGACGCCGGAACCTGCATGGCGCCGGCGATCAGGAATGCCAAGGGTACCCGTCGCAAGGTGAATTTCATGTCGTCTCCAGACCGGATTGTTATCGTGTCATCGCGGGCCGGGCATCGCAGGCCCGGGGAGACGCAATGTAAAGCGCACGACAGCGGCGAAAAAGACGACGTTCAGGAGAACAGTTCTTCGTTACACGGAGAAATGCGCGGCGGCGCGGCAACGACCCGCGATCAGCGGCCGACTTCCTTCCATTTGCGCGCGAGCCCGAGGCGTTCGAAACGCTCGATCAGGAATTCGGTGAAGACACGGATCTTCGCCGGCTGGTGACGGCGGCTCTGGTACGCGATGTTGACGGTGAGTGCCGGCAGTTGCCAGTCGGTGAGCACCGGCACCAGCTTCCCCGCGACGATATCCTCGTGGATGATGTAGAGCGGCTGGATCAGGATGCCGAGCCCGGCAAGCGCCGCCGCGCGGATCACCTGCCCTTCGTTCGCATCGAGCACGCTCTTGATCGTGACCGACTGCTTCTTCGCGCCGCGGCGGAAATGCAGCGCGTACGGATCGTTCGCGAGGTTGTAGACCAGCAACCGGTGGTCGCACAGCGCATCGGGTGTCGCCGGCGCGCCGTGCTTCGCCAGATATCCGGGCGACGCGGCCAGCACGCGCCGTGTCTCGGCGAGCTTGCGCACGGTGATGCCCGAATCCGCTTCATGCTCGCGCGTGCGGATCGCCACGTCGATGCCCGCCTCGATGAAATCCGGGTAGCGGTTCGCCGCGATGATCTGCACGTTCAGGTTCGGGTAGCGCCGGTGAAACTCCGGCAACGCCGGTGCGATATAGATCGACGCGAACGATACGGAAGCGGTCACGCGCAGCGTGCCGGCCGGATTGACGCTCGTTTCGTTGACGGCCGCATCGGCCTCCGACAGCTCCGTCAGGATTGCGACACAGCGCCGGTGGTATTCGTGCCCCGCGTCGGTCAGCCACAGGCGGCGCGTAGTCCGCTCGACGAGCCGCGCCCCCAGCCGCTCCTCCAGCGCATTCAGGCAGCGGCTCGCCGCCGCGCTCGACATGCCGAGCCGCTCGGCGGCCTTCGACAGGCTCCCCAGCTCGGCGACCTGCACGAAAAATTCGATCTGCGTCCACTTGTCCATGCGTTGGATTCTTCCACTTGGCGGAGAACAAAACTCCTCCAAACCATCTTTTTTACGATCCGGGGAGGAATTAATGTTACGTCAACGCGCCATCCAACGACATCAGGAGACAACCCCATGCGCAATCTCAACGAAGACACCATCACGCAGGCCGTGATCGCATCGCTCTCCGGCTGTCGCGACGAGCGGTTGCGCACGGTCATGACCAGTCTCGTCCAGCACCTGCATTCGTTTGCGCGGGAGACGAAGCTCACCGAGGCCGAATGGCAAGCCGCGATCGGCTTCCTGACCGCGGTCGGCCACATTACCGACGACAAGCGCCAGGAATTCATCCTGCTTTCCGACGTGCTCGGGCTGTCGACCCTCGTCACCGCGCAGAACCATGCGAAGCCGGCCGGCTGCACGGAGGCGACCGTATTCGGCCCGTTCTATGTCGACGGCAGCCCCGAGTTCGCGATGTTCGACGACATCGCGAACGGCGCATGCGGCGAGCCCTGTTTCGTATCCGGCCACGTGCGCGGCATCGACGGCATGCCGGTCGCGCACGCGTCGCTGGAAGTCTGGCAAGCCGACGAGGACGGGCACTACGACGTCCAGCTTCCGGCCGACGACGGTTCGGTCACGCATCGCGCGCGCGGCCGGCTGCGCACCGGCGCCGACGGCCGTTACGCGTTCCGCTCGATCCTCGCCGAACCGTATCCGATTCCGCACGACGGCCCCGTCGGCGCCATGCTCGACGCGCTCGGCCGTCATCCGTGGCGCCCGGCGCACCTGCACTTCATGATCGCGGCGCGCGGTTACGAAACGCTGATCACGCACGTGTTTCGCGACGGCGATCGTTATCTCGACTCCGACGCGGTATTCGGCGTACGGTCGACGCTCGTCGCCGACTGGGTGCGGCACGCGCCCGGCATCGCGCCGGACGGTTCGCGCATGGACACGCCGTTCTACACGCTCGATTACGACTTCGTGCTCAATCCCGCCGGGCGCGGCGCATGATCCGGCACGTCGTGATGTGGAACGTCGCAGGCGAAACCGACAGCGAACGCGCGGCGGCACGCGCCAGCGTGAAGCGTGCATTCGAAAGCCTGCGCGGCCGGATTCCAGGCATGACGCACCTCGAGGTCGGCGCGGATTTCAGCGCGGCCGATTACGCGTGCGACCTGATACTCGTCGCCGAATTCGAGTCGCGCGAAGCGCTCGACGGATACACGACGCATCCTGAACACGCACGCGTACGCGACACACTGGCCGGCCTGCGCATCGCGCGCCACCAGGTCGACTACGCAATGGAGTGACGACGACATGAATTTCATTTACCAGGCACGCCCCGCACGCGTGATCTTCGGTGCAGGCAGCCTCGACCATCTCGAACGCGAAGTGCTGGAACTGGGCGCGCAGCGTGCGCTAGTACTCTGCACGCCGGAGCAGCGCGACCTCGCGCAATACATCGTCGAGCGGCTCGGTGCGCGCGCGGCAGGGTTGTACGATCGCGCGACGATGCACGTGCCGATCGAAATCGCCCGCGATGCGCAGGCGTTCGCCCGGTCGTGCGGCGCGGATTGCGCGATCGCGATCGGCGGCGGCTCGACGATCGGCCTCGGCAAGGCGATCGCGCTCGAAAGCAGCCTGCCTATCCTCGCCATCCCGACGACGTATGCGGGCAGCGAGATGACCCCGATCTACGGCCTGACGGAAGACGGCATCAAGCGCACGGGCTCCGACGCGCGCGTCCTGCCGAAAACGGTGATCTACGATCCCGCGCTCACCGTCACGCTGCCCGTCGAGCTGTCCGTGACGAGCGGGCTCAATGCGATCGCGCACGCAGCGGAAGGTCTCTACGCGAACAACGCGAACCCGGTGATGAGCCTCGTCGCCGAAGAAGGGATTCGCGCGCTGGCGCGCGGCCTGCCCGGCGTGCGTCGCGACACCGCCGATCTCGGCGCACGCGGCGACGCGCTTTACGGCGCGTGGCTGTGCGGGATGGTGCTCGGCAACGTCGGCATGGCGCTGCACCACAAGCTCTGTCATACGCTCGGCGGCAGCTTCAACCTGCCGCACGCGCCGACCCATACGGTCGTGCTGCCGCATGCGCTCGCGTACAACGCGGCGCACGCGCCGGATGCGATGCAGCGCATCGCCCGCGCGATCGGCACGAACGACGCGGCGCGCGGCCTCTATGCACTGGCGCTCGACAACGGCGCGCCCGTCTCGTTGAAGGCGATCGGCATGCAGGAAGCCGATCTCGATCGCGCGGCCGATCTCGCGGCCGCCAACCCGTACTGGAACCCTCGCCCGATCGAACGCGACGGCCTGCGCGCGCTGCTGCAGGACGCGTTCGACGGCAACCTGCCCGGCACGACCGCGCGCTGAATCGAACACACGACAAACCAACAAACGCCACAGTCATGGAGACACCCCACATGAATACCGAATCGAGCGCGCACGGCGACAGCACCGCCGAACACTGCGACGTCGCGATCGTCGGCTACGGCCCGACCGGCCTCGTCGCCGCATCGATGCTGGGCCGCGCCGGCCATCGCGTGATCGTCCTCGAACGCTGGCCGACGCCCTACGGCCTGCCGCGCCTCACGCACATCGATGGCGAAACCGCGCGCATCGTGCAAGCCAGTGCCGACGTCGATCACGCGCTGCGCAACGCGAAGGCAGTCGACACCTATCACTACTGCGACGCGAACGGCGACCTGCTGCTCGAACTGAACTGGACCGGTCGCGCATGCGGTTATCCCGCGCACATCTCGATCTACCAGCCCGACATCGAGGACGCGATCGATGCACGCGCCAGCGCCTTCAGGAACGTGACGATCCTGCGCGGCTGGGAAGTCGATACGCTGCAGCAGGACGACGACGGCGTGACGCTGACCGCGCATCCGTCCCGCTGCGTCCAGGACGCGCAATGGACCGACAGGCCGCGCGTTTTTCGTGCGCGCTACGTGATCGGCGCCGACGGCGCGAACAGCCTCGTGCGCCGCACGCTCGGCATCGAACGCTCCGATTTCGGCTACAACGAACGCTGGCTCAATCTCGATTCGGAAAACAAGCGCGATCTCGGCGACGGCTGCGCGCGCACGACGATCTACTGCGATCCGGCGCGCGCGTACATGCACATGCCGATCGGCACGAAGCGCACGCGTTTCGAGCTGCGCGTGCTGCCGAACGAATCGACGGCCGAATGGGAAACGGAAGAAGCCGGCTGGAAGTGGCTCAACGACCACTACGGCTACGGCCCGGACGACCTGAAGCTGCTGCGGCACGTCGTCTACACGTTCGAGACGCGGATGGCCGAACGCTGGCGCGCGGGCCGCGTGCTGCTCGCAGGCGATGCGGCGCACACGATGATGCCGTACATGGGACAAGGCGCGTGCTCCGGCATGCGCGACGGCATCAACCTCGCGTGGAAGCTCGACCTGGTGCTGACCGGGCGCGCGTCCGCCGACCTGCTCGACACCTACGAAGCCGAGCGCCGCCCGCACGTGACGGCGATCACGCAGATGTCGCTGTTTCTCGGGCAGGTCGTCAACGAGGACGATCCGCGCAAGGTCGCCGAACGGGACGCGGCGTTCCGCTCCGGCAACATGCCGCCGATGCCGCCGTTCCCCAAGCTCGGCCACGGCATCGTGCACGCGCAAGCCGACGGCACGCTGCTGCCGACGACGGGCGCACCGGCCCCGCAAGGCCGCGCGAGGCGCGGCGCGGCCGAGGGCCGTTTCGACGACGTGGTCGGCCAGGGTTTCCAGCTCGTCACGCGCGCGCACCCTGCCCGCCATCTCGACGACGCGCAGCGCGCATTCCTCGCGCAGCTCGGCTGTCACGTGGCCGTGCTGGCCGACGACGTGTGCGCGCCGGATGCCGTGGTCGATCTCGACGGCGAGCAGCACGCGTTCATGCACGCGCACGGCATCGCCGCGTATATCAAGCGGCCCGATTTCATCGTGTTCGGTTCGGTAAGCGACCTGTGCGATCTCGGCGCGCTCGTCGACGCGCTGCGCGACACACTGCACTGGTCCGCCGTTTCGAGCGAGCCTGCCGCGGCTTCGGCGGCTTCGGCAGCCGTCACCCACGCATCGTGAAGGAGACCGACGCATGACGACCGAACTGTCACCGTTCGCGCTGTCGCTGCAGCGCGCGATGCCCGTCACGCGCCTGCTCGATTGCGGGATGGACTACGCGGACGCAACCGCGCTGCACGCCCGCACGTCCACCGGCGAACCGTGGGACGTCGCGGCCGAAGCGCTGGCCGACGCGCAGCTCGCGCGCGCCGCGCAGGCGGCGGATGCCGGCCACCGGGTCACGGCCGCCGACGCGCAGGCGATGGCCATCGCGAACCTGCTGTTCGCGCAGATGGCGTTCAACCACGACGTGCCGCGCAAGCGCGCGCTCTATGCGCGGCTCGTCGACGCGTCGCACGGCCTCGCGCGCTGGTCCGACAAGCGCATCGAACGTGTCGAAGCGCCGTTCGGCGATGCGCGCCTGATCGCCTGGCTGGTGCGACCGCCGGCGGAGCACGTACGCGGCACCGTGATCGTGTTCGGCGGCCAGAGCGGCTGGGGCTTCGCGTACTGGCCGATCGCGCGCGCACTCGCGGCACGCGGCCTCGCCACGCTGCTCGCCGAGGGGCCGGGCCAGGGCGAGACGCGGCTCGAACAGCGGATCTTCGTCGACGTCGACATGAGCGCCGCCTATCGGCGCTTCGTCGATCACGTCGCCGATCATGTGCCCGGGCCGATCGGTATCTGGGGAAACAGCATCGGCGGGTTGTGGGCGGCGTCGACTGCCGCGAGTGACCGACGGATCGCGGCCTGCTGCGTGAACGGCGCGCTCGCGGCGCCGACGCTGCTGCCGTTCCGCACGTTCGTCGAGCAGGCCGCGGCGATGCTCGGCAACGACGATCCCGATGCCGTGGCGGCGAACTTCGCGCGGATGAGTTTCTCGTCCGAACGCGACCGTATCGTGTGTCCGCTGCTGGTGCTGCACGGCGGTGAAGATCCGCTGATCCGGATCGACGATCAACAGCCGTTTCTCGATGCCGCGACGTCCGGCGATGCGACGCTCAAGGTCCGGCCGGACGGCGAGCACACGATCTACAACCACGCATCCGAGCGCACCGCGCTCGTCTGCGACTGGTTCGCCGAGCGGCTGGCGCGGGCGGCAGTGGTGTGAACACGCATGCGGTGCCGGCCGTGCCGACGGTCGACACCGCGCGGGGCATCACGCATGACGATGTCGCCCCGCCGCTTGCCGCGACGCCGTCGATTTCCACGTGCGTGAAGGCATACTTCGCCATCCGTTCACGACGGCCGGCCGAACCGGGATACGCGCGCAGTTGCGCAATCATGACCCGCTTCAACTGCCAACCTTGAACGCCGGCAACTGCTGCCCGAGCCGCGCGCCCATTTCCGCACCGAGCGCCTGCAGCGCATTGAACGGCCGGATCATCACTTCGAATTCCACGATCCGCCCTTCTTCGTCGAAGCGGATCATGTCGATCCCCTTCAGCGCCTTGTCGCCGACGCTCGCGCTGAATTCCAGCACCACGCTCAGGCCGTCGTCGGTGACGAACTGGCGGTAATAGACGAAATTCTCGAGGATCGTGATCACCGTGCGTAGCGCCATCAACAGCGCGGGTGCCGGCCCGTACGGCTTGAACGCCATCGGCGAACGGAACACCGCATCCGGGTGAACGATCGATTCGAGTGCACTGAAATCCTTGTTGTCGATCATCGCATGCCACGCGTCGAGCGATTTCGCGACGGCGGGATGAACTTGCAGCGGTGCGTGTGTCATCGAAGTCTCCTGACTCATCGGACGGAAAAGAAACGAATCGGCGTCAAAGCGTCGCGGCCAGCGTCGTGCCCTGGTGAATCGCGCGCTTCGCATCGAGTTCGGCGGCCTCGTGTGCGCCGCCGATCAGATGCACGCGGCATCCGGCGGCCTGCAGTTGCTCAGCCAGTTCGCGCGACGGCTCCTGCCCCGCGCAGATCACCACGTTGTCCACCGGCAGCGTCTGTTCGACGCCGTCGATCGTCACGTGCAATCCTTCGTCGTCGATGCGACGGTACGTCACCGCCGACGACATGCCGACGCCGCGCGCCTTCAGCGCCGTGCGGTGGATCCACCCGGTGGTCTTGCCGAGCCCGTCGCCGATCTTCGATGCCTTGCGCTGCAGCAGATGCACCTGCCGCGCGGCCGGCTCGGGTTGCGCACGGCCCAGCCCGCCGGCACTCGCATACGATCGATCGACGCCCCATTCGTTGAAGAACCGGTCCGCGTCCGCCTGTTCGCCGCCATCGCGATGAACCAGATATTCCGCGACGTCGAAACCGATGCCGCCGGCGCCGACGATCGCGACGCTGCGGCCCACGGCCTTGTCGTCGCGCAGCACGTCGAGATAACCGAGCGTCTTCGGATGCCCGACGCCGTCGATCGGCGGCGTGCGCGGCACGATGCCCGTCGCGATCACCACCTCGTCGAATTCGCCCCGCAGCAGCATCTCGGCGCTCGCGCGCGTATTGACGTGCAGCGTGATGCCGCGCAGCTCGATCTGCCGGCGGAAGTAACGAAGCGTTTCGTTGAACTCTTCCTTGCCGGGCACCTTCTTCGCGATGTTGAACTGGCCGCCGATCTCGGCACCCGCTTCGTACAGCGTCACCGCGTGGCCGCGCTCGGCCGCCGTGACCGCGAAACCGAGGCCCGCCGGGCCGGCACCGACCACCGCGATGCGCTTGCGCTGCCGTGCGGGGCGGATCACGAGCTCGGTTTCGTGGCAGGCGCGCGGATTCACGAGGCAGGACGTGATCCTGCCGCTGAACGTATGGTCGAGGCACGCCTGGTTGCAGCCGATGCACGTGTTGATTTCGTCCGCGCGCCCTTCCCGCGCCTTGCGCACGAATTCGGCGTCGGCGAGGAATGGCCGCGCCATCGACACCATGTCGCAATAGCCGTCGGCGAGCAGCTGTTCGGCGACTTCCGGCGTGTTGATCCGGTTGGTCGCCACGAGCGGGATGCCGACCTTGCCCATCAATTGCCGCGTGACCCATGCGTACGCGGCGCGCGGCACCTTGGTCGCGATGGTCGGTATGCGCGCCTCGTGCCAGCCGATGCCGGTATTGATGATCGTCGCACCGGCCGTCTCGATCGCCTGCGCGAGCCGGATCACCTCGTCGAGCGTCGAGCCGCCTTCGACGAGATCGAGCATCGACAGCCGGTAGACGACGATGAAGTTCTTGCCCACCCGCTCGCGCACGCGCCGCACGATCTCGACCGCGAAACGGATGCGATTCTCGTAGGCACCGCCCCACGCGTCGTCGCGATGGTTCGTGCGCGCGGCAATGAACTCGTTGATCAGGTAACCCTCGGACCCCATGATCTCGACACCGTCGTAGCCCGCATGCTGCGCAAGCGCCGCGCATCGGACGAAATCGGCGATCGTCTCGTCGACTTCATCGCCGCTCAGCGCATGCGGCGTGAACCGGTTGATCGGCGCTTTCAGCGCACTGGGCGCGGCGAGCGCCGGGTGATATGCGTAGCGCCCGAAGTGGAGGATCTGCAGCGCGATCCTGCCGCCCTCCGCATGCACCGCACGCGTCACGACACGATGGCGTTCGGCTTCCGCTTCGGTCGTCAGCATCGCGCCGCCCGGCGCCGGACGGCCGCGCTCGTTCGGCGCGAAACCACCCGTGACGATCAGGCCGGCCTCGCCTCGCGCGCGCTCCGCGTAGAACGCCGCCATTCGCTCGAATCCGTGCGGCGCCTCCTCGAGACCGACGTGCATCGACCCCATCAGTACTCGGTTCCTGAGCGACGTGAAGCCCAGTTCGAGCGGGGTCGTCAAATGCGGATAGCGGGATGCCATCGGGTGTCTCCATTTTTATGCAACAAGTTGCACAGATGGTAGTTCACCGCGTTCGTTTACGCAACAAGTTGCATAAACGTGATCCGCGACTTGTACTGTGGCCCCGATATGGCAAGATGCGGTTCATTCCGCTGCCTCCGCCGATCCGACATGTCCCTGCCTCACGCACTCCTCACCGCGCTCGCCGAACGTCCCGGTTCGGGGTCCGAGCTCGCCGACCGCTTCGATCGCTCGATCGGCTATTTCTGGCAGGCCACGCACCAGCAGATCTACCGCGAACTGGGGCGCCTCGAGGAAACGGGCTGGATCGAATCGCTGCCCGCCGAATCGGGGCGCGGCCGCAAGCGCGCGTACCGGATCCTGCCGGCCGGCAAAAAGGAGTTGCGGCGCTGGATCGCCGAACCGGAAGATCCGACGCCGCTGCGCGAAGCGTTGATGGTGCGCCTGCGCGCGGAAGCGGTGCTCGGGCCGGCCGGCCTCGAGGACGAAATCAGGCGGCGCATCGCGCTTCACCAGGAAAAGCTCGATCTCTATCTGCAAATCGAGGCGCGCGACTTTTCGACGCCCGACGATTCACGCACGAAGCGCCTGCAGCATCTGGTGCTGCAGGCCGGCATTGCGAACGAGCGGTTCTGGGTCGAGTTTTCTCAGCATGCGCTCGACACGCTGCGCCTGCCGAAGGACTGAGCCGGGTTCGCGCGGCGGCCGCCGGCTCGGCTGCACCGGGGGTCGCGCCGGCGCACGCGGCCGTCGTGGCGCGCATTGCGCCGCGACGCGCCATACCGTAGTCACGCGTCCGGCAGAATCACCACCTTGCCCTTCACCTGCCGGTTCGCCATCCGCGCGATCGCGTCGGTCGCGCCGGCCAGCGGCACGCGCTCGGTGATCGCGGGCCGCACCTTGCCGGCCGCGAACCATTCCGCCAGCAAGCGCATGTTCGCGACATGCTGCGCCGGGTCGCGGCGCACCGCATCGCCCCAGAACACGCCGAGGATGTCGCGCTCCTTGAGCAGCGCGAGGTTCAGCGCGATCTTCGGAATCTCGCCGGCCGCGAACCCGACGACGAGGAACCGGCCGCGCCACGCGGTCGCGCGCAGCGCTGCCTCGGTGTATGCGCCGCCCACCGGATCGTAGACGACATCGGCGCCGCGCCCGCCGGTCAGTTCGTCCACGCGGCGGCGCAGGTCTTCGGTCGCATAGTCGATCGTCTCGTCCGCGCCGGCTTCACGGCACAGCGCGAGCTTGTCCGCGCTCGACGCCGCCGCGATCACGCGCGCGCCGAGCGCCTTCGCGATCTCGATCGCGGCGAGCCCGACGCCGCCCGCCGCGCCCAGGACGAGCAGCGTCTCGCCCGCCTGCAGTCGCGCACGCTGCTGCAACGCGTGCAGCGACGTGCCGTATGCGAGCACGAGCGCCGCGCCCTGCTCGAACGTCATCCCCGGCGGCAACGGGGCGATCTGGCGCACATCGGCCACGCACTGCTGCGCGAACCCGCCGTGCCCCGTGAACGCGACCACCGAATCGCCGGGCCGCCATGCGGTAACGCCGTCGCCGACCGCGTCGATCACGCCGGCAAACTCGGCGCCCGGCGAAAACGGCAACGCCGGCTTCACCTGATACAACCCCTGGACGATCAGCGCGTCGGGGAAATTGAGCGACGCGGCCTTCACGTTGACCCGGACCTGGCCGGCCGCCGGTTCGGGAGTCGCGACGTCTTCGATGCGCAGGCTGTCGATCGGGCCAAATGCGGTACACAACAGGGCTTTCATGCGCTTCTCTCTCCTTGCGCGGCGTGGCCGCGCATCGATGCGGTTTGCGGGATACTCCCGCGCGCCCGGTTCACGACGCGTGGGCGACGGCCATCCGAACCGGCCTTCGCGATATCGTCAGCATTCCGGAATGTCGGTGCGGCTACGTTCAGAACCACGCGTCGCGCATGTCGAGCGTCGTCGTGTCGACGCTCGACAGCAGATCGAGCTGTGCGTCCACTTTCGGCAACTCCCAGCGGAAGAAGTAGCGGGCGGCCGCACGCTTGCCGTCGTGGAAATCGCCGGCTTGCCCGTGCGCGGCGAGCGTCACGTCGAGCCACAGCCACGCGACGACGAGATGGCCGAACGCTTCCAGATAGACACTGGCATTCGCGAGCCGCGCCTGCTGATCGCCGATCGCGCCGAGCTGTCGCGTGACGTCGACCAGCCGCGACCAGCGCCGCGCCAGCGCATCGGCCTGCTCCGGCAGGCCGGCATCGAGCGCCCGCGCGCGTTCGACGCTCGCGCCGATTCTCCCGTCGAGTGCGCGCAGCAGCGCGCCATCGTCCTGCGCGACCTTGCGGCCCAGCAGGTCGAGCGCCTGGATTCCGTGCGTGCCTTCGTGTATCGGGTTGAGCCGATTGTCGCGATAGAGCCGCTCGACCGCGTAATCGCGCGTGTAGCCGTAGCCGCCGTGCACCTGGATCGCGAGGTCGTTCGCCGCGAGACACCACTGCGACGGCCAGCTTTTCGCGATCGGCGTCAGGATGTCGAGCAGCCGCCCGGCCTGGGCGCGCACGGTCGCGTCGTCGTGCGCGCGTGCTTCGTCGACCAGCTTCGCGCAGTACAGGATCAGCGCGAGACCGCCTTCGACATAGGCCTTCTGCGCGAGCAGCATGCGCCGCACGTCCGGATGCTCGACGATCGGCGCCTGCGGCGCGGCGGCATCCTTGCCCGCCGGCCCCAGCGGACGCCCTTGAGGCCGGTTCCGCGCGTAGTCGAGCGCATGCAGATAACCCGTGTAGCCGAGCGCCACCGCGCCCGCGCCGACGCCGATGCGCGCCTCGTTCATCATGTGGAACATGTACGCGAGGCCGTGGTTCGGCTGGCCGACCAGATAACCGATCGCACCCGCCCGCCCTTCCGGCCGGTAGCGCGTGCCTTCGCCGAAGTTCAGCAGGCAGTTGGTGGTGCCGCGGTAGCCCATCTTGTGGTTCAGCCCGGCGAGCGCCACGTCGTTGTGCTCGCCCTGCGCGGCGCCGTCGGTACCGGGCAGGTACTTGGGCACGATGAACAGCGAGATGCCGCGCGTGCCGGGCAGCAGCCGGCCGTGTTCGTCGGGGATCTTCGCGAGCACGAGGTGGACGATGTTCTCCGTCAACTCGTGTTCGCCGCCCGAGATCCACATCTTGTTGCCGGTCAGCCGGTAGCGCGGGCCGAGCGGCGAGTCGCACTCGAAATCCGCGCGCGTCGCGATGTCCGACAGCGACGACCCGGCTTGCGGCTCGGACAGGCACATGGTGCCGAAGTAGCGCCCTTCCAGCTCCGGGCGCGCGAACGCGTCGATCTGCGCGGGGGTGCCATGCGCGACGAGCAGGTTCGCGTTGGCCACGGTCAGGAACGGATAGGCGGCGGTCGCGATGTTCGCGGCCTGGAAGAACAGGAACGACGCGGCTTCGACCAGCTTCGGCAAGCGCATGCCGCCGAGCGCTTCGTCGTGGCCCGCGGCGATCAGCCCGGCGTCCGCGAAGGCGCGCACGGCCGGCTCGACGTCCGGGATCAGCGTCACGCGCTCGCCGTCGAAGTGCGGTTCCTCGCGATCGCCTCGTGCCGCATGCGGCGCGAACAGGTCTTCGGCAATCCGCTCGCTGGTATCTAGCACCGCGTCGAACGTCTCGCGACTGTGCTCCGCGTAGCGCGGCAGCGCGACGAGCGCCTCCGCATCGAGCCAGTCGTACAACAGGAACGCGAGATCGCGTCGCGACATCAACAAGCTCATCGTGCTGCCTCCCGGGGCCGGCTTCGTCAGCCGAATGAAGGGTTCCGTGATTGCGAATGCTGGCAGGAATTTAGCACGGTCGTTCGCAAACAACAACGACGGATGCGCTAGTCCGCGTACCCCGGATTGCGCCGATCGAGCCGGCGCAGCAGCCCGGGCCAGACGAGCGCGCCGGCCCCCATGCCGCGCGTCACCGCGGCGATCTGCTGCTTGATGCCGTCGAGAATCGGCTGTGCGATCGGCAGCAGCGCGGTGCCGCCGGCCTGCGCGCGCACCTGGATCACGCAGGCCGCTTCGAAGAAGTACATCGCGACGAACGCGTCCGCCGGCGTCGCCCCGACGGTCAGCAGCCCGTGGTTGCGCAGCATCAGGTTCGTGTGGGCGCCGAGGTCGCGCACGAGGCGCGCCTTTTCGCCTTCGTTGAGCGCAATGCCCTCGTAGTCGTGATAGCCGAGCGACGCCAGCACGCCGAGCGACTGCTGCGACAGCGGCAGCAACCCGCCCTCCTGTGCCGACACGGCGACGCCGTTGATCGAATGCGTATGCATCACGCACAGCGCATCGTCGCGGGCCGCGTGCACCGCGCTGTGGATGGTGAAGCCGGCCGGGTTGATCTCGTACGGCGATTCGGACACCTTGCGTCCTTCGAGATCCACCTTCACCAGCGACGATGCCGTGATCTCGTCGAACATCATGCCGTACGGGTTGATCAGGAAATGATGCTCCGGGCCGGGGACGCGCGCGGAAATATGGGTGAACACGAGATCGTCCCAGCCGAACAGCGCGGTGAGGCGGTAAGCCGCCGCCAGGTTGACTCGCGCGTCCCATTCGGTCGGGGAAACTGCCTGCTTCACGCTGATATCGGATGAGGCCACGTCGACACTCCTTGTTCAAGGATGGATGCGTACCGGGCCGCACGATGGCCCGGCCCGGGGATTGCGTCACCCCGCGCGGGGCTTCGCGAGCTGATCGGCAACCGGCAGGCTGCGGATGCGCGTGCCGGTCGCCGCGAAGATCGCATTGGTCAGCGCGGGCGCGACGGGCGGCAGGCCCGGCTCGCCCACGCCGCCGAGCGGTGTCGCGAAATCGTCGGGCGCGACGAGGTGCACGCGGATTTCACGCGGCGCCTCGTTCATTCTCAGCACCTGGAAACCGTTGAAGTTGCTCTGCTCCGGATGGCCGTCCTTGAACGTGATCTCGCCGTGCAGCGCGATGCCGAGCCCCATCACCACCGCCCCCTCGAGCTGCGAGCGTACGCGCTCCGGATTGACCTGCGGCCCGCAGTCGATCGCGATGTCGACCCGCGGCACCGTGATCTTGCCGTCGGCATCGACCTGCACCTCGCACACCGCCGCCGTGTACGACACGAAGCTGCGGTGCGCGGCGATCCCGAGCCCGTGCCCCTTCGGCAGCCTGCGCCCCCAGCCCGCCTCGCGCGCGACCGTCTCGACCACGCGCCGCAGCCGCCCTGTGTCGACCGGATACAGCGCCGGATCCTCGCCGTAGTTCACGTTCTTCACCGTGATGTGCGGCTCGAAACGCCGCGCGGGCCCGATCAGTTCGAGCAGGAAATCCTTCGGGTCGCGGCCGGCCGCGTGCGCCAGCTCCGACACGAAACTCTGGATTCCGAACGCATGCGGAATGTTGTAGACCGAGCGGAACCAGCCGATCCGCGTGTGCGCCTGCGCGGCCGGATTCTCGATCCGCACGTTCGGGATCGCGAACGGCAGGTCCGCGATCCCCTGCGCGAGCTCGCCCGGCTGCTCGTGCACGACGCCGGCCCTGAAGGTCGACTGGATCGACGGCGCAACCGTGCGATGCTGCCACGCGACCACTTTCCCCGACGCATCGATCCCGCCGTCGAACGCTTCGAGCGACACGGCATGGAAGTAGTCGTGCGCAAGGTCGTCCTCGCGCGTGAACGTCAGCTTGACGGGCGCACCGACCGCCTTCGACAGCAGCGCCGCCTCCACCACGTAGTCGGGCTTCGACTTGCGGCCGAAACCGCCGCCGAGCAGCGTCACGTTGACCGTCACGCGCTCGCCCGGCAACCCGAGCGCCTTCGCGACCTCGTCGCGCGTGGTCTGCGGAGCCTGCGTACAGGTCCACACTTCGCATCGGCCGTCCGCCACGCGCGCGACGGCCGCGGGCGGCTCCATCGTCGCGTGTGCGAGATGCGGGATGTAGTAGGTCGCACGCACGCGTTTCGCGGCGCCGGCCAGCGCCGCCGCCGCGTCGCCGTCGTTGCGGATCACGTCGCCCGGTTGCGCCGCAGCCGCTTCGAGCGTCTTCCGATACGCGGCCGAGTCGTAGTTCGCATTGGGCCCGTGCTTCCAGTCGATCTTCAGTTGCGCGCGTGCCTGGATCGCCGTCCACGTGTCGCGCGCGACGACGGCCACGCCGCCGAGCGGCTGGAAGCCGGACGGCAGCGGCGTCGGCGCGAGCGGCACGACCTTGACGACACCCGGCAGCTTCTCCGCCGCCGACGCGTCGAACGACGCCATCGTGTCCCCGTAGGCAGGCGGGCGCGCGACGACTGCATACAGCATGCCGTCGAGCCGCGTGTCGATCCCGTAGTGCGCGCGGCCGGCGACGATGTCGCGTCCGTCGATCAACGCCGTTTCGCCCTTGCCGATATAGCGGAATTCGGCTGGCGCTTTCAGCGGCACCGTCGCCGGATCGGGTGCCGGCAACGCGGCCGCTTTCGCCGCCAGTTCGCCGAAGCCGAGCTTGCGTCCGCTCTTCGTGTCGACGACCTCATGCACGGTTGCCTTGACCTGCCGCGCATCGACGCCCCACGCCGCGGCGGCAGCCTGTTCGAGCATCGTGCGCGCCGCCGCGCCCGCGCGGCGCAACGCGGCGAAGCTCTGGCGCAAGCTGCGCGAGCCGTCGGTGTTCTGGTTGCCGTAGCGCGGCTCGTCGCCGACGGCCTGTGCGACCTTCACGCGCGCCCAGTCCGCGCCCAGTTCGTCCGCCACCACGAGCGCGACGCTCGTGCGCACACCCTGCCCCATCTCGGAGCGGATGCAGGTCACGGTGACCGTGCCGTCGGGTGCGATCGCGACGAACAGGTGCGGATCGTCGCGCAACCCGTGCGGCATTCCCGCGCCGCCATATCGCGGATCTGCACTGACGGGCGGCTGGTTCGGCACGGCCGCGCGCACGAGCGACGGCACGCCGAACGCGAGCAGCAACCCGCCGGACGCAAAGCCGAGCAGCAGCGCGCGACGGCTTTCGTTATGGACGGAGAGGTCGGGCGCGCTCATGCGGCACCTCCGCGGCGCACGGCCAGGCGGATCGCCGCGCGTATGCGCGTGTAGGTGCCGCAGCGACAGATGTTGCCGGACATCGCATCGTCGATGTCGGAGTCGGTCGGATGGGGATTCGTCTTCAGCAACGACGCGGCCTGCATGATCTGCCCGGACTGGCAGTAGCCGCACTGCGCGACGTTCAGTTCCTGCCACGCCTGCTGCAGCGGATGGGTCAGATCGGTCGACAGGCCCTCGATCGTCGTCACGCGCTTGCCGGAAGCGGCCGCGACCGGGGTGATGCACGACCGGATCGCGACGCCGTCGACGTGCACGGTGCACGCGCCGCACAGTGCCATCCCGCAGCCGAACTTGGTGCCGGTGTGGCCGAGAACATCGCGCAGATACCAGAGCAACGGCATGTCGGGATTGCCGTCGAAGTGCTGCTCGCTACCGTTGACGGTCAGCGTGATCATCGTTCACCTCCTGGTTGCGATGCCCGCTTCGGGCAGGCATCGGGTGGGGATTCGAACGGCGCGGCGCACATTCCGAACAACCAGGCAGGGCGCCGTGTCGTGGGCCGTGTTGCCTGCAGGCACGGCCCGGCGGATGCTGCAAACGATGCGGCGGCCCGGTTGCCTGCGCAACGTGGCAACGAATTCCCGGCCGCTCGCTCGTCCGCATGGATCGCCGATCCGCATTATCGAACCATTTCGGATTTGCCGTCGGATCGCGGGGATTCGGGCGTTTCAGGTAATCGGAGCGGGAAATTTGCCCGGAGATGGCGGGTCGCGACCGGTCACGCTTGCCGGAGAGATGGGCGGGTGATTCAGGTTTCGATGTTTCGATACGCGGCCGCAAGCGGTTCGCTCACGTTCTCGCGCGGCGACTGCCCATGTTTCGCCGGGCGCTTCGGTACGGCGGTAGCAAAAACCGGACGACCAGACCCGCCCTGTGCAATCAGCGGGCCGAGAAACCGGAAATGATCGAGCGCGCAAACGCAAACGTCCGGCCGGCCTCCCGGCCGGACCGGATCGTCCCGCGATTGCAACGCGTGGTTCGAACGCTAGCGCGCCGCGATGCTCACCGCGACCTCAACGCCTGCAACCCCAGCGTGAGCGCGTTGAACGGCATTTCCGCCGCCCCCATCGAAAAACTCGTCGCCTTCGTGGGTACGCCCGAATTCCGCATCAGCGCGTGAACGATCCGCTCGCTCGCATGGCCGTCGCCGTACGGATTGCTCGCGCGCGCCATCTCCCCGTAAGCGCTCTCGCTGTCGAACAGACGCGACGCTTCGTACACGATCCGCTCCTGATCGGTACCGACGAGCCGCGCGGTACCGGCCTGGATCGCCTCGGGCCGCTCCGTCGTCTCGCGCGTGACGAGCACCGGCTTGCCCAACGCGGGCCCTTCTTCCTGAATGCCACCCGAATCGGTGATGATGAAATGCGCGCGCGACATCAGGAATACGAACGAAAGATACTCCTGCGGCTCGATCAGGTAGATGTTCGGCATGTGACCGAGCCGGGCGCGCGCCGGCTCCCGCACGTTCGGATTCATGTGCAGCGGATAGACGAACTGCGCATCGGGATAGCGCTTCGCGAGCGTGCACAGCGCCTCGCAGAAATTCTGGAACGGCTCGCCGAAACTTTCGCGTCGATGGCCCGTGATCAGCACCACGCGCCGCGACGGCTCGAGAAAAGGAAACTGTCCGGCGACCTTCTCCGTCAGCGCCGTCGTGCAGTCCAGCATGCGCTTGACCTCGTGCAGCGCATCGATCACGGTATTGCCGGTCAGCACGACCGCCCCGCCCGGCACGCCCTCGCTGAGCAGGTTGTCGCGTGCCTGCCCGGTCGGCGCGAAATGCCACGACGATACGGCGTCGGTCACGCGGCGGTTCAACTCCTCCGGCCACGGCGACCAGATGTCGCCGCTGCGCAAGCCGGCCTCCACATGCCCGACCGGCAAATAGCGGTAGAACGCCGCCAGACTGACCGCGAGCGTGGTCGTCGTATCGCCGTGCACCAGCACGACGTCCGGGCGCAACTCGTCGAAGACGACGCCGATTGCCTGCAGAATGCCGGTCGTCACGTCGGTCAGCGTCTGGCTTTGCCGCATCACGTTGAGATCGTAGTCGGGCTTGATGTCGAACAGCGTCAGCACCTGATCGAGCATTTCGCGGTGCTGTGCAGTCACGCATACCCTGGCGTCGACACCCGCCTGTGCTTTTAGTGCACGCACCAGCGGTGCCATCTTGATGGCCTCCGGCCGAGTCCCGAACACAAGCAAAATCTTTTTCATCGTTATCCTCGTAGACCCATATCGCGCTGAATGACCCTGCTCGCGGCGCGAAGCATGTAATCAGACGGCACCTTCCGTACTCGCACGCGATCGACACGCTGCTGTGTCGCGGAGCGAGCGCGCCGCCCTGTCCACGTGGTCTGCGCCACGCGAATCGTCGTACTACCGGCGTCTCGTTGCACTTGATCAGTCACGTCATGAGTCGTTCCTCGCTTGGCCAGGCCTCACGTCCGTTCGTCACGTCCCCCTCCACTACAGCAATATTCAAACCAGTCGTATCGCGGCCGCGTCCGGTTCGCACCGCATGCACCGCGCACACGCGATGCACGATGAAATGTTTCACAACTGCTACGTGTGTCGCATCGACCGTCAAGCGCGATACAGGCAAAAATCCGGGCAGTTTCATGACCCCTTCAACGGCGTCGTCCGACGAATCGAGGACGCGTGTCGCGCATTCATTTCGTATCGGATCTCACGGATCTGTCGAAGCGCGTTGCATTTACTCGATCCGCCACTTTTGTCTGTGCAGCGGACGGCACCATCGGCCGCTCGGCCGCGATCCCGCGCGAGGGATTTACCCGGCATGCAACGTCCTTCACGTCGCACGAATCGATGCATGCGAAATGTTGCGAATGTGTAACGCTGGTCCGGAACGGGGCGGATAAATCGGCGCGCAGCATGCAGCTGCATGAATCGCACGGGCACCCCGGCCGATGCGCACACAACGAACGACACAGCGCGCATCACCGCGCAAAGTCACGCTGCCGGCGCGGCACACGTTCGACAGACAATTCGCTGGGCGCATCGAATGTGCGGGCTGCAATCCTGGTCGCGCGCGGGCAATCGGCCTGCACGCGGGCTGATTCTTCGATGAATCAAAATCCGCCGCCGCCGTCCGCGCCGCGCCCCCGGCCTTCGCGCCTGCCCCTTGCTGCGCGCGGCATCGCGGCCGATGGCTCACGCCTTGCTTAATGACAGTCAGGTGTACCTCGAAGCACGCGCCGGACAGCGGGCGAACGGGGACGCCCAAGCAACGAAGCCGGGAGGAAACGCGGCGCGTCCGCCGGGAGCGAAAGACCAGCGCTCCCGCGCACCGCACGTGCCGACGTGTCCCGTTGCAATTCGCGATCCGCGAGCCAGGTTCAGGCTCCGATGCAGGGAACTGCCTCGTGGACGCACATCCCGGTACGAGCCTCGGGTTCACCCGCATCACCGTGACCGAGCCGCAACGTCGACACGCTTGCCGGGCGCGACGCGGCCAACGCCGCGCCCGGCGACGATTGCACAGGACCCCGCGCAGGAGCCCAGGACATGAAACGGCCCGCGCTTTCCCCGACCGCACGCTCGCACATCGCGGCCACCATCGCGCTGTGCCGCCTGTGGCACGTCGCCTGCTGTCTCGCCGCGTGCGGCTTCGCACTGCACGCGAGCGCCGCCGAACTCCGGCTCGAAGGGCTGTACCAGCGCACCGACGGTGCGATCACCGTGCGCCTGAACGGCGTCGGCATCGATCCGTATTTCGCGGCAAAAGCGCTGCTCGCCGCGTCCGACGCGCAACTCGACGCCCGTCAGGCCGCACTCGCGTGGATCGCATGGTTGCTGCCGCGCCAGCGCCCGGATGGCGGCTTCGATCGCTACTGCGTGAAGGACGGCCGCTACCGCTCATGCGCCGAAGCGGAAACCGACGACGCGATGATGGCGACCTGGATCGAATTGCTCGCCCGCTTCGCGCCACCCGGCGGCTTGCCCGCCGCGTGGGAACTCAGCCTGAACCGCGCCGCCATGCATCTGGAGACGCTGCTCGACAAGCCCTCCGGCGTGTATCAGATCTCGTCTTCGCTGCACGTCGCGCTGCTGATGGACAACGTCGAGGTACACAGCGCGTTCCAGGCACTCGAGGCGTACTACGTCCGGCGCGCCGACTACACGCATGCGGGCCCGTGGAGCCTGCGCGCCGACCAGCTTGCCTCCGCGATCCTGAAGGTGTTCTGGCGCGGCACGGCATCCGGTTTTCGCGCCAGCACGCAGCAGGTCAGCGACGCGAGTTTTTACCCGGCGAAGATCGCGCAGATCCTCCCGCTCCTGTCCAGTATTCAGGTTCCCGAACAATCCGGCGACGTGATCTATGCACGGTGGATTCGGAAGTACGGCAAGAGCTGGCAGCAACTTGCCAACACCGACTACCCGTGGAGCCTGATCGCGCTGGTCGCGGTCAAGATGAACGATTGGAGCACGGTTGCCTGCTGGCAAGCGCGATCGGGGCCATACCGGCACGGCGCGCACTGGAACGTACTGGAGGAGTCGCTTTATCTGGCATTCGAAAGCCGGATGGCCGACCCCGTCATACCCGCTCGATGCGGGCTCACGACGGCGGCGGCAACGGCAACGGCAACCGCATCGCGCTGACGCAACGGCGCGTGCGGTCCATGATGACTAAACGGGAAGGAGACGTGTCATGTGTGGCATCGTCGGCGCAGTCGCGCAACGGGACATCGTCCCGATTCTGATTGAAGGTTTGCGTCGCCTCGAATATCGCGGCTACGATTCATGCGGCGTGGCGACGGTCGTCGACGGCCACGCGCGCCGCGAGCGCAGCGTGTCGCGCGTCGCCGATCTCGACGCGCACGTGCGCACCGCCGGCCTGACCGGCAGCACCGGCATCGCGCACACGCGCTGGGCGACGCACGGCGCGCCGGCTACGTGCAACGCGCATCCGATCTTTTCGCGCGACGAGATCGCGCTCGTGCACAACGGCATCATCGAGAACCACGAAACGTTGCGCAAGCAGCTTTCCGACGCGCACTACGAATTCGACGGCCAGACCGACACCGAGGTCGTCGCGCACCTGATCCACAGCAAGTATCGCGGCGACCTGCTCGCCGCCGTGCGCGCGGCAACGTCGCAACTTCACGGTGCGTACGCGATCGCGGTGTTCAGCAAGCACGAGCCGCAGCGGCTGATCGGCGCACGGGTCGGCTCGCCGCTCGTCGTCGGCGTGACGGATGGCGAATGCTTTCTTGCCTCCGACGCGCTCGCACTCGCCGGCATCACCGACCGCTTCATCTTTCTCGAGGAAGGCGACATCGTCGAGTTGACGCCGGGCGGCGTGCGCATACTCGATCGCGGCGGCGCACCGGTCGAGCGTGCGGTACAGACCATTTCGTCCGCGCAGGCCGCTGTCGAACTCGGGCCGTACCGGCATTTCATGCAGAAGGAGATATTCGAGCAACCGCAGGCCGTGGCCGCGACCATTCCGGATGCGGGGCTGTTCGATCCGGCCGTATTCGGCCCCGACGCCGCGCGCGCGTTCGAGCAGATCGACAACGTGCTGATTCTCGCGTGCGGCACGAGCCACTATTCCGGCCTGACCGCGCGCCGCTGGCTCGAAACGATCGCGCGCTTGCCGGCCCAGGTCGAGATCGCGAGTGAATACCGTTACAGCGACGCGCTCGCGATGCCGAATACGCTGGTGGTGAGCGTATCGCAATCCGGCGAGACCGCCGACACGCTCGCCGCGCTGAAGTATGCGCAGGCGCTAGGCCATATCGATACGCTGGCGATCTGCAACGTGCCGACCAGCGCGATGATGCGGCAGGCAGGACTGCGCTTCCTGACGCGGGCCGGCCCGGAAATCGGCGTCGCGTCGACCAAGGCGTTCACGACGCAGCTCGTCGCGCTGTTCATTCTCGCCGTCACGCTCGGGCGGCTGCGCGGCTACGTCGACGATGCGCAGCTCGCGCGCTACACGATGCAATTGCGGCGGCTGCCCGGCGCGCTCGAGGAGGTGCTTGGGCTCGAGCCGCAGATCGAGCGCTGGGCGGCGGAATTCTCGCAGCACGAGAATGCGCTATTCCTCGGGCGCGGGCTGCACTACCCGATCGCGCTCGAAGGTGCGTTGAAGCTGAAGGAGATTTCGTACATCCACGCGGAGGCGTATCCCGCGGGTGAGCTCAAGCACGGGCCGCTCGCGCTCGTGACGCACACGATGCCCGTCGCGACGATCGCGCCGAACGATGCGCTGCTCGAGAAGCTGAAGTCGAACATGCAGGAAGTGCGGGCACGCGGCGGACAGCTTTACGTGTTCGCCGACGCCGATACGCGGATCGACAACAGCGAAGGCGTGTCGGTACTGCGGATGCCGGATTATTACGGGTTGTTGTCGCCGATCCTGCACGTCGTGCCGCTGCAGTTGCTCGCGTATCACGCGGCGTGTTTGCGCGGCGCGGATATCGACAAGCCGAGGAATCTGGCGAAATCGGTTACGGTGGAGTGACGGAGAGGTGGGTACCGCGGGCGGACTGGTGAAGGTCTGCAAGTGCCGAGACTGGCCCGCCCTACACGACTCGAACGTGTGACTGTGTTTGGCGACTTCCAGTCTCCCGGACTCAGTCCGGATGAACCATCGATACAACCTGTTGAAGCTTCACAGTTGACCGGCGGTATCGTGCGACTGCCGAGAATACGAAGCCGGCCTTGCCATGCAAAAACTCAACTGCGCACCTGCTCGCCCTTTATAAAGGCAATCAGGGCGCGCAGAGCCTGCGAAACATGGCGATGACCCGGATAGTAAAGACACAGCCCCGGAAAAGGCGGACACCAGTCGTCAAGAACGCGTTCGAGCCGCCGGTCACGCAAGGCTTCGATGACGAGGTGGTCGGGAACGAAGGCGATGCCGATGCCATCCACGGCAGCGTCGACCATCAGCGGTTGGTCCGTCAGAGTAAGCGGACCCGAAACATCGATGGTCTCGCTGACGCCGCGTCGCTCGAATTCCCACTGGTAGATCGCCCCGCTCTCGAAGCGAAAGCGAATACAGTCGTGTCGATAAAGATCCTGCGGCGTAATGGGGCGTCCATGTTCAGCGAAATACGCGGGCGACGCGACTGCTGCGAAACGAACGTTGCCCATGAGTGGAACGGCCACCATGTCCTGCGGCACGGCCTCGGCCAGTCGGATGCCCGCGTCGAATCCCGCTGCAACGATATCACCGAGGCGGCCGTCGCTCACGACGTCGAGATGCACGTCCGGATACGACTTCAGGAAGCTTGCCAGGATGGGACGCAGGATGAGGCGGATTGCGCCTTCGCTTGCATTGATGCGCACGGTTCCGCTGGGAGCCACCCGTAGATCGTCGACTTCGCGCATCGCTTCGTCAATGATCGAAACCGCCGGCCGGAGTTTGGCTGCCAGACGCTCGCCGGCCTCGGTGAGCGAGGTGCTGCGAGTCGTTCGATTCAGGAGCCGCACGCCCAGACGGCGCTCGAGCGCTTTTACCGAATGACTGACCGCTGACGGCGTGATCTCGAGTTCGGTCGCTGCTGCGCGAAAGCTTCGTCGTGTTGCAACGGCCAGGAACACAGTGAAAGAGAAAAAATCGACGTTCCTTGATTGGTGAGTAACTCTCATCGTGTCATCAATCATTGGTGATCTTGTTTTGATACTAGGGGCTCCCTACACTGGGTGCAACCAATTCAGTCAAGGAGCGCAAGATGTCTCGAAAGATATTGATCACGGGTGCCAGTTCAGGTTTTGGTCGTGGTGCGGCAATTGAACTTGCGCGCCTTGGCCACCATGTCGTGGCGACGGCCGAGACGTGGCCGCAGGTTCGCAGCCTGCGTGCGGACGCAGCCGAGGCCGGTGTGGTGCTCGAGGTGATCAAGCTGAATCTGCTCGACGCGATCGACATCGCTCACGCAGGCTCGTTCGATCCCGATGTCCTGGTGCTGAACGCCGGCGTCATGGAAGGCGGATCGATCGTCGACATCCCGATGCAGCGCGTTCGGGAGTCCTTCGAAATCAACGTCTTCGGCCATCTTCAACTGGTACAGGCGATCGTGCCGAAGATGGTGGCACGCAGGTCCGGAAAAGTCGTATGGACCTCGTCGATGGGGGGCATTCTGGTTGTCCCGTTTGTCGGCGCCTACTGCGCGACCAAGCATGCGATCGAGGCCATCGCCGGGTCGATGAAAGCGGAACTCGAACCCTTTGGCGTCAAAGTCGCGACCGTGAATCCAGGCGTTTTCGGTACCGGATTCAACGACACTGGCGCCGAGAGCTACGTGCAGTGGTACGACGCCGATTCCGCCGTTGTGTCGATGCCGGATTTCGGCGACAGCCTGATGAACCAGGCGGATCCCAAGGAGATGATCGACGCCATGGTCGAGATCATTCCGGCCGATACGCATTTGTATCGAACCATGCGCCCGTTAGCGACGATTGACGCTGCGAAGCAGTGGCAAGCGACGGAGTGGACGCAAAATGCCTGAGCTCACGTTGGAGCGGGCGGATCGGATCGTGGCCCAGGGGCGTGCCGCAGCCCAGGACGCGGGCCTCAATGCCGTGTTCGCAATCCTGGATGCGGGTGCGCACCTGGTCACTTTCTCGCGGATGGACGGGGCATGGCTTGCGTCGAATGAACTGTCGATAGCGAAGGCCCGGGCGTCAGTGATGTTCCGGGCGCCGAGCGAAGCGCTCAATGTTCCGTGGCAGGCGGGCCAGCCAGTTCCACACTTCGATCACATCCATGCAGGCGGGCTGTTGCTGATGGCAGGAGGAGTGCCTCTCCTGGATGGCGATGGCCAGCTGATCGGTGCACTCGGCGTGTCCGGCGGTACGCCCGAGCAAGATGCGGCACTCGCTCGGGCTGCGATTGCCCGTGTGCTGGAATAGGCGCGATTCCGACACCCCGGCTACCGCGTCGAATCCGTGGTGACACATCTCGGTTTCGTCGGCAGTGACCTGCGGCGGAATTTCGTAGCCGGTCAGGCGGCGAGTCTCTCGACGAACCCGTTTTGCCACGAACTGCCCGGTGCGATGAAGGCCGGACCGCTGGCAGCATCTCGCAGCCAGCGCATAACCTTGGCAGCGGTAAATTCGTCGCCGCCAGACCGAATGAACGCGGGCTCGCCGTACAGCCGCATCAGTCCCGACGGCGTCAGGATAACGTCCTGCGACCGCAGGCTGGCCCATCGAGCGTCGGAAGCGTAAGCCCCCGTTCGGCGGCAATCTCGACCAGACAGGCATATGCAACATCTGGCTTGCGACGTGTACGTGCCGGAGAAGTACCTTGTCTCATTGTCTTCAGAATTGAGCAGTCACCTGAAAACCTAGCGTTGCTCGAGCAGTCGGAAAACCCGACGGCCTGTAGACGGGCGTACCCGCGAAGAGATCGTAGCCGTATCCGCCGAACCGAGTCGTACCACTGCCCTTGACGCCAATCACTGCACCGGCGAACTGCGTGCCAACCAAGGCAACCGGCTCTGGCCCCAGACCCGACCGTAGTCGAGACCAGCATAGGCCGATAGCCCGGTCTGCGCGATGGGAACCTGCAATTCGTTGCGCCAGTAGAACCCGCGCGATCCCGCCAACAGCGTTTCACCGTCGAATCCCCGCACGGTATAACGACTGCCGATCGTGACGCTATCGAGGTATGAAAACCTCCTCACAATTCCCCTTTTAAGATTGGTCACTTCTGTTCAGGAATATTTCCGACCAACTTCAGCCAGCAATTTTTCCTTGAATTCATCAGGAGAGAATTCATGCCCGGAACACAGATATCCCGCATCGTCGTAAATTTTCCCGCCTGTCACCAACGAGATTGCAGAAACAACAATGGCCGAAAACAATGCATCTCCTCGACTCTCGATCGAGCATGCGTAGGGACAGTCATTAACCATTCGTTGCCCCGGCGGCCATTCGATTACGTTGATCCAACACCATTCGCCTTCTCGCTGCCCCTGTGCGTATAGGGCTGCGCTGGAGCCTCCGTAATTCCTCGGCGTAATGATTGGGCGTGACCGCCCAAGCTCCCAAAAATAATCTTCGACGCACCTCACCAATTGGTCATCAGTGAGACGCTCTTTCATATCGATCGAGGAACCCTTCACTTAATCACTCTCGCCATTTCAAATTCCTCGACTTGCAATTCACCGACCGTCCTCCGTCTCAAGCCTCACGACTTATGATCCGGAGAAAACACTTCGAAACGACACCATTGAGGAAAATCACCCGTAAAAATAAAGAAATCGTCTATGTAACTAAGCCCCAACTCCTCGAGGCTTCTCATGCAGTCATCAGCCGCATCGCCACCAAAAAATGGACCCAGTGAAACGAACTCATTGGATTGGTCAAAGTACTGTTCGAAATGAAACTCGCTCAGAACAGGAGACAACTCCACCTGCTTTTCCTCCAAAGCTCGACGACGCACGACAATTCCAAAATCTGAAGAAACCCGCATGCTTCTCTCCTACTTAGCCTTGGGGAGGACCACACCATTCGGCACGTTAATCGTGACGTTGTAGATCGGTCGACTTGTTGAGGGTTGCAATATCTGAAAATTATTGGACGCGTTTCCCGCAAGGACGGAGAGCATGTGCCGCCCTTCTACATAACCGCTAACGCGTTCACGCGAGCTTTCCGTCGATCCATACAGCGAGCACGCACCCGATACGAAGCGAATTGTCACGAATTCAGTCAACCCGACGATTCAAGTATCTCGCCATTTTTCGTTGCCTCAGTCACATCCCAAAACAGACGAATACAGGTGCGCGATCTTTGCCAAACAATCAGCCATGCGGAGCCAAACCTCCGATTAAAAAAGCCAATCTCGCCATCCCTACGCCCACGCACCAGCCCACCAGCAGAGGACCGATTTCGCCTGTGTACTCGCTGTCGTACTTCCAAGCGGCAACGAATAGCAACGGCACTGGAACGCCGATCATTCCGGCCATCCTGGGCCAGTCGGCATATGGAGCGAATACCTGAAGCGCGCTGCTCGCGAGGGCCCAGCACGGCAGCCCAAGAACGAACAGCAACCATCCGAACCCTATCAAGGTCATAGGGTGCGCACGCCGCTTCGCTTCATCAGGTTGGGTCACGTTGAGCGATCTTCCTGTCGATTACAAAAGAGTCCATCCGCTTGTAGTCTTCCACCGAGGAACCGAGTCAAGCCTGTTCAAGATACGCAACGAGTTCCCACGCGACATGAGCCATGTGCTGACGCGTACCGAGGATGCTGTCGAGAACCGATAGCCGTCGCGGTTCATGCAAGACGACCGACGGCAACGCGTCGCCTTTGGGAAACAGACGCTACGTATCGCCAATCTGACCAGCAACCAGTTTCGCGCACCATACGCCGTCTTCTGGACACTGCTGACCGGTATCCTTGATGGAACAGGTGATAGGTGCCGCCTGAATATCTGGTCAGGCGCTGACCACCCTGATTCGTGGAATCGCCGTGGATCAGGGCGTTGTATACGCCAGCATTACCGAAGCCACTCAATTGCTGCCCGGAATGCAGGACGTTCGAGTGCCATTGGGGCCGCGTGGTCCCGCCGTTCAGCCGTCCCATGACAAAGGGCTGATCACAATCCCCTTGCCAGTAGCCGATGGCTATGCTTCCGACGCAAACATTAACACGCCCTGAATCTCTTCCAACGGACCGGCAACCTCACGCGCTTCGAGACTGACGCACTGCCGGTGCAGCACATCGTCGCGCGTCGGCGCATTACGAGAATACGGCGCAAGATCGCATCGGAGGTGCCCTGTCGCGCCGTCACGCTGGCTAGCAGTTCCTCAGATCGTGCCATGTGAAGTCCGGCGCTCCCGCCCGACTTGCCATTTCCATGACGCATCGGCAGGTGGCCGTCAGACATGAAGCATCGTTTGCGGCGCAACAATCGCGCAGAACGGTTCGCAGAAGGTAAAGTCACACGGGATCGTGACTGGCTCTGCAACCGACCGGGAAACAAGCCGCGTGTAACCAGTTGATCCAAAATGAAATCCTGGCCCGCCCTACACGACTCGAACGTGTGACCTACGGCTTAGAAGGCCGCAGTCCACCACCTGTATCGAGATTGATCGATATCCCGAAATATCCCTATCAATTTGAAATTAAACGATTTTTTATTCCACCACAACGCTTCGATATTGACTGGAATTGACTGACATCCCTAGAATTCCCCTACATGACGCCTACACGGCACTACAAGCGGGGACTACGGGTGATCAAGGAAAATTTCACGATCGAACGTGTGGCGGGTTACGAGTGCGTACCTGGACGACAACAGACGATCTATTGGGACAAGAAGCAGCAGGGACTCGGCCTTCGCGTGACCGCTTCGGGCGTGAAGTCCTACGTATTTGAGGGTCGTTTGTTTGGCAAGACCGTTCGCATAACCATCGGCTCGCCGAACTCGTGGCTGCTGGAGCGACACGCCACGATCGACGCCGCAACCGGAAAAACGATCGAGCGCCTCGGTGCGAGACAGGAAGCAGCCAGACTCAAAGCGCTGCTGGATCGCGGCATCGATCCCCGCGAAGAAAGAGCGGAACAGCGCGCTGAGCATGAAGCCCGCAAACTCGAATCCCTCAGGCAAAACGCGACCGTATCGGAAGCATGGTCGGCCTACCTAGACGCGCACCGCAGCAAATGGAGTGATCGACACTACTACGATCACGAGAAGCTCGCACAAGCGGGCGGCCTACCTTGGAAACGTGGACGTGGGACGACGATTCCTGGGCCGCTGGCGACGCTAATGCCGCTGAAGCTGACAGATCTCAACGCCGAGCGAGTGACTACCTGGCTTGAGGCCGAAGCAGAAAAGCGGCCAACGAACGCTGAGCAGAGTTACCGCAAACTGCGTGCATTCATTCGGTGGTGCGACGACATGCCAGAATACTCAGGATCTATTGCTCCAAATGCATATGCCGCTCGGGCCGTGCGCGCGGCAGTACCACGCACCAAGGCAAAAAGTGATTGCCTCCAGCGTGAACAGCTTCTTGCTTGGTTCACGGCCGTACGTCAGATAGACAACCCGGTTATCAGCGCGTATTTGCAGGGGCTCCTGCTTACTGGAGCTCGCCGCGAAGAACTCGCCGCATTACGTTGGAAGGACGTGGACTTCCGCTGGCGCAGTCTTACCATGAACGACAAAATCGAGGGGACCGGAGGTCGCACTATTCCACTCACCCCGTATCTGGCGAGCCTCCTGACGAATCTCAAGCAGATGAACGAGATGCCGCCGAACAGACGGCAGTTGGCCAGCCTCACCGAAAAGGGAAAATCTTGGTCGCCCTCTGAATGGGTGTTCACCAGCAACAGATCGGAGGACGGCAAGATCGCCGAGCCCAGAAAGGCCCACAACGGTGCACTCGAGGCCGCCGATCTGCCTCACCTCACATTGCACGGACTGCGACGGTCATTCGGTACGCTTTCGGAATGGGTTGAAGTCCCTGTTGGCGTCGTCGCGCAGATCCAAGGACACAAACCGTCCGCGTTGGCAGAGAAACACTATCGACGTCGGCCGCTAGATCTTCTGCGGATGTGGCACGATAAAATTGAGTCGTGGATGCTGCTGCAAGCAGGTCTCGACCATCTCGTTACCTCCGCGACGAACGCGTAAACTGGTGGTGAAGTGGAAAAAAGGCGCCCGGACGCTAACGGCCACACCTAAAACCACTCATAGGTGAGCAGGTTGCACAAAGCCCGATGATGCAGCAATACTTTCAACTTGCCTGACAAGGGCCAGTACCGAAACCTACGCCAAGACCTACGCTCCGCGCTTTCTACTTCGCTCATCGCGCGACCGTCCGCGAATCCTGCTGGATCCCCGTTTTGACGGTTCGAGTGAAATCGGAAACGCTGAGGGGAACTGTATCCGCCTTTGCGTTTGAGCGCGGCCGTACACCGGTGCTCGTTCAGGCGTACCGTTGTCAATCTTGCGGGACGAACTGGATAAGCGAAACCGACCCCGATGCGGCCGACCAGACGGAATGGATTTGCCTGCATCGAGCGTCAAGTATTCTGGACCCGATAGCGGTCTTCGACGAGCAGGCAGCGAGTAAGATCAATCGGCTCGCCGGACGCTCCGGCACCGAGGCGCAACGACGTTCAGGGCGACGGCTACACCGCGAAGCTCATTGCCAGCTGATACTGAAATCCGTCCTACAGCGTGAACGAGCGACCGTAGAAGGCCGGCAGCAGCCGCTTGCCCTCCCAGCACCCAGCCGGATAGCGAACTTCGATCGGTCCCGTCCAGTCCACTGGTAAACTCGGGCGAGATGGATTCGCACCCGGGATCACGGCGCGCAGGGTGGCACCGGACAGACTCATTAGACGGCCCGTGATAGCGGAAATATATGACCATGTCGTAGAGTAGAGAGCGGCTTTGCTGGGTCGTAGCCCATGGCTCATGCCGGCCGCTTCGACCACTGATGTCGTAAGCCGCTGGAGCGGGCGCCGTCAGCACGCCCGCTGCTATCGTCCACTCGTCGCCAAATTCTCGGACGAAGCTATCGTGACATGCGGTTGGCTACCGCTTTAAAATATTCGGTTGCTCAACGGGGGAACAGATGGGGGCGTCGTCAAGGGGTTTTAGGGAACATCGGACCCACTTGGGCCAGTACTCTGATCCATGGGGTCGGTACTACACTTCCGCTGAAGTCAGCCGCTCACTGATCCAGCATATCAAGGCCCGCACTCCCAAGCTGGTACTCGAACTCGGCTCGGGCTCCGGTTCATTATGCTCGGCCGCCGTCGATCGATGGCGTGACGCGCAACTGATCACGGTCGATGTTGATCACCACGCTCCGAAGCAATTGCATGCGAGGCAGATTGGCCTCGATGCGAAGCATATTCACTTTGTGCACGACGCGCTTGATGAAGCGCTGTCGGACAAAATCGGCCTTTGCTTGGGTACAGTGGACGTCGCGGTTTGCAATCCACCTTACATCCGCCCGCGGTGGCGATCCGACTTCGGCAAGATCCTGGAAGACGCGGGCTTGTCAGGCGCTCTCGCATCGCTTCGTGACGCTGGTGCAGACCTACTTTTCTTGGCACAGAACCTGCGGCTGCTACGCCGCAATGGAAAGCTCGGCTTGATCTTGCCTGACGGGTTGATCACTGCCGAACGTTTTAGTGGCGTCCGTCAAGCCCTCATGCGCCAACATAAGCTTGAGCAAGTCGTTCAGCTTCCGCGCGGAGTATTCAAGAGCACCGAAGCGCAAACCTACCTCGCCGTGCTGTCGAAAATGGCTGGCGAGACGCAGCAAGTAAAGCTGCGGCAAATGGAGCATGACGGGCGCCTGAGCGCGGCTGTCGAGGTCCCTGCCGATCTCGCTGTTAAGCGACTTGACTACACCTTCCACGCACCGCCGAATTTTCAGGTGCTGCGAGACGACCTTCCGCCGATTGCCGTGGGCGCGGCTGTTACGTGTATCGTGCGCGGGGCGATCTGCTCGTCCGAAATTTCGGCGTTCCCGACGCCAGTATTCCACCTTGGCGACTTCGCGGAGTGCGCAGGCGAGGAAGCTGTCCGCATTGTTCCAAAACGCTTCGCTCTCGGAAAACGATCCGTCCAAATTGCGTCGCAGGGTGCCCGCTTGGCGTTACCCGGCGATATTCTTTTGGCCCGGGTGGGCCGTAACCTCGAGAGCCAGTTCGCGCTGGTAGTCCATGGCCCATGTGCCATTAGCGATTGTGTCTTTGCTCTGCGCGTCACAGACGAGCACCGAGATCGGCTCTACCGATTCTTCCAAAGTGAACGAGGCCAGCTTGCCCTCGCGAGATCGGCCCACGGTGTCGCGGCAAGGTTCTTATCTAAAACCAATCTTCTCGAAATCCAATTCTGAGCGGTCGGACGATGTCACAAATACCCCAACTCGGTGGCTTCGATCAACTTGCCGTGGAGCGGGCCGTCCACGCACTTAGCCGCTCGAACGTGCGCACGCCGCTGTCGGTCGAGCGCATCAAAGTTTGGGTTAAACAGTTCGTGTCAGAGGAAGAAAAGACACTCGCTTGGTTGATCCTCCGCAACCTCATCTTCAGGAACACCGAGCAGCTGCAGTCGTCGATGCGCCAAGCCTTGAAGCAGGCAACGCTACATTTCCTCGACAAGACCGGTCAGCGGGAAACGGTTGCTTGGACCGACGCCCTACATGGCGCCGCCGGGCTGGACTTCTACTGTGGCCCTCCATCGATTGTGCTCTACGGCATGGCGCAGCCCGGCAAAAGCGGCGACTTGATCGCCCGGGGGATCAATCAACGGTACGGCATCAAGAAGTCCTACCCGTCTGACTTCGCTGTGCTGAACGAGAATGAGCGATTCATTGTCGTGGACGACGGCACCTACACCGGCATGCAGCTCGGTAACTTCCTTGAAAGTTGGGAACAAGACTATTCGACTGGGCGCGTTGCCATTGCTGTCGGCATGGCGCACCAAGCTGCTTGCGATCATCTACGCACTAGGTTTCCTGCGGTGCCGCTGTTCCACGGCGAGTTATTGACACCGGAAACCTGCTTCACCTCCCTTGCGCGGAGGTGGGTCGATACTCAGCAGTGGAGGCACGACAAATCGCCCGTAGAGGTCTACGCGCAAATTCACGCTCGCGCCCAACCGTTTAACGGCGGAAACGGGGGGAATGGCTACGGCGACATCGGGGCATTAGTTGCATTCAGCCACGGCGTCCCGGATGACTCGATTCAATTGCTCTGGGGCGTTTCCGACAACTGGAAACCTCTGGTCGAACGATAGGCTTGATTATGCATATTGACGCCTCTATGCTCGCGCGCACTCGCGCTGAGGAACATAGCGCCGATGTCTGGGGCGAATTCTTTATTCCGCCCTACTTTGATCGACTGGCTCTCACGTCGGCCACGCGTTCCGTGTATATCACAGGCAAGCGCGGCTGTGGTAAGACCATGCTGCTGAAGTACTTCGATTACCATACAGCGTTTTCGAAGCGGCGCAAGGAAATCCCCGCCGACGCCATCAATCATGTCGCCATCTATTGGCGCGTTGACACTCAGTTCTGTAGCTCGCTATACCACCGTGGTATCGATAACGACGAATGGAGCGTCGTGTTCGAAAGTTACTTTGGCCTAGTGATCGCCACGGAATTGCTGCATGCCGTCGAAACGATCGCCGAAAGCGCCTTCCCCGGATTCAATCGCGAAGACCTGGCCGCGCTAAGCCTGCCAAGCGCGGCAGACTACCTCGCCGAGGCACCTACTAATGTGCGGGAGCTGACCAAATACCTCGAATCGTTGCGTCGCAAGTTCACGACCTGGGTATCCAATGTAAAGGTAATAGACTGCCCTGTTCTGCCGCCGGGCCGTGACTTTATCCTGTCTTTGATTGCCGACTTGCAGTGCAACGTTGCGCTTTCGACGCTAGCTGTGTTTGTCTACGTCGACGAGGTCGAGAATTTGGTCCCCTACCAACGGCATGTGCTGAATTCCTTTCTCAAGCACAGCCAACGTCCGATGATCGTCAGCTTTACGTCAAAGGAACATCCGTCAGACAACGACACGTCCGGATCCGAGTCAATCAATGCGACGCACGATTACAGGCTCGTGGACCTCGACTATTTGCTGACGCTCAGTGGAGCTGCAATGACATTTTTTGCTGAGGTTTTCCTCGGCAATCTCGACATTGCTGCTCGTCGACTCGAGAGCGAGCGACTCAATATGGTCAGATCGCATGATCGCTTGCATGAGCGCCAGACGCCGACCTATCAGAAAGCAGTGCTGGCAGACATGCGTACACGATTTCCCACTATGGCGGACAAGGAAATCGCCGCGCATGCCCTCGAGCAGCCGCCACTACGCAAGAGCATTCGTGAGCGGATAAGTAAAGCCTTGAAAGACCGCAGAAGCAGCCTTGCCGCTGATGACTTCATGTTCGAAGGCGCACCAGCTGAAGCGATTGTCATACTACCCGCACTGCTGAACCGCGAGACACTTCACCCCGACAAAGTACTAACGGAGCTGAAGAGCTTTGCCACCGACCTGAAAGGGCTGTTCAGCAGCAGTTGGGTTCACAATAATCTGTTTGGATCCCTATTGGAATTGTATCGTCCATTCGGCCGAGAATGCCCACTGTATAGCGGATTCGAAACGCTGTGCACGATGTCAAACAACAACCTCCGGAACTTCCTCATTCTCTGTTACAAGACGCTTGAGGTTGCAGAATTGCGGGATCAGCCAGATCCGCCATACGCCGTTGCAATTCAATGTCGCGCGGCATACGACGCATCGGAACAATTAATCAAGGAAATCCGGACCTTCGGGCGCTTCGGCGAACCTCTGCGGATGTTCGTACTAAGACTGGGCAATATTTTTCGTGCGTTACAGGCCAGCCCGACCATGAGCGAGCCTGAGCAAAACCAGTTTACGATCAATTCGGGAAGTCGGCCGCTCGATGAAGCTGAGGCAGACTTTATCGCGGAGGCGCAGCGATACGGCATCTTGGTAGAGCAACTCGAAACAAAATCTAAGTCGGGTGTTGGCCAAGACATTGTCGACTATCAACTTAATCCCATTTATGCACCCTACTTCCAGATAAGCTACAGGCGCAAACGCAAACTCGAACTCTCAGTAGAACAGTTTCACACGTTGGTGATGGGCAACGAGAACGAATACAAGGAACTGGCACGTGGCCTCGCGCGGCAGCTATCGGATACCGACGCCCAACAACTCGGCTTGCAGCTATGATGAAGACAAAGTTTTTCTCAGTCTCTGGCAAAAGGGCTGCAGACCTCCAGCTTCCTGAGGACATGATCCTCCTACACGGCGAAGAATTGGATGATCGGGGTGAATCGGCCTGCCGAAGTGCGCCTGAAACCAGCCGTGTCAAGCTAAGCTTCGGTGTCGACGACATGTCACTAACCGTAGGCACGCGAAAAATGTCCAGCGACTCGGCCCTTGAACTGCTATGCGAGTACGATTGGCGCAAGGTCGTATTAGAAGCAACGACGCTCGGCTTTGCAGAGCTGTTTTGTGCTGTTAACGCGCTGCTCGCCAACGGCGCCACTGCGATAAATATTATTTATGTCGAGCCAGCCGAATACACTCGCGACGGCAAGGGTGCGGAGTTGTTCGCGTTGTCCGAGCCGACGCGTGGCTACGTGGCCATCCCGAATGCTATTGTCGACCTATCCAGCGAGGAGGTCGAGGCGGGCGTCTTCTTCCTTGGATTCGAGCCTGAACGGCTCGACCGTGCGCTAGAGGAATACCAGATGATCGCCTCGAAGTATGTGAAGGTGGTGTTTGGGATCCCAGCATTCCATCCAGGTTGGGAGCTCGATGCCATCATTCCGCACCTCACAGCCTTGGAAACCCATCAACTTCATCTCGACTATTGCTCGGCCAATGATCCAGAGGCCGCGTTCGAATGCCTTGAACGCACACGCGACACACTTGGCCCTGATAAGCGGATGTTCGTCGCGCCCATCGGCCCTAAGCCGTGCGGTATCGCTTCGGCGATCTTTGCGAGTGTCTATCCCGAGCAGGTCGGTCTACTATTCGATCACCCGCGTCGCAAGAAGAAGCGCTCCTCGGGAGTCGACCTTTGGCACCGATTCACAGTGACAATCGACCGCACCGATAGATCGGTGGCTGCGCCCCCCGATACGTGCACCTGACTTGATTCACGTCTCACCGTTAGCAATAGCGGCCTGGAGGAGCTGTCTTATCTTCGGTTCGGGCTTCCAGTAGTTCGGCCCCTTCAGGAACTTTCCGTTGTCGTCGTAGATTGGCATGCCATCCGCACCCAGCTTGCTCTCGTTGCTGTCCATGATGATCGACAAAACATCTTCGAGCGGGATGCCATATTTCAGTGCTTCGGATCGGCAATAGACGATCACGTCGCCAAGGAGGTCCGCCAACGCAACCAGGATGTCCAGCGGATCCCCATCTCCTTCGGCAGCACTGATGATTTCGTCGATTTCATGGACCTCATCAAGCAAGGTCGCCTTGAACTTTCGCAGCCTGTCCGCAGTCGCGGCTGGCAATGCGGGGCTCTGCTGCGCCGGCAGCTTATACATTGCGTTCATGGCGGCGATACGCTTGGCAAAGTTCGGATCAGTCAATCTTTCTCTCCCGTAACGATTGGGACATCAGAGTACAGTAAGAACGCTCTTGCAAAGGCAATTATTCGATATGTGGCGCCAGCGCAAGGCGCCTCAGCGGCGCACGAGTCGGCTCCCTCAGCCAGGACCATCCGTGCCCGCGGTTGTTACAGCACATGGTAGAACAAGTTTCCAATCAGCGTGGCTGGTACGGGCAAGCTGGAGTGCTTGCGCTCAAACAAGTTACTTTGGGTTCGCGACCATCTCATCCGCTGGGTAGAGCTGCAGCATTGCTCGCGCCGTTTCGACGTTCGGCGTCGTCAGCCATTCCTCCCAGTCGTCCGGCCGGAGGATGATGACTGACCGCTTCTCGTCAGCCAGACTATGCATGCGCGACATCAGCGGGTGGCCGTCGGCGTTGACAGTAAGCATTGCCATCGCATTAACATCTGTGCCGTCGTGACGACGCACCGTTTGCCAGATCCCGGCGACGCACATGGTGGGGTGATCGATCACGCTGATGCGCTGCCACACGCATGGCCCGAGCACCCATTTGCTATCCTCGCCTTCATACGCCTCCGGATACGACGGCTCGACGATGTATTTGGCCGGGATCAGGCAGCGGCCCCCGGCTCGCCATGTTGGAGCGAATAGCCGCGACTTCCCGACGTTGTCATCACGCACGTTCATCGACGTGCGCATGATGTCCGGCTTCTTGCCGGCCGCCTTTGCCGCTTCAATCCGCTCCTTCTGGAGCGCGCGCGGCACGAAGCCGAAGCCCGCGATCAGCGGCTTGAACTGCCCGTCGACATGTCCGACGATCGGCGCGTCGTAGTCCTGGGTAGATCTCGGGCTTCCACGGCCTCCAGCGGTACAGGTCATGGAAATTATCGATCTTGAACTCGCTTAGGCCCGGATCTACGGCATGACAGGCCCACTCAGCCATCGGTGCGGGAACACCGCTTATCACCTTCGACGTCGTGTTTCCTGCCGGCTGCGGCGCCGGCAGCATCAACGCAGAATCGATCACGTCAACGCTCAGCAACTCCGTGCCTGTCATGGCCGATGGCGCAGCGTCCAGTACCGGCAGCTCCAGCTTGCCTTCCCGAAATTGCTTGCGCCACCCGAACACGACGTTGGCATTGATGTCGTGCCGCCGCGCGACGATCGACACCGACATGCCTGGTTCCAACGTTTCCCTGATCACTTGCTGCTTGAATTCCGGCGCATACGTGCGATGGGCCGGGCGCGCTGCGTTCGGCATAGCGGACCGTCTCCGTCAATCTAAACGCGACTATCGTGCGCCAGCAAAATCAGCGTCGGGAAACGGTCGGGCCGAGTCGCTTACGGTTGGCCGGGAGCATCGGGAAAGCGGTGCCGCCCAATTTCCACCGTCCGGGGCTCAAGATACCCATACCTGCCAAGCTCGACGCCTTTGCTGGATCCCCGCGTCTTTGATCCTGATGGGGATGTCATGGATGCCGGCTCGTCAGAGGCATTCAGCCAGTCACCACGCACATATACGACGGTCAGCCCCGCCCGGCCACACCTCCCACCGTGTCCAAACAGCGCTACCCACGCCGCCCTCCGGATATCGAATACTCAATTCGTGGGCGGGCATTGGGTCCGTCACGGCAAGCCAACCCTCTACACTGGAGAATCGACATGGCACACGGAGCAGGAAAGTACCCAAGCGGAAACACCTCAGGTGGAAAGACGGGCAGCAAGTCCGGCACTGCCAAGGGCTCCGGCGGTTGGCCCAGCACTACGGGACACCCCTCCGGCGGCGGCAGGACCAATGCGCCGGCGCGATCACAGCCGAGCTCGCAAGGTAGACGATAGGCGGGCGAGAACGCACATCCGATGTTCGGGTGTTACCCGCCGTTGATTCGGGCCCGGTGGTACATAATCCAATGTGGGTAACGTCCTCGGGCCCAATCACCAAATGTGCAATAGTGGTGAGGAAATCGCAGCCACAGTGACTCCTCCTGTTCGGCCGCCGGGGGCGTTTCCACAGCGAATCGACGCTGCGTCAGTTTCACGAATCGAGTCGAGTAATGGCCCAACAGATTCAACAGCTTTGTGGCCCAGTACAGCCATTCCGCCCGCTGCCGGTCCGTCTCGGTCGGGCAGAGCGCGACGAGCAACCTCAGCCACGCGAAGGTCGGTATCTGGCGGCCACGACTCCAATTCTTGAGTGTCACTAGATGAACGGGTGTACCGGCGAGCGATAACCGTGCCTCAAGCTCAGTAAGGGTACTTAGCCCGGTGGTCTGCCTGATCCATTGAAAAAACAACGCTGGCGGATTCCGGTCGGGATGCTCCGGGTCTTGCAGCAGCACGGAAAATATCGGTTCTTTGACCTGGTCACTGACGCCAAGCTGAACATCCAACGCGGCGAGGCAACTGAGCTCCACCTCCATCGCAACACTGAACTGGAACGCAATGATGTCCTCGACGTCATTCGCCTGCGTCAGCGCCCGCATAGCGCCATCCCACACCAACGGTTTGAGCACTGGATTCATGCCGAGCAGTTGTGCGCACGAGGCGTAATCCCCTCGCCTAACAGCAGCCTCGGCGGGCCGCGACGCGCGCTCTATAGCCAGTCGATAGTCGCTGCAGTAGGTCAGTGGCTCAGTACGAACGGCATAGAAGGTTTCCCACGGTCCCTGTTCGGCAAGCATGTCGGCTGCCGCCTTGTCCCCGGTCGCAGCCCGGCGGAACTGGGCTGCAATCTCGATAGGCCAGTCAGGCAACGCATCCAGAAGTGCGCCCGGGAGATCTTGAGACTCCGTGTTATCGCGCAGCGCACGCTCCATGCGCTTTGCCAATGCTTCTCCCAATGCACTTTTCAGCATCGCCTGCAGCGGATGCCCGCTGAGCTTCAGGAGCACAGTCGGGTCAAGCAGAAACAATCCCGAGAGATGCGGTTTTGTAGGCTTGCCAGTAAACGGAGTCGCAAAGTTCATGCGCGCAGAAGGAGTAGAGCGTCGAGGAAGGGTACTCCGTCGCCCCTTACACATTGTCCCGACATGGAATCGGCGATCGTCCAGTTCCCGTTACGAACCGCTGCAACCGATCCCACGCCGCAAGATAGCGGTACTTCGGCACCGCTGCCAGTTGTGCGTCATGTACGACTAGAAGCCGCTCGACGTCAGCGGCTTCGTTCGGCTGAAGCATCCACGGCTCGTCGCGCTCTGCTCGTGCAATATAGGCGTCCAGCACGGCTTCAGCTCGGCGGTAGAGGTCGAAATCCGAGCCAGATTCAGTCTCACTTCGCATAAAGAAGGCCAGATAGACGACCCGCAGCAGGCAGATAACCTGGTCACAATCCCCGTTTCCAGAACGCACCACGGCCAGCGCCATGTGATGCTCCAGAGAAAGAGATCGAACCTTCTCGGTCGATAGTGGCAACAACATCTCTCTCATCAACGTCGAGCGGCCGCCTCGCCGCTTCACATCTTTTCCCACCTACTTTCCTTCCAGTTATAAGCTTCAGCAACTCTTTACGCTGTCACAGGAGATTATGAGGATCTCAGGACCATCCACACGTCACTCCTCCTCCGCCAAGCCACTTAAGTCCACTGGTTTAGGATTTACTTGCGCGTCCACGGCTCGCTGCAAGGTTCCCGGTTTTCTACGAAGGGCGTATGCGCGCATCACCGACAGCGGTGCAAATTCAAGCCCGTCTATTGGCACATGCCCAACAATGACAGGAGTATTGAAATTTATATTCTTCTCGTCATCAAGCGGCAAGTCCCATTTTCCGCCATAGTTTTCCCTAACAATCTCACCAAGAAAACGAGCAAATGCAACAACAAGACCTGACACATAACTCTTGTCCTGACCATTAGACAAAAGATCAAACAATTTCTCCAACTTCGGCAAATCGTCTATTTTGACATTCAACTCAATACCATGCTCATCCGCCTTCCCGGACAACCAATCCAACTGGTCATCCATGTTCATCAGGAAATTATCAAATTCTTCTTCAGCCAATTTTTTATCGAAAGCCATTTCACACTTCCTTTACGGAATCTTAGGACCAATATGTGCATCTATGCCCGCTTTCTCCAAAGCATCGAGATATGGCTTCGACGCGCCTTGCTCAAGGATGTGTTCAACCTGCCAGCCTTGCTTGACTAGTTCTCCATCCTTCTGGATTGCCAAGATGTTTTCCTTCGTCAAACTTACGGGACCTGTTTTAAGCTGTCCAGCATACATTTCGTCTGCCTTCAGAATATCAATCTGACGATTGGTCAGAGGCGTCTTGAGGGTGCCCTCAGAGGCATCCATGGCCTCACGATACGCAGATTCACGCGCAGCTCCAAATTGGTAGTTGCGCATGTTCGTGTCATATTGCTTGCTCCAAGCCTCGTAGTCTTTCTTCCCACCTCGTGCTTTGTATCTTTCCCATCTCGATGCTTTATGTTCGGGCGTACCGGGCTTTAGCTTAGCCTCAGCAGGCTTAAGCACTTTAGCGCCATCTCCTGCCGCACCTCCGGTGCCGACACCGTCAGTTGCGCCAGCCGCCTTACCGACCGCCGTGGGTGCGTCGGCTGCCTTTGCGCCTTCAGCAACAGCGCCTTCAGTCTTAAGCACCTTCCCAGCGGCCGAAGCGGTCTTAGTCAGTTCAGCTCCTTCAGCAGCACCAACCTTACCCAGGGCCGCCATACCTCTGACTCCGCCCTTGGCCAGCCCGGCTCCTCCAGCAAGAAGTGACACGGCCGTCGCAATCTTGTCGCCGCCAGCCTGGGCCGCATTGCTCATCTGGAACTTGGGTAGCTCGATGGAGCCAGCACTCGCCTTGACCTCCTGCGCCCCCTGCATCAGCGCCTGAGCAGACTGCGTTTGCCCAAACACACTTTGCATAGCCGCAGCCTGCTCCATTTGCCCTGCGGTTTGGAGCGTACTGCCTTTGATCAGCAACTCGCCAATATCGGACGGTATATTGGCAATCCCTTTGACAGCGCCCTTCGTCGCCTCCCATGGATGATCTGCGGCCTCACTCAGCTCGTGCTTCGTATTGCCCCACCATTTGGAGAACCAACCCTCCTCTTCTGGTGTTTCCGCTTTCACCGGCGGATTGGCTGAAGACGCAGGGGCGCTCGACATCGACGCCTGACCGTACAATCTGCCGACAGTATTGCCCTTGTCACCCACGGTACGCTCCCCGACTTATTTTTTGCTCATCTGTTCTCGAACCTTCGCCGGCGGGTCAGGTGGAAATTTCGCCCCCTTCGCAATCATCAGCGCGCGCAGGCGCTCGAATTTTTCCAAGCGCTCCTTGCCCTCGGGCGACAACCCTGGTGCGGGAGGCGTCTGTGTCGTTCTGACCGGTTGCCCCTCCTTATCCAACGAGATGTCGGTGACCGTAGCCTGCTTGGCCTCCGGTTGCAGTGCGTCGATGTCTTTCTGCACGGAGTAGGCCACGCTCACGCCATTCGTCGTATGGGCGTTGACATCGGCACCATGCTCAACGAGAAAAATCGCAATGTCCGGCTTGGCGACGTCGAGCGCGGAATCCAGTGCGGTCCCGCCAATGCTGTCGCGATGATTGATGTTTGCGTGATGTTCGACTAGCAGCTTTACTCGCTCCATCGCGCCGTTGCCTTCCATCGCCCGCTGCAACAGGCTCGTGCCATCGCTATCGACCGTATCCGGCGACAAGCCCCCATCGAGCATGGCCTTCAGGTAGCGAGTGTCTTCATTGGTGATCGCGAAGTACATCGCACTGCCCAGCCCCTCCACAATTTGAGCGTCCGGCTTTGAGCCATGCGCGATCAGTTCGCTGATCGCGGGGAAATTCTTGGTCGAGATGGCAAACCAAAGCAACGTCATCTCTTGTCGCCCGGGCTTGTTCACGTCGATCCCGGACAACGCCGATTTCAGTTGAGCAACGTCGCCATCGCTGATCGCCTTGGCAGCAGACAGATAGCTGCCGTCAAAATACTTGCTGGGTGAGTTCGCGCTCATATTGCATCCACTTACGATGATTGTTAGTGCAGAGACAGCGGCTAGAGCCATCCACCGCCACCGCGCCGTGTACCTCACGCTTCGGGCCGGCGAAGTTGTCGTATTGGTCCTCAAGGACGCGTCTCCTGAACGATCGTCGCCTGATCGGCTGTTTTTTGCGCTTCGATGCCATCGATGACCTGGTTCATGCCATGGCGTGCGACCATACCACCCGTTCCCGGAAGGATGTGCGGCGTGCCTACAGCTGTAGGCATCATGCCGTGACTGCCTTCCTGAACCTTCGTCAGGATCTCCCCTTCCACGCGGTAGGCCTGAATATCGGATGCCACCGGTGTCCCTCCATAGCGCGCTACCGTCGCCGGATTGAGGCCGGCTGCGTTGAACGTGGTCGCAGCCAAGCCACTTGCGCGCGATGCGGCAGAGCCCAAGCCGCCACCGAGTGAATGCCCCACAATGTCCACATCGGTTCCACTCTTCTCAAGCGCTCGCCCGATCTTGACTGCACGATCGTAATAGGCTGAGTTCTTATTGGCTCCTTGAGCGATGTTATTGGCCCAGTCGGACCATTTGTACTTGTCTGTCCCCTGAAAGACCACCTGCGTCTTGAAGTCATTTCCGAAAACTGCCGGATCCGGCTCGTAGACCTGCGCACGAAAGTTTGTCCCCGGTATCGAAAAATCGTTGGGCTTCAACTTGAACTGAGCCAGTTTCGCAGGGTCGCTGCTGACGTTCGTCCATCCCTCTGGCGCCGCCTGCCCCGGGTGGTAAACGTTCTCAGCCAAGCGCGCCTTTTCGACGGCCGTATTGTTTTGCTCAAAGCGATTTGCCGCCGCTTCGAGTTTGCTCCGCTCCGGTCCCGGCGGCATCGAAGCGGCTTTCTCCCGTGCCTCAGTAATCTGGGCCTTCCGACCTCGCCAACGGGCAGCCTTTGCTTCCTTCCCGACGTAATTGCCGTTCATCCAGAACTGATCGCTGTGACGCACGACCATCTTGCTCTCGACCCGGACGGTCTTGCTATGGTCGATAGGCCAGCACTTGGCGCCAACGGTTCCGCTTTCGACTCCATGTGCCACACCGGCCTGATCGCCGATCGTATCCGGCGCGAAACTCGAATCGAACCGCACGATCGGATTCCCGTTCGCAAAGACCGTCTTCGACGTCATCTGACTGTCGCCGAGGCTCGCTGTGACAGGATAAGGTACGGGCGGCGTGCTACTCCCCATGGGGGTTTTGCATACGTCCGGCATCATCGACACGATGGTCCACTGGCCATCCTTGCGAGCCATTACGTTGTCTGCCACGCGTCCTCCGGTTCGCTGGTTGTTTTCGGGACAGCCATTCGCAGCAGAGGCGCATGCCGATCGAGTTCGAAACGTGCCTCGCACACGCGCACCGCCGGCTGCAACGGAAAAACCGCCCGCCATGTAGCCGATACGCGCATTTCCTCGGTATCGATCAAAAGTGTGTCGAGCTTCATCTCGAGTGGCACGATTTCCCCGCTCTTGAAGCGAAGCGCCACAAGGGCGCGATGCCCCGGAAGCCTCGCACGCAAAAAGCCTGCACGCGTGTGCTCCGGCAGCGCGAGATTGGCAAGCTCGAAGGCGAGTCCCGGCGCAGGCCATTCGATCTGCTGATCTGCCGGCGCACCATTCCAATAGTGGAAGTCATGATCCACCGGATGGTACGGCCATCTTGTCTTATGCCAGGTCTCGTCGTACGTCCCGGCAAACTGCAAACGGGGTGTCCAGGCGCGACCAACAACACCCAATCCGACAGGCGTCGTCGCATAGCGGGCTACGACCTCTTTCATCTGCTTGGCATCCAGCCCCGAAGCGGAATGCTCGGCAACGTCGAGACTGGTTATCGGAATGTCCCATGCTTCGATCTGAGGCGCAGGAATCTCGGCAATCTTCGGCAATGGTCCTGGAATCGACGACGCACACAACGAGGCGACGACCGACTTATGGGTCGCCCGATCGAGGAAACGCTTCTCCACCCATCCCCGGCCCAGCGGGTTGGTGAAGCAGACTTCGTTCAGTTCATGTTCCGCGCTCGCTCCCGTTGCACCTGGCGCAAGGGCCACGCGACTCGCGCCGCCATACGCCTGCTCCCAGCGCACCGAAACAGCTCGTGTCAGCTCAGGCTCGCCGAGCTTCCACCCGCGCCAGCCCTTCGTAAACGAGCGCGGCCCCGTTACGCGCAGTCCTTTGTCGATGACCATCGCACCGGCATCGAAGACCCGTACGCGAGCGGGCCACGAAGCCGCAGGCATGCCATGCGGGGCGTGCGCTGTCGCACGAACCAGGACGTCACACTTCGGTTTGAACGGCGCGAGATCGCTTTCCCATTTCACGCTGCTCTTACCCGTTTCGCCTTCGTATTCGTCTGCCATCGCCAACGGGACGGCATTGTCGCCGCTCAGCAGCACGCAACGATGCGTATCGCCATCGGCGTCGAGCGACTGCGCCGGCTCAAGCCGATACGCTGCCTTGAGCGCCACCACGTGGATTTCGTTGCCCGGCACGTCGACGGCATTGAACGCCATCGCATGCAAGGGCGTGAGGTTACGGAACTCCATCGTCGTAGCACTTAGTTCAGATCGACGGTCTTGCCGTCGACCTTCACCGCGTCGGAACCGAGAATGTCGATGCTCGTCCCGCTAATCGTGATGTGTCCGCTGCTTTCGAGAACGATCGACGCTTTACCGGTTCGCAACTCAATACGATCGCCCGCAGTAACCGTATAGGTCTTACCCACCATCGTGGTTTTCGACAGCCCCACTTCCTCTGCGCTGGCAAGCCCGGCCGCCGTGTTGATCGCGCCCGCTACCGTCACCGTATACGCGCCGCCAACGGTCAGGGCTTTCGCCAGCCCCACCGTCTCCGTCGACGTCAGTGCAATCAGGAGATTCTCCATCCCCTCGATCGTCTCGTTCCGGTTGCCGCCGACCGTCAGCGTCTCGTTGTTGCCAACGGTCTCGGTACGATCCACCCCAATGTGAATCGTCTCGTTGTTGTCGACGGTTTCCGTGCGATCGTGGCCGACGTGTACCGTCTCATCGTGATCGATGTTCTTGGTGCGATCGTTGCCAACCCAATGCGATTCATTGTGCTCGACCTCGATGCGCTGGTCCTTCTCGGCGTGTAGCCAGACCTCTTCCTCACCCTTCTTGTCCTCGAAGCGAATCGCATTGGCCGTATTGACGTTACCGGTCTTGGTCGAACGCGTCAGAATCCCGCTCTGTGTCGCGTTGGCTGGCAACGCCCACGGCGGCATGTTCTGCGAGTTGTAAACACGCGACGTCACGAGGGGACGGTCCGGATTTCCGTCCAGGAAGCTCACGACCACCTCATCCCCGATTCGCGGAATCTGAATCATCCCGAAACCGCTACCCGCCCACGGCTGGCTCACGCGCACCCAGCAGGAACTCCCTTGGTCGCGTTTGCCGAGACGATCCCAGTGGAACTGCACCTTCACCCGACCGAGACTATCCGTATAAATCTCCTCGCCTTTCGGACCCACGACGATCGCCGTCTGCGGCCCGACGATCGTCGGACGCTCGCCCTCGAATGCCGGACGGTACGGAATTTTCTTGCGAATGCAGGTGAAGCTGCACGAATACGCCGAGCTCCCCTCACCAGGCTCATAGTTGTTCGTCCCGGTGTGTGACACAGTCAGCAACAGGAATTGCCGGTCTTCCTGTTTGGTGCTGGCGTGATCGTAGTGGTCGTCCAGCTCGAAGTATCGGCACGGCATCATCCGACGACCCGTCGTTACCCCGACGAACGTCTTGCTGTGCGCAGCCAGCGCTTCCGTCCGGAAGCGCGTGAGCTCTTCACCTCGATCGCTGTCAGCGAAACCATGCTCGCCGAGGTAGTCGTAGATCTCGTAGGACGGTACGTCGCCTTGATTGACTTCCGTTCCACCCGACACGAATCGCCGGGCATGGGGAATTTTGTAGTCGAAAGTTTTCAGTCCGACCGTGTCCGGTGCAAGCTGACGCTGCGCTTGAAATGACGTGATGACGGCAAGATTGTCCATCGCCTCGCCCTGGTTGTATTGCAGCGATGGACTGCGCCCGTCGATCGGCTTTGCGGTCACCGAGTTATCGGCGATGATCAGCTTGTGCCCATCCTTCGCATGCTCGAAGTAATAGAACAGGCCGTCCTCGCGCATCAGCCGTTCGACGAAAGCAAGATCCGTCTCACGGTACTGCGTGCAATAGCTGCGATTCTGCGTTCCTTTCGAGAGCCGAAACTCAAACGACGCGAGCTTGCCGTACTCACGAAACACGCGCGCGAGAATCGCCTCTGTATTCTCTTCCTGAAAGATCCGAATGTCCTGCCGGCGAGAGAGCATCCAGAGCCACGGAAGGATCGTTGCGCTGTACATCGCAAAACCACCATCGGTATCGAGATGCGAAAACGCTGCGACGTATCCGTGAAAGTAACGCTCTTCCGAGCTGGCGAGCGCATCGGTCAACTGCAACGTGATTGTCACAGGTTGGCCGATCAGCTTCTTCAGCTCGATATTCTTGTCCTGCGACGCGAGCCGGACATGCATCTCGAAATTCTGAGATAACCCCTCGGTACAATGGAAATCGACGAGCACGAGATCCGATCGACCTTTCAAAGGCGTTTCAATCGTAAACAGGCGATTGCTCTGGAGCTGGAAGAAGCTCGCAATTTCGGACATTTGCATATGTAGCCTCGGAATCTCTCAGCAGAGGGGCAGTTTTTTGTCGGCGCGGCCATTCTAATATGTCTGCGCGCCATTTGGACTAGATGTCGGCTCCGGAAAACGGGGACCGATTATCGCGGATTATTGAATATTTGCAGCGAATGGACCACCTGCTGTCACATTACGAACGTGAAGTCGGACTGCTTGCACGCAGTCTGGCGGACTTTGCTCGACGCTTTCCGAAGATTGCGGCACGCCTCGGCATGTCTGGCGGCCACGTCGAAGACCTGCACGTCGACCGAATGGTACAGACATTCGCGCTGCTAGCCGCTCGTGTCGATGCGAAGCTTGATGACGATTACCCGCAATTCACCGAGGCACTTCTCGAAATTGCCTATCCGCAGTATCTGCGCACGGTCCCGTCATGCGCGGTTGCCTCATTCGACCCATCGGTTCTGTTCGGTCAGCTTACCGAACCGTTAACGATAGCGCGCGGCACGATGCTGGACGCCAATGCCGCACCGTGTCGCTTCCGCACCGTCTACGACGTCACGTTGTCGCCACTACGTATTCACTCGGCTCGCTATTCGCCAGCGACGCTTGCGCCAGCAGCGGCGCGCATCCCGGCAGAAGTGACGGGGATCATTTCGATTACCTTTACAAGCGAATCCGCGTCGCAAGCATTCGATGACGCCATTCCGTCCGCCCCAGTGCGGGTACATCTGTCCGGAGAGCGGCCGCTCGTCGCCGCACTTTCCGATACGCTGTTGCTTCGTGCATCGGCCGCCTACGTGGAGGTGGACGAAAGCGGACGCTGGGCCCGCTTGTCGAAAGTCCCCATTGAGACGGCCGGCTTTGCGGATGGCGAACGATTATTACCGAACGAAGACGATACGAGCGCACAGTCGTTTCGGCATCTGATCGAGTATTTTGCCTTCCCCGAGAAGTTTGATTTCGTCGACATCGACCTGGGTCGAATGCGTCGCGCCGCGCGCGCCGAAGCAGCTCGACGACTGACGCTTCACATCGCCGTGCAAGGTACCGCCCATGATTCCGGCGCCGCTCAGATCCTGGCAACGCTGAACATCAGCACGTTCCGATTGTTTTGCACACCGGTCGTCAACCTGTTCGAACGCGCGGCAACGCCTATCCAGCTAACCAGTCCCGATGCCACCTATCCGATCACGCCGACCCCGTTGGCAACCGGCATTCCGCTGAGCGTCTACTCGGTTGAAGCCGTTTATCTGGGCGACCGTACGAAATCGGATGAAGACAAGGCCCTCATCGCTTCACAGGCGACATCGCGCACGCTGGTGTGGCCGTATCGTGCATTCAGTCATGCACGGCCGACGGATTCGTCCGCCGTCTATTGGCTGGCCTACCGAGATCCGGAAGCCATGCCGGACGGCGCGCTTGTGGAATCGCAACTGGCGTTGGTCGACTTAAAGGGTCAAACCGCACATCCGCGACACCCTCAGGTCGATGTCGATGTCCTGGCAACCAACGGAGCAATGCCGTCCCGGTTGCCGATCGGTGGTCCGGATAGCGATCTTCTGTACGAGGGTTCGGCATTGGCGTGCCCGATCACGCTGCTCTCCCGCCCCACCTTGCCGGCTGCCCTGCCGCGTGGCGGTGCGCTTTGGCGCGTCCTGTCGGCACTGGCGCCGCATCCGCTCGACCTGACGCGGACCGGACTACCCGCGCTGAAGGAGTTTCTCCGTTTCCATGCTCCGCGTTCCAGCGTGGTTGCCCAACGTTGCATCGATGCGATCGCATCGCTCGACTACAAACCGGCGATCAGGTGGATGTCTCTCGACGATCACTTCCCGTCATTTGTTCGCGGTGTGGAGATCGTGCTTTCGTTCTCCGAGGCTGCGACACGAGATGTCAGCCTGCATCGGTTCTCGGCTGTCATGGACCGATTCTTCGGCCCGTACGCTCAGTCAAACAGCTACGTTCAGCTCGTCGTGTTATCGGCCGAGAGCGGCAAGGAGCTTTTGCGGTGCACTCCACGCCCTGGGACACAACCGCTGGTATAGGTCAGTGGAGATAGCCAGCCAGAATACCGCCACCAAAACCGGCCTGAAAGCCAGCCGTTAGACCATGCATGAAGAGCAGCGCCGGAGCATCCGCGATGGCCTCTGCCAGAATCATCGACATGGCTGGGCTCGTCAGGCCCAGCGCAAGCAATGCTGGATTGATGCCCAACAGCATGACGGTCCCGCCCTGCGCGACAACTGCCCCGCCGTAGCCATCAAGATAGACGGTTCCGCCTTGCAAATCCGATCGCGTAAGCTCGCTGCCCTTAAATGCACTTGTCATGTAAACGGTTCCATGACTCGGGAAATCATACGTCGAACCAGCCGCACTTGCGTCGTGGCTACCGAAGCTTGGCAATTTCAACTCGGGAATTGTGAATCTCGGCAACTTGATTTTCGGAATCTTCGCGCCCCAGCCGTACCCAATACCCACACCGCCATAGTAGAAGCTTTGCGAATGCTTCTGAGGATCAGTGAGAACGATGTTCCCTCCCGTCGCAACTACGATGTCAACGCTCACCCCACCGCCCGCGCCAGTGTCATATTTCCACTTGCTCTTCCGAAGATACGACATACGCCCTCTCTCTTCTGCTTCTCGTTATGTCCGTGACGGCAGATTCATAATCCCGCACACGATTGCGACCGCACCCATGAAGGCAAAAACAATCGTCGAATCCCAGATCGCGGCGAAGACATTCATCGTTGCGCTGCCATCAGGATCGTCGGCTTGGTACCGCACCTCGACTCGTTGACCGAGCTCCACTTTCGTGACAATCCCGCCTTGCGGATACGAAATCTGCTGTCCTGTCTTGGTGGTGAATTGAATCTCGGGATGGTATCCGCCGGCATTGAGCTTAACGACGAGGCCCGGTACCACAATCGACGTTCGAAGAAACTCTCTAGTCGACTGTGCGCTGATTGCAGCAGCGACAAGAAGGCCCACCCCAATCACAATGGCACTGATGCCCTTAAACATGACGCCCTCGTTTACATTCCTTACAATTATTCGGGTGCTCCATGCTGATCGTATCAGCCTGCCAAATTCTAAAACATCCTCATCTGGACGCCAGACTGTCCGCCTGGTGCGCTATCAGACCTTGGTCAGCAAGTGGCGGCGCTTGCGAATGGTCTTCGGATTTGTCGTCATCTCTAGATAGGCGCACAGTCGACACCAGTGCCCGTTTCTGATCGTATTCGGCGTCGCGAACCAACGATGCCCGATATGGCATTCCCACTCAAGCCTCGTGCTGGAGTTCACATAGTCTGTCGAGACGCATCGACCGCCGCGCTCCCTTGCGATTGTTCGCATCAGCTTCAACCCAAGCTTCCGGCCATCGTACGCACATACACGGCACCACCTCCCCGCGACGATCGCCCCCGGCACTGCCGACCAGCGATGGCCATGTGCGCATGCCCATTCAAGTTTCGTCGCGGCGTTCTTGTAGGTACGAGACAGGCACCGGCCACCATGTTCTTTTGCTAAGCGGCGCATATCGGAAATGTCATATACGTTGCCCTGGTTCTGACATCTCGGGCACCACGATCCTCGAAAGATCTTCGCTCCCTGCGCATCCCATTCGTGACCATACCCGCAGCGAAACCGGTAATAGGCATCGTTTCCGATGTATTCGGTCGCAAGACAAATGCCGCCACGTTTCAACGCATGCGCCTGCATCGCCTGGAGGCCGTCAGCACGACGATACGCTACCGACTTCCGTGCATCGGCACATTTTCGGCACCACGCACCCCTCGTCACCTCATAACCGACCGTCTCCCATTCGTGGCCTTCCGCACACCGAAAGCGATAACGATCTGAAAGCTTAGTGTAGGTCGTAGACAAGCACTTCCCGCCGCGATTCCGCGCGACCGCACGCAAGCGCTTCATCCCGTCCGGATCGGACATCCGCTTTGAATGCTCCTCACGCGCACACAACACGCACCACGATCCCTTCTGCAAGTTGCCAGCCGTCTTCTCGAACGTGTGTCCTTCACGGCAAACGAACTGGTAGCGCGCCATACGACCGGCATATTTGGCGGACAAACAACGCCCGCCGGCCTGTCGCGCAAGTTGATCAAGCTGTCGCAGCGACTCCTCATCACGGCAGGTAGGACATGCGATGAGGTTGTAGTACAGATGCGAACCGGATCGACTGACCTCGTGGCCGTTGCTGCAACGGAAGCGATATTGAGCGTTCCATCCCCGCCAATCAGATTTCAGCAGCTTCAATCCGTACGGCGAAAGCGCCTCGCGTATTCGTTTCAATTGATCAACTGACAATGCCCCTACTCCGCGTAATTGATCTACTTCGCGCAGATGTCGCGACACCCACGACAAAATATCAGCATCCACTCGTTGCCTGTGTACGATACCGCAGATCCGATCGATCAATTCGCATACACCACTGCCAATTGGAGCATTAACCAATTTTTAACGATCGGCGAGCATCCGGCACTGGTGCTGGATTCCAATTTCTTTCAACCACATATCACCTTCCTGAGCACGGCCCGCTATAGCCGCTCCGCCGATGCATTTCCGCGTCGGCGCACTTCGCTCAGGAGCTTTCGTGAATTCCACTCTCTACACCGTCTTGCTGGTCGGCCCGGCACTCGTCCTCGTCGCGATGTTCACGTTCGGGTGCTACTGGCTCGCGACCAAAGATCGTCCTACTTCCCCTCGAACCCCTACCCCATCCTCGCCGTCGCCCACTGTGATCGACGAACACGATGAATGGGAAGCGCAGGCGCCGTATCCCAATCATGCGCTGGACGCGCTACACAACGCGGCTTCGGTATCGTCAAGCCATGCGACATCCCGCCAATCGTCGTTCGCACCGCCCGAATTTTACGAATCGCTTTTCGAGCCCGCGTCACCTGCACCGGAGGCAGATCGCGCGCCGCCGTCCTCCGACTACTTCTCCTACGCACCCCAACCGGCGACCGAAACAGCTTCCTCCCCAGCGGGCACACATAGCTGCCCCCATTGCAACTCGACGCGTATTGAAACGCTCAATGTCGGTCGCAGGACCGGCAGTACGATCGGCAGCGTCGCCGGCGCGACCAGTGGTTTTGCCATGGCGCTATCCGGTGCTGAAGCCGGCGCGGCCGTTGGCGCGGTCGGCGGACCGGTGGGTGCGGTGTTCGGCGGACTGGCGGGTGCGGTCGTTGCCGGCCTCCTCGGTAGCGCAGCCGGATCTGTTGCCGGCTCGGCTGTCGGCGCTGTGCTCGACGACAACGTGTTCAACAACTATCGGTGTCTGACGTGCGGCCACGGCTTCGGCTCCACCCTTCAGTGAGACCGGTCCGTGCCCTCTGATCCGAGCAAAAGGTCGAAAGCACTCAATTGCCGAACGATCGGTCCGCGTCGGCAGGCCGTCGCTCCGCTTCGCGCTTGTCCATTCTCAGGAAACCAATCATGCCCTCTCCCCTCGATTACCTCGCCGCTTTCGCGCTCGCGTTCGTCGGCGGGGTACTGGTGGCCGCATGCCACTGCAAGTACGTCGGCAAGATCCGCAAGGAGATTGCAACCCATGCATGATCGCCGCGCATTCGATGACGACGAGGAATCGTGGCCGCCACGTCCGTCACGAGCCGATACCACCGAATCCGCTCAATACCGCCCTGGCTCGGGGCCGATTTATCCGTGTCCACAGTGCCAATCGCCCCGTACGGAACCTCGCCATGTCGCACGCCGTATTGGTGGAACCGTCGGTGCAGCGGCCGGCGCGACCGGCGCCGTCGCTATCGCCTTGTCTGGCGCGGAAGCCGGCGCAACGGCTGGATTGCTCGCTGGTCCCATCGGCTCGGCATGCGGCGGAGTGGCCGGTGCGATCCTCGCCGGCCTGATCGCGGGTGCGGCCGGCTGTGCAACCGGAGCCGCCTTTGGCGAAGCCGTCGACCAAAAGATTCTCGACAACTGGCGATGCCTCGCGTGCGGACGCACCTTCAGCATCCAGCCCCGCTAGTCCGTCGTTCGTTTCATTTCCCTCACTGATTTCGTTCCGCTCGGCCTCGGCCGGGCTTTATGCACTGTGATTTTCGAATAGGAGTTTCGCTCATGCATCTCGTTCAATCGATGGCCTATGTCGGCGCCGAACCATGGCACGGTCTTGGCAACAAGCTCGCCCCCAAACAACCGCTCGAAGTCTGGGCTCGCGCCGCCGGCATGGACTGGCGCATCGAAGAAGCCGAAGTGCGCTTCGTTGCTGCTGGCAACCGCAATCTCGGCTCAATTCACGCGTTTCCCGAACAGAAAGTGCTGTACAGGTCTGACAACAAGGCCCCGTTGTCGGTCGTCTCCGCACGCTATCAGGTCGTGCAACCCGAAGAGATTTTGGAGTTTTATCGAGACCTGACGGAAATCGGCGGGTTCCAACTCGAGACAGCCGGCGTGTTGAAGGAAGGCCGCAAACTCTGGGCGCTGGCACGCACGGGTCAGTCCGATTCGCTCAAGGGCAAGGATCAGGTCAACGGCTACCTGCTGTTGGCCACGGCCTGCGACGGGACGTTGGCCACTACCGCGCAATTCACGTCGGTGCGCGTCGTCTGCAACAATACCTTGCAGATCGCCCTAGGCAACAGCGCTGGCGCAATCAAAGTCTCACACCGCTCGCAGTTCGACGCGGCGGCTGTCAAACGCCAGCTCGGCATCGCCGTCTCCACATGGGATGCGTTCATGGTCCGAGCCAAGGCGTTGTCCGAACGCAAGGTGACCGACTCGGCGGCCGAGGCATTCCTGCGGCGCGTCTTGACCTACTCGACGACCAATCTTCCCGATCGAGAAGCACTCTCTGTCAATGAACGAGCCATCAAGGCAGTCGGTCAGCTCTATGCCGGACGCGGCAAAGGCTCGGATCTGCCATCCGCATCGGGTACCGCGTGGGGCATTTTGAATGCTGTCACGGAATTTTGCGACCACCATCGCCGTGCACGCAGTGACGATCACCGTCTCGATGCTGCCTGGTTCGGCGCGGGTGCGACGCTCAAGCAGCGCGCCTGGGACGAGGCGATGAAGCTTGTTGCATGACCAAGCCCATCCCGCCTCTGGCAATCGACATGCGTATTCAGATCCCGCGTGGAGCAGGATTACGGTTCGGCGGTCGTTACGCCACGATCCTGCAAATCAAACCTCAGGGTACGACTGCCCACCTCGGAAACGGCAAGCTCGTGACGTTCGCGTACGACGCATTGCAAGACGCCATCCGCCGTATCGGTTCCAAATAGCTCGCGTACCCCCCACCTCTCGCCCGGCCAGATTCGCTCTGCCGGGCTTTTTTGTTTTCGGAGCAAACCATGACGACACCTCACCCTGAACCACCCCGTGCACGTAAGCCCGCACTGAAGCTCGTCAAGACGCAAGAACTAAGTCGCGACGACTGGCTCGCCGTGCGCCGAACCGGCATCGGCGGATCGGATGCCGCCGCTGCGGTCGGCCTGAACCCCTACATGAGCACATTGGAATTGTGGCTCGATAAAACCGGTCGTGCCGACGGCCTTTCTCGTCCCGATCCGGACGATACGACGTCGCCGACGTACTGGGGCACGCTGCTCGAACCCATCGTCGCCGCCTCGTACACGAAACAGACCGGCAACCGGGTTCGGCGCGTAAACGCCGTGCTGCGGCATCCCTCGATCCCCTTCATGTTGGCGAACATCGATCGCGAGATCGTCGGCGTTCCGGACGTCCAGATTCTGGAATGTAAAACGGCCGGCGAGTTCGGTGCACGGCTCTGGCGAGATGGCGTGCCCGAGTACGTGCAGATCCAGGTCCAGCATCAATTGGCGGTAACCGGCAAGACAGCGACGCATGTCGCCGTGCTGCTCTGTGGTCAGGCGCTCGAAGTCCATCGAATCGATCGCGACGATGCGCTGATCGGGCGCCTGGTAGAACTCGAAGCACGCTTCTGGCGGTTCGTGGAAACCGATACGCCTCCGCCGGCTGACGGTTCGGAGTCGGCCGATCGCGCGCTGCGTCACCTGTATCCCGGCAATGGCGAAACGATTGACTTCAGCGACGACCGCTTGTTGTCGTCCACGTTCGCCGATCTGGTCGCCGTGCGAGCCGAGATCGAGACACGCCAGCAGCTCGAAGCGCAGCTCAAGCAAACGCTCCAGCAAGCCATGGGTGACGCGACGCGCGCTGTATTCGAGTCCGGCTCCGTGTCGTTCAAGCGCAGCAAGGATTCGTCTGGCGTCGATCTGGCTCGTCTGCTGGCCGATCACCCCGAGTTCGAAACGCAGTACGCCATCTCGAAGCCGGGTTCCCGGCGTTTTCTCGTTTCCACCTGATTCCAATCCCCATGACCAACCTCGAATGTCTCACGGAGATCATGACGTTCTCGCGATACGGCGCGCTCGCGCAAGCGTTCGTGATGGATGCGCTCAGCCAGCACGCGGAACGTGTTGCAACAACACCACCCGATCACTTGCAAGTCAACCCAATGATCAGTGCTCGCGCCTGGCATGGCGTCGCCCTGGAAATCCACGCCAAGCTCGAAGCGCATTTTTCCCGATAGTCCGCATCGCCCGCAGTTCTCTTCCCCCTTTTTCTATTTTGAGGACCACCATGCTCAAAGGTCTCGCCATCACGCCGCCCGTTGTCGGGCGCATCTCCATTGGGCGCATTGTCGAGAAGAACGGCAAGCGCATCCCGGAAAAAGACGACCAGTTCACCCTCACTACCCAGGTACAGCAGCGCGGTGAATGGATGCTGCACCCGCTGAACGAGACGCTGCGCAAGGCCACCTCCGGCAAGCTGCGCGCGATACCGGTGCGTGTGCTGTTCAACGATCCGGATCTGAACCTGCGTGCCGACTACACGCTGTTCGATCGCGATACCGGACGCCCCGTGTGTGTCGGCAATGGCGAGTCGTGCCGACGTGTCACCGATGCAGGTATCGAAGCCCTTCCCTGCCCGTCACCGGACGGCTGCGTGTTCGGTCGTCAGGGCAATTGCAAACCCTACGGGCGGCTGAACGTGATCATCGGCGACGACGACGAGATGGGTTCGTTCATCTTCCGCACGACGTCCTATAACTCGATTCGCACGCTCGCCGCACGTCTGCACTACTTCCGCGCGGTGTCCGGCAATCTGCTGGCCTGTTTGCCGCTCGAACTGCGTATACGCGGAAAGTCGACCACGCAGAGCTACCGATCCGCCATCTATTACGTCGACCTCAGTGTTCGTTCGGGCAGCAAGCTCGAACAAGCATTGATCGAGGCGAAGGAACTGGACACATGCCGCCGGGAAGCCGGATTCGATCAAACAGCACTCGATGCCGCCGCTCGGCTCGGGTTCGCGAACGGTGCATTCGAGGACAGTCCCGATGAAAGAGCCGCCGTAGCAGAGGAATTTTATCCGCAGGATGCGCCTCAATCGGACGCTGGCGATAATGCCCCCACCGACACACCTGTCACGCTTCGCCAGAAGCTCGAACGCAAAGCCGTCCTGCTTGGCGGCAAAGCAGCATGAGTGTTCGACGCTGGACGGTCGCGCTGGCCGCGCTGGCAACGGCGACCGCACTCAGTCTGTCGATCCTGGCGGGCTGGCAGCGCGGCGGCACGTTACCGGAACGGCTCATCTGGATCGCGATCGGCACGGTGCTCGTCACGAGCGCGCACCTGTTACCGGCGCTAATTCGGGATGCATCGATTCCGGTTCGTGTCGTAGGTAGCGTTCTATGGGGCGCGTGTCTCGTGACGGCGTGCTACGGGCATGCACTCTTCTTCGCTTTCGCCCAACAGCATGCCGGCGAGCAACGAGCGTCGACGGTACAAGCATCCTCTGCTCCGTCGTCCGGTCGTAGACTCACCGCAGTCATGGCGGAACGCGCCGCCGTGACCGCGCAGCTCGCGACAGCCAACGCCCGTTACTGCAACGGTAACTGCGTGACGCTGGAAGGTCGGCGGGTCACGCTCGCGGCCAAGATCGATGCGCTGAACGCCGAAGCCGACGACATCCGCCGTCAGCAAGTCGCGACGGATCGAGTCACGGAACGGCGTGATGCGCTGCTCGCCGATCCGGTCACGTCGCGACTCGCCGCGTTACTCGGCACGACGACCGCTCGGGTCGATCTGCTGACTGGCCTTGGGTTCGCCGCAGTCCTGGAAGGCGTGGCCTGCCTGCTGTGGACGGTCGCACTCCGGTCGCAGTTACCGAATCCGTTGCCGGTCGTGACTGACATTACTCCGACGACAGTCACGGTGACGCCCGCCGTAACTCAGCCAGTCGTCATGCCAGTCACGGACGCGCCGAACGTGACTGAACCCGTAGTCACCACAGTCACGGAGCCGACCGGTATGACTCAGCCAGTAGTCATGCCAGTCGAGGCTAGTCACGACGAGCAGACCGTTAGTCGCAATTCCGTGACACCGAGTCACGATCATACGACCGACAGTCACGCGCCGCGCGACGACCCGATTACGCCGTTACCCGCCGCCGCTCCCTTCGACGACCACCTGTCCCGACTCGCTCGGGATATTGCAGCGGGGTTAGTGCGTCCGACCGTCGCCGACATCCGGCTCCACCTCGGCTGCTCGCAGGCCAAAGCGCTCGCGCTTCGCCGGCGACTGGTCGAACTCAACCTTGCGGCATAAACAGCCGGGCCTACGTGGCCCGGCTGTTTCTTGTCGCCCTCATTCCACTTCATATCGACATGCCACATGGACTCTACCGATCTCGTCAAAAGCATCAGCGTCACCAATCTCGCCAACCAGCGCGTCGCCGTCGTCGAACGCGTGCGCGCCGCCCTCGATCTGCTCGGCGAAGCGCAGGCGCTCGCCAAGGCTGCGCATCTCGGATTCCCGCGTCTTGTTCTCGATGAAAGCTACGGCTGCCGTGGCCGTCCCACCGTCACTGGAGAATATGCCAAGCGCGACGACGCGGAAGCCGCCATGGTACGGATCATCGATGTGCGCGGCTGGGATTACCTGCTGTCGGAGTCTGGCCTGCGCACCTTCATGGACGCCAAGGCTCGTGAACAGTGGAGTAGCCAGATTGCCGAAGGCGACGTACCCGAACTGACGGCTGCCAACATCAAAGCGACCTTCGCGCAACTTTACGGCGCACGCGGCGACATGTTCGAACGCGGCGTACTGCAATGCTTCAAGCGACTTTCGTGGGACTACAAGACCAATCAGCCATTCAAGTTCGGCAAACGCACGCTCGGGGAGTTAGCGGAGTTCTTCGCCAATCTGAATCTCAATGTACGGCCTGCGACCTGCACGGCCTCCAGCATGGAACTGTTGCGCTTCGTGGAACGCGAGCTACACGCTGGCTGGCCTCCAAGGCTAGACGCCTATCAACCTCTCTATGGCGCTCACCGCGTTACCGCCACAGAATCCTGCACGGCGCGCGCCTTGCTCGTTCGCAAGAAATCGGCAATGTTCAGCGAGACAGTATCCGCCTTGGCCTTCGAGCGCGCTTTCCGGGCGACGCCGAGAATCGGGCTCAGTTGCTCATAAAAGCATTCAAGCTGTCGCGCATCGGACGCCAATCGCTCAAGATCGAGCACCTTTTCAAGAACCGTCCGCGCGATATGAAAACGCTGAAGTCCGCGCCCAACACGAACCTGAAAGACCACGCCATCGCTGTTGTGCGGCACTCCGGCCCAAACAAGCGAACCGCTGTCCATGAAGCCTCCGAAGAATCACAATCATCACATCAATATGCCAGCAAGCTCTCGCTTTGCATATTGTCGTTTCAAAATTGTGACACCTGACGTGTCGGAATTTTTACAGCAACCGGAATATTGCGGCGCAACAAGAATGCCCGTAGACTGAGTTCGCGCCTTCGATGTCGCAACCCCGCAGTCGCCCCATGACGGGAGAACACGCCATGACGACTTCTTCGCCAGCACCGAGCCAGACATCCCCCGCCCTCCACGTATTCGAACGAGACGGGGGTTGGCATTGGGGCATCACGGTTCCTCGCTCCATGGGAAGCGGCTTCAAACTGATCGCATTCAGCGAGCACATCTTTTCCGCTGAAGACACTGCCCAACGCGACGGCGATCGAGCGTTGGCCTCCATCGCAGCAAGTGACGGGAACTGAACGTTTCCGGCAGTTGCACGCTCCTTGAGTTTTCACATCCAGATGCAATACTCCTATCACCCTCCGATGCGAGACCACTCGCCGCGCGCCATGACAGACTCCGCCACTCGTCTGACATGCCCAATCGTCTGCGACGATCTGAGCCTGTCGTTCTCTGCCTATGGCACCGGTTGGGGGTACGTTGCGATCAAGCTCCCGTCCGACATCATTCGAGACAAGCTCGGCGCAAACGCGGCGCCCCCCGAACAGCTGCTCACCGCATTTGAAAGCAATCGCGAGAAGATCACGATCGCGGTCAATCGACATGCATTGCCGAGCGACGGCCGGCACATCCAGCTCGATAAATCAGACTTCTAGATCGGAACCAACATGCGGGCCAGCGTGCCGACCGCAGACAGGAGGTGATACATGAACATCCGGATCCTGATTCCCTGCGCCCTCGCTCTTGTTGCCACCGCCGCTCAAGCTGCCGATATCACCGGTGCCGGGAGTACGTTTGCAGCACCGATTTACACAAAGTGGGCCGATGCGTACAAGAAGGCGGGCGGCGGCAGGGTCAACTATCAAGGCATCGGCTCGTCGGGCGGCCTGAAGCAGATCAATGCGAAGACGATCGATTTTGCCGGTTCGGACGCGCCGCTGAAGGATGACGAGCTCGCGAAGGAAGGCCTGTTCCAGTTCCCGACGGTGGTCGGCGGCGTGGTGCCGGTCGTCAACGTGCCGGGCGTGAAGGCTGGCGAACTGACGCTGTCGGGCCCGGTGCTCGGCGACATCTACCTCGGCAAGATCAAGAAGTGGAACGACCCGGCGATCGCCGCGCTGAACCCGAAGGTCAAGCTGCCGGATACGGACATCGCGGTCGTTCGCCGCGCTGACGGTTCGGGCACAAGCTTCATCTGGACGAACTACCTGTCGAAGGTCAACGACGAGTGGAAGTCGAAGATCGGCGAAGGCACGACGGTCAACTGGCCGACGGGCACGGGCGGCAAAGGCAATGACGGCGTCGCGGCCTTCGTGCAGCGCCTGCCGGGCGCGATCGGCTACGTCGAGTGGGCGTATGCGAAGAAGAACAACATGACATACACCGCACTGAAGAACTCGACGGGCGCGGTGGTCGAGCCGAAGACGGAAACGTTCAAGGCCGCTGCTGCCGGCGCGAACTGGTCGAAGTCGTTCTACCAGATCCTGACGGACGAGCCGGGCAAGGATGCATGGCCGGTCGTCGGCGCGACGTTCGTGCTGCTGTACACGAAGCAGGCCAAGCCGGAACAGGGCAAGGAAACGCTGAAGTTCTTCGACTGGGCGTTCAGCAATGGCAACCAGGCCGCCACGGATCTCGACTACATCTCGCTTCCGGATCCGGTCGTGGCCGAAATCCGCAAGCAATGGAAAGCGAAAATCAAGGACGCCTCCGGGAAAGCACTGGTGGATTGAGTGCGGTGGGTGGGACGCGATAGCGACCTTCAGGCGGCCGTCGACGTTTCCACCTCACGAACGCCGGGTTGCGCCAGATCCTTCGCCGAGAGTGGGATCCGTTCGCCTGTCTGCGGCAATTTTTTCCTCTCGACCGCATGCAAAATCCGCCGCTTGCCCAATTCAAACGCAAGCAGCAACTGTCTCGATGTCCCATCGGCAGCGCCAAGTTGTTCGCAAATCACTTCGGACGTCAGTGAAAAGGCGAAATAGCCCCACCCGAACGCGTATGCCGAAAACCATAGCGTCGGCCCGGAAGTGACGATTGGCATTGTCACGGTGGTACCCAGATGACCCATGGCCGTTACCTTTCCGTCTGATAGCATGACAGCCATTTCCGCATGGCGCACACGGAAGGCATGTGTGGGATTATGGCACGCATCAGCCTGCCGACCAGATTGTCATGAAGTTTGGCAGCGGTAGTCAATCGTGCAATCTGTCGAAGTCCAGCGTGCGCATTTGCGTGTCTCGGCGAGTCGGAAACAGCCTTTAAAAAATTTTCCCATATGCCCGAGCCGAATCCAGCGGGTTACCGTCCCGGCAGTCCACGACAGGCTTAAACCGGCTGCGGCCATTCGTTCTACCGCCATCTCACGGCAGCCTTCGAGGCACTTTCGTTGTGAATGGTCTTGGTACAGAACCGCGCTTGGAGGTCCGTTGAGGGGTACGAAGCGGTCGCCCGAACGTCCAGTCACTGGCAGAGGCAAACGTCGCTTGATGGCCGAGAGCAGTCGGACGCAGTCGACCCCGGATGTCCTGCAACACTGCTTTTCCAGCATAGATGACTGAGCTTGAGGCAGAGAGCGTCCTGTCTGAATTCAGCGCTTCGACCGGCCGTGCATTGCGCCGGGAATCGGTCTAGAAATCAGGATGTTACCGCCGGAACGGTTGGTCCACTACGCGAGTTGACAAATTTAATGCGGACATAGGCGAGTTGACGACATTATTTTGATGGAACCGTCAATAAAGTCGTCAATTCGCGGGCCTGGTGCCTTGATCCACAAGGATTCTGGAGACGGAATTATTTTGCTCTACGGCATGCGGCTCGATCTACCATCCGTTCGCGAGCAGATAATGCGCAACCGGCAATGCCTCGTCGAGCGGTAGCACAATCTCCCACATCAGCAGCGCGCCGATGGGCCGGTCTTGCTGCACGCCTCCGCGTAGCACGCGCGGGTCAGCGACGTCCTCATCGGTGACGAAGCACACCAGGATATCGATGCCGGCGTGCCCGATCGCATCGAACGCGGGTCGCCGGATCGCCCTCGGACGACTCGCTGCCGGAGATCACTAGCAGCGTGCACTGATCGCAGGCATGTCCTGCATACTTTCAAAACGCGCCGCGCCTCTCGGGTAGTTATTGACGAACTGTAACCGGTTGACTAAAACTCTCTTTTAGACGCACGCGAAAGCCCTACCTCGCGACGCTGCAATTATCGCACTGAACGCTTAAAACAATGATAAGAGAGGTGTCGCATGAGTAAGATTTTTTCGTTGCAAGTACTGGTCAGCTTGGGTTTAATTGCCTGTCACGGGGCAGTCGCCGATCCGGCATATGTCTCCCCAACTGATGCTGACTTAACCATCAGCTGCGCATGCGTGGTCGGCTTCTCCGGTTGCCAGTCACAAGTATTCGATGCGATTACGGGCAGTCAACGCATGACATGGGCACAGACCGTACATGTCCAAGCTTCGGCCCCTGCGAATCTGGATGCGGCATGCTTTCGAAAGCGAGACGTTGACGGTATGGGCGCTGGACTTTGCTGTACGGTGCCCGGAGACGATGACAAATCCATCGCAAATCTTTTTCGAGGTACTCCTCAGTAGCCCGACAACCTATAAACGAACAATCAATAAATACAGGTCAGCGCCTACTCTGCGGGGTAGGCGCAGTAATGCGCTAAGGAGGGACCTTGAAATACGCAATCGCACGGGTGCTCATTTCTGGTTGGCTGTTTCTTGCGGGCATCGCATCGGCCGCTCCTCTTAAGCTGACAGACCAAATCTACGAAGCCAAGGCCGATATACCAAGTGGCTTCCGCTACTTTCTATTCCTGCGCGGAGCACCAACGAAAGCTGGCGCATTGAAAGTGATGGAATGCGTCAAGAAAACCTACCCTTCGCTGGCGGTCGCGGCTTACGAATTTCCTTCTGGCATCGGCCACGACGTGTATCCCAGCGGCTTGCGCTACCCTATCGCGCTTGCTGCCTATGCTACGCAGAGTGAGGCCCGCGATGCGGAAAACTATGCGCGCAGTAACGTCGATCTTGGCCGGATCGGAAACTGCCTCGGCATCCCTGGCGGCGCGGCGTCGGCCGACGCGAGCCGTACCTACTTTTTCGGCAGGACGATCCAGCTCGATAGCAACCAGCTACCTAAATTGATCAAGCGGTCGGAGATCCGTGCGTTTGACGGCGAAGGGAACGGTGCCTTCGCTAACGGAGGCGATGAAGCGCACGCCATCGTGTTGCCCAAGGCTTACACCGCGAGCAAATCCGACGATCTCGCGTCGACACTTATGCACCTCCGCGCGCTGCACCCCGAGACAAATTTCTTCGCGATTCGCATTTCTGGCTACGAGTATGTTGCAGTCGCCGCACGGACTGATGCGCAGACACTAGATCGCGCAAAGCAACAGATGCGGCGAATTGGACTTTACTCTACGGTTGACTTGCAGTTTGCCGCGAGTGATTCGGTTGAACAGGGTGGAGTGTCGCTACGAGGAACCCTCTTCGATGGTCGCTCGCAGGACATCGTCCGGCCGCCGTTGAGTGTCACCGCTACCGTAGCCAACCTCGAGGTATTGGAAGCGGATGATGTCAGTGAGCCGCTTCACGATCGCGTTGTGCGCTGCTATGGTGGATTAACCACGGAGATCAATGCCGTAAATGTCGATCTCGACAAGTTTGCGAGTTGCAGCGGTATGCTCATGGACCGCGTCGCCCTCACCCGTTGCATCCTCGATTCGGATTGTCACGGTGTGAGAGTGCCTATCAGATATGACGTTTCAGCCAAAGATCTCGTCACTGGTTGCCTGAAGAGCGATGGCCTTATTGAATGTGAAGGTACGACGATCGATCGCAAATTTAAGGCGCTGCTCAAGGATATTGACTATACCTCGTGCGGATTCAGCGCTTCCTGTCCCGCGGCAAAGCAAAAACTCGTGGAATGGTGCAGGAAGGTAGGCGTCGATTGCAATGATGACGTGGTCATACAACTATCGACGCGCATCGATCAAATAGGCGCGTGCGTCCAAGACGGAAAGTGTGACCGAGTAGTGCTCCGCCCGCTACAGACGGATGATCTCGTCGCGCAGCAAACGGCCCAGCTCGAAGAGGCTGGCCAAGCCATAACTGGAGTGACGGAAAAAGGACTTGCATTCATCGATAATGCTCAGGACGCTGCAAAACGTATCGGAGATTGCTACTCGCTGAGTCAAACGAGTGGCTGGCAGGATGGGCAGGACTGTCTTGCAAAAATTGGGTTGCGGCCGGACGAGCTGGCCATTTACGACTGCTTCAAGGCGAGTGGAACGGACCCCGTAAGGCAGGTCGACTGCATGAAGAGCGATCCCAGGGCTCGTAAGTCAATCGACCTTGCGCAATGTGTGCAGGCCGCCCAGACGGATGTCACTCAGTTGCTGGCTTGTCCGGGCGTGGCTACAGATCCTCGAGTCGCACAAGCACGTGCAGCGCTGCAATGCGTACAGGGTGCACAAGAGCCGCTTGATGCGATGACAAACTGCGTCAAGGGCGTGCCTCCTAACGTCGCTGACGCGCTGAAGTGTGCAAATTCCGCAGTGAACGGGGATTATCTTGGCTGTCTTCCCCATAACGGAAAAGAAGCAGGAATTGCGCGTTGTCTCGCAGCGGCCGACTCGGATGCGGTGCGTGTGATGTGCGTGACACCAGAAGTGGGCCTGCCTCCTGCCGTCCAGTCGGCCCTTGGGTGTATCGCCAGCGCAAACGGAGATTCGACTGCGATGGCGACCTGTGCGGCAGGGCAGTATTTGCCACCCGAGGTCGCTCGAGTTACGTCATGCACAGCAGGCTCGACCGGCGCGACCGATTTTGCAATATGCGCATCGGGCATCGCGATGAGCTCCGAATGGCGTATTGCCGCCGAGTGCGCGGCGACAAGTGGCGGTGTTCCGGTGACATTCGCGGGTTGCACCGCTGGTCGACTGACAATTCGCGAACTGGGAAAATGCCTGAGCGGGAAAATCGGTGAGCCGGGGGGGTGCTTTGGTCCCGGTAATGACATAGTCAAGGCGTTTACCACGGTCGGATCAGACCTTACACACGGACTCGGTCCAAACAACGACATCGTCAAGTTTGGCGAGCAGGTCGGCGGTGCGTTACGAAGCGTATCTGATGCCAGTCGCGACCTGATGGCCGGTATCGGTAGGTTAGGTCAAGGGTTGCTAAACAGTCTCGGTTCGGCGCTCGGATTGTAAGCCTTAGCCGGTCAATCTGACCGCCCGATGAAGCGAAATGCCGCAAGAACAAGATTGTGGGCTTCGATCATGAGTTGTCGAGACGAACCCTATCGCGGGGCTCGCCGATGAGATGGACGACCGCTTCTGACACGCACCGGACGCCTGGATGTCCGAACGCCATGATCTACGAGGGTCGCATGTTGGCTGAACGCGGCCGGCCGCCGCCCTGTGACGCGCGACCGGCGCAGATCGACCCGGTGCTGCCCGTCGGTTTGGCGGGACTTCAATGACGGCTTCGAGGGGGGCTTCGGACATCTGTCTTCGCACAGGCTGCTGTTGCGCTTCGGCTGTGGAGTCGCCGATGCGACCATCGACCAATGGCGGCTATAGCCAGCTTTACCGCCGTCAGATCCGGGAGCGGTTTTGCACGGCAGTTTTGCTGCCGCTGGACGGAGAGCAGGCGACTCTGAGCAGCGAATCGCAGCTACCGATTGGGTGTGCCCGCTGTGGGTTTGCCGATTCAATCCGTCCTGCCACATTCGTGTTTGTCGACGCCTCAACCGTCCTATCATCCAGGCAGCCGCGGCCTCATGCTTTCGTGGCAATTCTTGCGGAGCTTCAGTCCCCGGCTGAGCGTACAGTCACGTCGCCGACGACCACTCCCCTCAGCCCCTCTCGTAACGCCGTGACATTTTCTACGCCGTTCAGTTGCTCGAACTCCCGCTGCGCTTCTCGCCAGAGCGGCGCTGCTCTTTCGTGTAGGCGCCGTCCTTCCGCGGTAAGCTCAACAATGCGGCTTCGGCCGTCTGTGGGGGACGGGCTGATCGTGACGAAGCCGTCGCGTTCAAGGAAGCCGACCATCTTTCCCATCGCCGTCCGTTCGATATCGAGCCGTTCGGCAAGGGCGTTGACCGCGGCACTTCCCACCTCGTCCAGTGCGGCCAGCGTGAGAAATTGCGTGATGCGCAGACCCGCCGGTTCGAGATGACTATCGTAGAGGCGGGAAATCTGCCTGCTTGCCTTCCTCACTGCGAAGCAGTTGCATTGATCGATTCCAAGCGGCTGGTCGAACGGCAACATCTGGTTCCACTCCTCATTTCTTTTGATTGCCGGAACGCTACGCGCACGCGCGAAGGTTCGGCGGTATCTTTCGATGAAAGTCGACACGGAAAACGCTGGCGTACCGGTGATCTGCGCGCCTCAAGTCTCGCCCCCGTAGCCGACTCTCGTCATCTGCATCGTTCAAAACCCTGCCGGCGGAGTGATATAGCCGGGCTCCTCGGCCGCAAGCGTGCTCTTCAGTATCGCTGTTCCCCTGTCGGCCATAATCTCGCTCTTGCCGGCGGTGAGCGCGTCATAGGTCTGTCGCACCACATCCTCCGGGCTGGCTTTGGGTACGTCAATGCCATTGGTCAGGTCGGTGTCCACGAACCCAACGTGCAGGCCGAGAACCTGAACTCCGCGCGCTTGCAGGTGAAAGCGAAGTTGATTCGTATAACTCCATGCTGCTGCCTTTGATGCAGCATACGGTGCCAGATAGGGCCGCGGAAGCCAGACGATGTCGGAAAGCACGTTAATGATCGCCGCATCCGGCTTGGCCGCTAATATCGGCTCGAAGGCCTTTGTTACTCGCACTACGCCGTAGTAGTTGGTATCGAACATGCGAGCCGATTGCGCTTCTACGTCATGCGCAAGAGGCCCGTCGATCAGAGCGGCAATGCCCGCGTTGTTGACGAGCAGAGTCGTGTCTGCCGCCAGTTTCGCGGCCGTGGCGATCGACGCCGTATCCGTAACGTCGATCCTGACGGGCACGACGCCCGGCTCTTCAAAGCCGTTCGTGTTACGCATGCCCGCGTATACCTTCGCCGCCCCACGCCGGCGTGCCTCTCGTGCAAAAGCCAGTCCCAGGCCGCGATTGGCGCCGGTGATAAAGACCGTGGCGTTCTTGACATCCATGACAAGCTCCTTTTTTAAAGCTGCGTGCCTCCGGGGAAACAACATCCGCCGGGGGCGCGTGGTTCAAAGAAAAAGGTTTTCCGGAAGCTGCTTTGAAAGCGCCTCCCGCAGATGGGCTGCGAGAGTCAGCACGGCGCCAAGTGGGCTCATCCGCACGCTCACGCGCGGCACCGATCCATCGGCATTACGGTCGACTACAACGGCCGCGCTCAGGTTCTCGCCGCTCGTCAGAACGGCCTCGTACTCGATAACGAGCCGCGAACCGACGGTCTGGACAAACTTGGGCGTCTGCGAAGCGTAGAAGGTTCCAACGGCGTCGACAGCCAAGCGGATTTCGTCACGTCCGATGACGGGGCCGCGCAATACCGAACTGACCAACTCTGCGTCAGCGGTCAGATCGTCCAGGAACGGATGACGCTCATCTTGAGTGGATGACATGTTCAAACCTCGACTCGTTTGAGGCTGCGCTCACGCGAATACGGCCCGGTTCTGCGAGACGAACTGCTGGACCGAGAGCGGCGGCTTTCCGGTAATTTTCTCGATGACGTCGTTGGTGCCCGCGAAGACTCCATCGCGGTAGTTCTGAGCGACCTCGACCAGATGCTGTGTGAGGAACGGCGGGAACTTGTAAAGGTTTTCCATCTTGATCTGGAACTCTTCGATGGAAGTCGGCGCGTATTCGATCCGGGCTTCGAGAACCTCGCTCATCGCTTCGGCGATCTCGGTATGGTTCATCTCGACAGGGCCATGAAGTGCGTAGGTCTTGCCCCCGTGGCCTTCGGGGTTGGCCAGAACATGGGCGATCACCCTACCCTGGTCATCCGTGGCGATGGGTGCGTGACGGCCGTTGCCGAAGGGAAATTCAATCTTCTTCGTGGCCCAGATCTCTTTCGCAAAGTGCGGATAGACGAGCCAATCGGCAAAGAATGTGGGACGGAGATGCGTAGTCGGAACGCCTGACCAATCAAAGACCCGCTCGGAAACCCAGTGATCCTGGGCCGCGTGGCTCTTCGACTCCCGGCGCGCGGAAATCTGCGACATGTTGACGATCGCCGTGACGCCCGCTTCCTTCGCGGCCTGCGCGAAATAGGCGGCAGCTCCGATGATTCCCGGCGCGATCGGATGAAGGAAATAGGCCGATCGGATTCCTTCCATGGCTGCTCGGATGTCGTTGATGTCGGTGAAGTCCCCGACGGCGATATCGACTCCGCGCTGCCTCAGGGCGGCTGCGCGATCGTCATCTGTGCGCACATATGCCCGCACGCGCCTGCCCATCTTGAGCAATTCGTCGATAGCGACACCTCCGGTCCGTCCGGTTGCACCGCTCACAAGTATTTCGGCCTGGTTCATAGCTTCGCTCCATTCGAATATAAGAGCATATACTCTCTTGTCGTCAAAATAGAAGCATATGCTCACACTGTCAAGGAATTTTTGTCCGCGCAGGATTCGGTGCCGCGCACCTGGGACCGTTGTGCTTTATTGGGCTAGCGGCATTGGCAGCGATGGATCGATGGCTGTCCGGACAGCCTGATCGTGCGCAACCTGTCTTCGACCGGGAGAGATCACGTCGACGTCGGTGCCAGGGATGGGTCGTTTCGAAGTTCGGTGGCGATGAAGTCGACGAAAGCACGCGCGGCTGATCGGGTCGCCCGCCCCATCGGGAAATAAGCATTCACCGGCAGTTCCGTCGATTTCCAGTCGGAAAGCATCTGCACGAGCTCTCCGCTCTGCAATTCCCGCCGGCATGCCCATGAGGTAGTGGGTGCGATGCCGAGGCCACTGGCTGCCGCCGCCAGGGCCCCTGCGGTGTCGTTGGTCGAAATATGCGGCTGCACTTCGACCGTCACCGTCTTTCCGTCGCGCTCGAATTTCCACAACCGTGAATTTGGCGAGGCTGGGCCCGCAACAATGCGATGCCTTTCGAGATCCGCTGGTTCATTGGGAGTTTCGTGGTCAGCCAGGTAGGCGGGTGACGCAACCAGGACCCTGTGCATCGTTCCGATCAGTTTGGCGGTCCCTGACGCATCCGGTAGATGGCCCACCCTGATGCCCACGTCCACGGCATCACGAACCAGGTCTTGCCACGTGTCGTCCAGTAGCAGTTCGATATGCAGCAGGGGATGTAGCTTTGTGAAGGCCGTCAGGCGGGGCATGATGATCCGCATTCCCATTACCGCGGGCATGCCGATGCGTAGCAGTCCGCGCAGTTCCCCCGTTTCGCGCACGCTGTTCTCGGCATCTTCGATTGCCGCAAGCGCCGGCTCGACGCGCGCGAGAAACTCGAGTCCCGCCTCGGTCGGAACCACGCGCCGGGTTGTGCGCGACAGTAACCGTACGCCCAGGCTCGCCTCCAGTTCCGCGATCATTCGCGAAACCTGCGACTGAACAAGGCCGCACTCACGCGCTGCAGCGGAGAAGCTGCCGAGCCGGGCGACGCGCGTATAAAGCTTTAACGTAAGGGTGTCTTTCACGGCTCGCCCGTCTCCGATTGATGCTGCACGGAGATTAATCTTATCTGAATTGACCGGCTACCGACGTTCCAAGCGTAGCCGCATTATCCATCCAACGCAGCGCTCACCCTGATTCAACCAGTTCGCAGAAGCGTGATTTGTCGAATTTAAGTCGAACAGAAACGCTGAATGAGCTCAGTTGTGAGCATGTCATTTCTCTTTTCGAAGGATCTAACGTCATGTCAAAGAAAGTACTGATTACGGGAGCCACCGGGGATACCGGCCGTGCCGCCGTCCGCGAAGCGATCGCTCTCGGTCTCAATGTTCGCGCGATGGTGCGCAAGGCCGACGAACGTTCGGCAGCGATTGCTGCGCAGGGTGCCGAGGTGGTCGTCGGCGATCTGTTCGACATCAACTCGATCCGCTCGGCACTGGAAGGTGTCGATGCAGCATACTTCGTCTACCCGGTTGCGCCAGGGCTCATTACCGCCGCCGTCAATTTCGCGCAGGCAGCGAAGGAAGCTGGCACCAAAGCGGTGATCAACCTGTCACAGCGTTCCGCCGACCGCCACTCCACCAGTGACTCCTGCCGCGACACGTTCATTGCCGAGGAGGTGTTCAACTGGTCGGGCGTGCCGGTGATTCACCTGCGGCCGACGTTGTTCCTCGAATGGCTGCTCTATCCGTTCCAACTGCCGTATCTGCAACATGGCGTTCTGCGCTTGCCGGCCGGCAACGGACGCCACTCGCCCATCGCGACCGATGATCAGGGGCGCGCCATCGCTGTGTTGTTGCAAAACCCGGAAGGTCATATTGGCACCACGATCAACCTCTCGGGCCCCGTCGAGATGGACCACGAGCAAATGGCCGCTGAACTGAGCGACGCACTAGGGCGCAAGATCGTGTTCCAGGATCTGCCGATCGAGGAATACACAGCCTCGCTTACAGAGATGGGGGTGCCGGGCTACGTCGTCCAGCATTTCGGCGGTGCAATGCTTGACTATCAAAACGGCCATATGGCGGGTGCTGACAACAACGTCGAGATGCTCACCGGCCGGCGCTCGATGACCGTCGGCGAGTTTGCGAAGCTTCATGCCGACAAACTTAACGCCAGCTAACTGCACGGGCCGGCCATGCGCCGGCCGTTCCCACGAAAAGGAGCATGATCATGGACATCACCAACTCTGTCGTTCTCGTCACGGGCGCCAATGGCGGGATGGGACGGGCATTCGTTGCAGACCTGTTGAAACGGGGTGCTGCGAAGATCTACATTGCAGCACGTGACACCACCACGCTCGGCGAGTTGCTGGCCGATGGCGACCGCCGCCTCGTGCCGCTGCAGCTAGACGTCACCCGAGCCGACCAGGTCGTTGCTGCCGCCCGTGTAGCCACGGATGTGACGCTACTCGTCAACAATGCTGGCATTTCCACTTTCGAAGGCGCGATTGCTGCGTCTGATATGGACCCTGCACGCACAGAGATGGAGGTTAACTACTTTGGTACGCTGGCGATGACGCGCGCTTTCGCGCCGATCCTTGCGGCCGCGGGTGGCGGCACGGTGGTCAACATGCTGTCGATGCTCTCGCTGGTGAGCCTGCCGAGGGCGGCAACCTATTCTGCGTCCAAGGCAGCCAGTCTGTCGCTCACGCGCAGCATTCGCGCTGAACTCGGTGCACAGGGCACGCAGGTTATCGGGGTGCTGGCAGTGCAGACCGAAACGGCCATGGGCGCCAGAATGCCGGAACCACGCATGACGCCGCAGGAGCTCGTCTCCGACGTGCTCGATGCTGTACAGGCCGGCACGAACGACGAAGTTGTCGCCGGCGCCCTGTCGCGCAATGTCTATCAGTCGTTTATCGACGACCCCAAGGCAGTGCAGGCGATGATGTCGACCCGGCTTCCTCAGCGGGCTTGACGCATTGTCTCAGCCAACGGAGGAATCATGGACTATCTCGGTACCCTCATGCGTCGTAACGATGAGTTCGCCCGCGACGGCTTCAATCCGAATCTGCGGATGATGCCGTCAGGCAAGACGCTGATCATCGGCTGCGTCGATCCCCGTGTCGATCCGATGGATATTTTCAAGCTGGAGCCCGGTGAGGCGGCGATTTTCCGGAACGTCGGCGGCCGGGTAAATCCTGCGCTGCTTGAGACGATGGCGATCTTGCGCGAGGTGACGCTCGCGGCCGGGGGAAACATTGGCCCGGACTCGAATCTGATCGTGCTGCACCATACGGACTGTGGCATCAAGCACTGCTTTCACCACGCTCCGGCATTGTTGGCCCGGCACCTGGCCGTTTCGGGGGAGGAACTCGATGCACTGGCCGTCAACGATCCTTATAAGGCTGTGGCGCTCGACGTGGCGGAGCTCAAGGCTAACCCGGATCTTCCCGGCGGATACATGGTATCGGGACTCGTCTACGATGTCGCAACCGGAAAGGTCGAGATCGTGGTTCCTCCCGAACGACTGCGGCCGGACGACAATTAAGGTGCGTCCGCCATTGGTCACACCCGGGATCGTGGTGCAAACGACCTGGACGGCGGCCAGCTTATCTGATCGCGGCGAACGGCACGGCATTCAATCGAGTCATCTACGGATAGTCCAGAACATGATCAAACGTCTTCTTTTGAGCCTGGTGGTCGTCCCCGCTCTGTTCGGCGTGGCGGGGAAATCCGTTGCCCAGACATCCCCAGCTTCGACACCGACGACCAAGGTACTGGCGATCGGCACATTTCCCGCTGGAACCGATATGCAGCTTGTTCAGCACATTCTTTCAAGCGAAGTCCGCGAGACCGCCCAGCTCTATCTCAAAGGCGGAATCGACCAGTGGTACTCATTGCAGGACCGGCCCGGAGTCGCATTCATTCTGAATGTTACCGACACCCAGCAGGCCAGGACCATGTTGGAGGATCTGCCCTTGGGAAAAGCACATCTGATGTCGTTCGAAATCATTCCGCTCGGCCCGCTGAATCCTTTGCGTCAATTGCTAGCTGTGTCCGGATCTCATTGACGAAGACACACCAATTCGCGACTTTTTGAGGCTCCCTTATTGCCGATGAAGGAGCGCTCCGCGAACGGATGTCTGCTTATTGGGCGAAGCCGACGCCTGAACGTCCGACCGGCGACACATGTGAACGACGGGTTGTGGCCGGCAGCAGCCGATTGCCCTCCCCAGCACCTGGCCGGATGGCAAACTTCGATCGATCCCGTCCAGCCCACTGGTAAACTGGGGCGGCCAAAGCAACTTTCCCCGTTCAAACTAGCACGCAACTCACCGCAGCACCTGCAGCCGTCACCCCAATGATGCAGCAGTAAGCGCCCGTTGCAGTCCCGGTCTCCTTCGAGGTGTATTCTTCGCCGCCCCCCCTCCCGCACTGGGCTGCTATAGTTAAAAACCCTTCCGTCGCTACCTGACAGAAATGTGCTGCGAAGCTTGTAATCAGATGCTCAGCGATACCTCGGCGCCGCACGTTGGGCTTCTGGCGCTGCGCAGGCCGCGAAAGCTGCGGCCGCTCGGCCGCACACCGGTGCTCGTTCAGGCGTACCGTTGTCAATCTTGCGGGACGAACTGGATAAGCGAAACCGACCCCGATGCGGCCGACCGGACGGAATGGATTTGCCTGCATCGAGCGTCAAGTATTCTGGACCCGATAGCAGTCTTCGACGAGCAGGCAGCGAGCCAGATCAATCGGCTCGCCGAACGCCCCGGCACCGAGGCGCAACGGATGCGCAGCGACATTCAGGGCGACGGCTACACCGCGAAGCTCATTGCCAGCTGATACGAAAATCCGTCCAAGAGCGTGAACGAGCGACCGTAGATGGCCGCCAACTGACGGATGCGGCCGACGGTTGCCGACCCGGAGCGGTCCTCAGATGCTTCTTGGCCGCACCGGCTCATCATGAACGTATTTCGGTCATCCGTTCGGCCAGCACCTACGAACGCGAGCTAGCGGGACGGCTGCGGTTGCGGCAACCGTTGATTACAGGATGACAGGAATGCTCTTTCATCACCACAAACGGAAGAAGCGCACCTAAAATGCGCTTCTTGTTTGTCTCTCGGCTCAGCGCGCGGCTTGTTGTTGCGCGAGGTATTTGTCGAGCACGTCCATTGTTCCGCCCCAACCTTGAGACATGCTAGCGTGCGACGCGTCGAAGATGGCTTCCTCGGTTTCGCTGGCGTCCAGCGCTCGCCACTCAAGGTGCATCAATGTGCCTCCGTCGACTTCGCTGAGCGTGGTGGTTGATAGCGTATACAGGGGCCACTCGGCGGCCATCGGGTGCCGCGTCACGCCGCCATCGGCGTCGCTGAACTGCACTATAACCACAATACGCTCCGGAGGAGTCAATTCTCGGAATGTCCACTTGCCCCACATCGCTGGGGCGTCTGGTACGCCGCTCGGCTTCATTGCGTAGTGAAAGACGCCGCCGACACGCGCATCCACAGTGCAGTGGGACATTTCCATTCCCGGAGGGCTCATCCACGCGGCTAGATGCTTGGCTTCAGTCAACGCGGCGTACACAAGTTCGCGCGGCGCGGAGAAGCGGCGCTCGATGATGAAGGGTGCAGACACTTTGTCAGTCATGGTTGCGGGGCTTCCTGGTTCGGGTTGAAGAAACTTTGGAGGTCTTCGCCTCGGGTTCGTGGTGTGCGTCCTTGACCGGCGCCTGCTGCAACTGCCGCAAGTAGCTGTCGAGTTGATCGAGGCGCTGTTCCCACAGGGCGCGGTATTGCAGCGCCCAGTCGGCCGCCTCCTTTAGCGGCTCAGGCACGATGCGACAAGGACGAAACTGACGGTCTCGTCCCTGCTTGATTAGTCCTGCATGTGCGAGAACACGTAGGTGTTTGCTGATCGCCGGCGGGCTCAAGTCGAACGGCTCGGCCAAATCACCTACCGTCGCTTCGCCTTTGGCCAGCCTCGCAAGGATGGCTCGTCGCGTCGGGTCGGCCAACGCGGCGAAGGTGGCACTCAGATGGTCCGATTCCAATTATTTTCCCAATTGGTTAATTAGCCAATTGGCGAACTATAGGCGGACTGTTTTCCCGTGTCAATCGGCTATCACCTGTTGGGTATGCTGTGGCTCGGTAAGCGTGGGACCGATACCGTCTTGACGGCGTGAGTTACCGGTTTCCCCAACGATTGGATGCCATGCGCAGCAGCGTGGCATTGGCAGCACGCAGATCGAACCGATCGGCATCGAAGCCGGGGCCAACCCAGTTTCGGTAATGTTCTGCCTCTTCGCTATTCGGATCGTTAGATAGCGTGTTCAGGAACGCGTCGTAGCCAGGCGGGCCGCCCACATCTTCTGGCGGGCACGCGCGAGCACCATCGATGACCTGGGCCGCGCCCCACGGTTCGCTTTCAACGATTTCCACTTTCTCAACGACGATGGCGTGATCCCACCCGTCCCCGAAGTCGTACCGGTAGAGGAAGCGTGAGCCAGGTTTCAGAACCTTCTGCAGTCGAACCTTGCGGTCATCGGCGGTCGTGCCCGGATCAGCGAAGTCCAGCACGTCATCGACCTCGAACATGGCGTAGGTCATGCCGTCGACCAGGAAGTCGTGCAGGTGGGAGTCTTCCCAGCCGAAGGCCGCCTGCAGGATATGGTGCAGCTTGCGCAGTGACTCGGTTCCTTCGACCTCGATCCGGCGCCAGATGGGCGGCTCGATGTGTTGAAGCTGCACGTGCAGGGTAAAGCGCTGGAACGATTTTGCCATCTGATCTCCGGGGAACGGGAAGCCAGCGGCATTATCGCCTTACGATGCCGAGGTGGTCATTTTCCAGGGCAGCAGGCCTTCGACCTGGTTGATCGGATGGTCTGCAATGCGCGCAAGCACGGCGCGCAGATACGCCTCGGGATCGATGCCGTTGAGCTTGGCCGTCCCGATCAGGCTGTAGATCGCGGCAGCACGCTCCCCACCTGAGTCCGCGCCGGCGAACAGGTAGTTTCGGCGCCCGATAGCCACTCCGCGCAACGCGCGCTCGACCGGCAGGTTATCGATTTCGAGATGCCCGTCGTCGCAGTAGCGCGTGAGCGCTTCCCACCGATTCAGCGCGTAGAGGATCGCCCGACTCGTGTCGGATTTGCGCGAGAGCGTCTCCAGTGTGGCGCTCAGCCACGCATGGAGTTGATCGAGCAAGGGCCTGGCGCGATGTCGGTTTCTGGCCGATAAGCGACCTATCGTTTCTAATCGCGGCTCGGGACTTGCCCCACGACGAACCACGGACTACCTGTCTTGATCATCGCAACCGTTGGCGCTTGATCTCAGGTGGCGTCGCCGCGTTCGCGCGGCGCTCGCCGGTCGGCTTCAGTGACACGCCGTTCAGCGGCGCGAACAGTTCCGCCAACGTCACGTTCAGCGAATAGCAAATGTTCGCCAGCGTCTCGACGGAAGGGTTGGCGATACCACGTTCGATCGACGAGATGTACGTGCGGTCAACGTGCGACTCGAACGCAAGGGTTTCCTGAGATTTTTCAGCCGCATGCCGACACTCCTTGATCCGTTTGCCCAGGGCAATCGAGATCGGGGCGGGTCGTGCAGCGGGGGAGATGGTGCGCCTAGTAGCCATGGCGTGCAGAATGCCCGCCCGTCGACTGATTCACGACGCTGTAAACTCTTCAATTATAGTCGAATATAATCTACATTTCGTGGCCTACTCGACGGCCACGGGTGTCCTCCCGATCCGACTCGGTTTCGTCCCAGGGAAGGTTGTGCCTTGATTTGTCGAGTAAACACTACGCAGCTTGACACCCATCCGTGCGGGACCAGCACGCTCAATGGAGAAAACAATGAAAGCCAACAAATACACGGGGTTCAGCAAACACATTCTCGGTCTGTCCATCACGGCAGCGCTCGCCGCCTGCGGCGGGGGCGGTGATTCTGGCCCCAGTCAGCCGTCAGCCGGAGGCGGAGGCACGCCGACAACGCCAGCACCGGTGGTTACCGGCAAAGCCATCGACGGTTACCTGATCGGTGCGACGGTCTGCCTGGACCTGAACAACAACGGGGTTTGTGATTCGGGGGAGCCAACTGCGGTCACCGACGGGACCGGCCAGTTCTCGATTCCGTATAGCGGCGACGCAGCCGGAAAAAAACTACTCGTCCAGGTCACGCCGACGACCAAGGACCAGTCTCGTCCGGCGGGATTCCAGTTCCCGGCCGCCTTTACGCTGTCGCAGACTGTCCAACCGACGTCATCACAGGTCGTCAGCCCGCTCACGACTCTCGTTTCCGCCCAAATGCAGACCGGCTTGAGTAGAGCGCAGGCGATTGCCGCCGTCCAAGGGTTGCTCGGCGGTCAGATCGATCCCAACGCCGACTATCTCGCCAACAAGGACGCGGCAACACAATCGCTCGCAACCCAGATCGTCGATAAGCTCGGAGCATTCGCAACGAATGGCACCCTCGATTCGGCAACCGTGCGCAATGCCCTGAATGCGATGATCGCGAAGGGAAGCGTCGCATCGGTGACGCAGGACGATCTCGCCGCCCAGGCTAGTAAGGCGGTCTATCAGGTTGCAGATGCATCACTCGTGCTTTCCACGCCGACCTACAGCTTCGTGGACTATCTGATTTCGTTCTTCGGAGGCTACAACCCGACACCGGGCTCGACGAATCAGGCTTTGGTTCGCGATGCGCGCCAGATCCTCAACGGCGCACTGCAAGTCGTTCAACAGGAAAATCTGCCGGTCGGAAGCAACACGTGGACCAGTGTCGGCCTCGGCGCCTACAACGGCGGCAAATATAACGGGCTGGCTGGCGAGTACGTGCTGAAGGCAGATGGAACTTGGTCGGGTCTCATTTCGGAGACTCAGCGACTTGCCCCGCAGCCGCTTTCGCGCATCGGCACGACGCTCTCCGGCACCGACCCGGCGTCGGGTATCGGGTTCACGTATGAATCGCGGTCGGTTGATCTGTCCGGTAAGCCGCTGTCGCTCGCCGCACCGGTTGTGCCGGGTTTCATCGACTTCGTGCACGCATCGCAACTGACCGGTACGGCGTTCCCGAGCGGCACGACAGCGTACCTCGGCATCCAGACCTATGCGGCTGACCGTGTCGTACTCCCCGTGTCCGTTCCGATGTGCGACAGCGCCGTCGTACAGAGCGGTGTGGTCTGCGGTGGGGTTCCCGCCTACATGGACGGCAGCACGATCGTCATGACCGCCGGCAATTCGAACACGACCTACACCTCGATTCAGCAAGCGATCGGCGTGGAGCTTGCCGCGCTGAATGTCGGATTGGGCTCCATTCAGTTGTCTGCGGATCATCATGCAACGGTCGATGGCAAGCCGGGCGTTTGGTCGGTCTATGCCGACAATCCCAATGTGCTGATCTTTGACTTCACGCAGGCCGACCTCTCGGCACTGGCAGCTAACAACGGCCGGATGAAGCCGCTCGTTCAGGGTGCCAAGCTGATCCTCGCGCTGCGTGCCGGCCGTTTGCAGGTGGGCTGGCTGTACCCGTCGACGTACACGGAGTCATCGCTTCAATTCGCGAACGGCCTGCCCGCTTCGCTCATGGCCGCGCTCAACGCGGCGATCGCCGCTCGATAACCGATTTCAGCATCTCACAACTTTGGCCTGGGTTCTGGCACTTACCCCCTCGGATCGCCGGGACCCTCTTTGCCGATCGGTTCGCCGGTCGGCTTTTTTATTCCGCTCGCCGCGTTAGTGAACAACGCACCTCGTTCCGCTCAACGACGCGGCTGGCATCTGCCCCTTCGTTCTCTTTCCCCTACAAGGAGTATCGCCCGTGAATACCTGGCACTATGAAAAAGACGGTCGGCGTCTCGGTCCTGTCTCCGATGATGAGATGCGTCGCCTCATCCAGGAGCGCGTCATCACCCTCAGCACGCTCGTCTGGAAAAGAGGTTTGGTCGACTGGCACACGTTGGCAGATACCGACCTTGCCGCCCACCTCGAAACTTCCTCCATGCCCCCGGTGTTGCCGACCGCGAAAATCAGCAACGCCATCGTCTGGATTCTGGCACTCGCGCCCATCATCGGCCTCATGCTGCAAGCCATGCTCGCCGGCGCACTCGCACCAACCGAGGATATAGCCGGGCTTGCCGGCGAGCTCGCCGTCAAATCCGGTCAGTACTGGTGGATAACGCTGCTGCTGAACGTCGGCTTGAGCTGGTTTGACGAACGGCGACTGAAGCGGGCAGGTGTCGATACGTCCCAGTTCGGCAGGCTCGTGTCCGTCGTGCCGGTCTACCTCTGGAAGCGAGCCAAATCGCTGCATCAATCACCGGCCTATTTCTGGACATGGGTTGTGCTCTTCGTGATCTCTCTGCTCGAAGCGGCCTGATCGGCTCCTGAGCCGCAACAGGCTCACACCCCAATCCCATTTCTCGCGCTTCGAACAGGCGCATAACCCGGACGGCTGCGCCAACAAAAACAGCCGCCCCTCCCTCGATGAGCTACGTCATGAAAAAATCGCTTGCGGCCCTTTCGGCCACCCTCATCCTCTCGCTGTCCGCGCACGCAGCAAACAACGTCGGTCAATGTGTGTACCCGAAAACCAAGGTCGGAGCCAATGGCAACCTCGTCTTCAAGCATCCGATCTATGTGCGCGACGCGCCAAATGCAACTGCACCGAAACGCACGCTAACCGCGTTCGCAGCCTTCACCGTCAAGGCTGAATCGCCCGGCGGCTTCGTGAAGCTCGTCACCGTGCCGAACTACGATCTGCCGAATCCGGACAGCGTCGCCGGCAAAGTCATCGGCTGGGCGAAACTGTCGGACTTCGATTTCCAAGAGTTGCGAAACTGCAACTGACGACCCAATAAACGATGGAGCGTGCCGGCAGACACGCTCCATTATGCTGACTTTCTTTTTTTCAATCGAACGATCGTCATGCGAACGACAAGCCGCCGAAGCACTTACAGACCACCGCGCTGAGTGCATCCCCGGACTTGTGCCCTGGCAAACCGACTAGTACTACTCGGTTTCCAGCAACCAACGCACCCAATCAACATTCCGCTCGATTCCGTCAGCTGTCCGTATAAATGTTTCGTGCTCGGGATCAAAAAAAGCGTCGATTACCGAGATTCCGACAGACGCCGTAGCACCGCGAATTCGCATCGTGTTACCGTCGCGCTGAATTACAGTGACTCCAGCACTATTTCGCAACGTGTGATTGATCCTCTTTCATTGCTACTTGTACCGTTCGCGATACCTGGTCGCCTCACATCGGAAACGCGGGCACTCGTCGCAAGCCTCGTCTAGTCCACTACCTTGTCTCAAGGATTCGCCCCGTTTGCCGTTATCTCACTACACTCTTAACCTTTCCTTGTCGTGGCGGGGACCGGCGCTGACCCTAGCACACAAACACAGTCCATAACGAGCAATCATGGAAAAAATCTACCGAAATCTATTTTGGATTATTTCTCCCACATACAAAATCGCAGAACGAAACAAAAGAATCAAGCTTGCCGAAGACAGCACGGGAAAACTCTTGACAGAAGGGATTAAAAGATACAATCACTACTATCTCCTCACATCCGTAGCACTGGCCATCTCATACGGGATTTTACTCGGCGCCAATCGACACAATCTGGAACAGCTCAAATTCATACGCCTCGTAAGTGCCGCCCTTATTGGTTACATCATCACTTCGCGCGCGATCGAAATATTCACTTCTTTTTTACTCGACGCCACAGAAAAACTAAATGGCCGACGCTCGTCGAGCAATCTCGGATTTGGAGATCGGCTGCGTCTCGCTCTAAACAGCTACCTTGAGATAATGATTGGTTTTGGGGTGATTTACTATTTGGCCCCAAACACCTTCTTTAGCCATGAATTCAAAAATATCGTCGAGGCGATATATTTTAGTGCCGTCACAATGACGACGGTCGGTTATGGCGATTATTATCCACAGCACTGGACATCCCAATTACTTGTAATTTTACAGATTTTTTGCAGCCTTACTCTTGCACTTGTATGCTTTACTGTGTACACAACCCTTGCGCTGGCCGGAACATCAAATAAGAATCAGGAGTAACGTATGTTTTCAACTTCCCAAATAACCGCAAAGATTGATACCGATGGCGCAGCGATTCCGCTAGGAGATCTTTCGTATTTCCTTTACTTGCTTCGTGCGCTATACGTAGCCGGGTACAAAGATATACCGGGACAAGGCGACTTGACGCCCGACTCTATAGATCAAGCGCATTTACTTGCTAGATCGATAGTCCGCAACATATCTGACAACCCACGTCGATTCGCTGCTTATGCGAGTGAGAAATTAAACGAAAAAGAGGATATTCGCGTTGTAGACATTTATCGCCAAAATCCCCTCTCAATTTTACTCGAGGGTATCCCTCTACTTCTCATGGCTTGCATGATCGTCGCGGGCGGCGCGTTCGCGCTCAATCCGAACGTAGTGGAACTTCCCAAACTCCGCACAATGATCGCGAACATCCGAAATTCGATTTGACGTCGCATGGTGAAAATTAATTTCGAGAAGAAAGCCCACAACTGGTCAGCAGCGTTACCTGTGCTGACCAGATGGATTTCGCGCCCCCTCAGGCACGCGCCCGAGTAAGTCGACCGCTAATGAATCCGATCACGGCTGTCGCCAGCGGCAATGCACTACCCCGAGTTTCCGGAAAGTACAAGAATGCGCCGACCAAAACAGCCCCGAAAAGTGCACTAACAAAGAGCTCGCGGCTCTCATCTTTCCGTTTGGAACTCGATTCCTCTGCGGCAACCTTCGCCAGCTCGACCTTGTTGTCAGCCTCAATTTTTGCTTTCTCGGCTGTTGCCTCGGCCAGACGTTCGGCTGCCGGAGCGAAGACCTGTAAAGCATTTACCAAGTCGATCTTACTTAACGGCTCGCCGTTCTTCTTTTCCGTGTCGGCAGATATTGGCACAATGCTCGGCTCGCTCATGTGTAAATTCCGGACGTTTCGGTGCTACGATTCTACCTGGATTTCACGACTGAATTCAGCCTAGTCGCGATAGGTAGTGGGAATATTTCACTCCGCCCCGAAATCTCAGCTCGCCACATCCTTGAATTTGCAACCCGATTGTTAGTGGAACCGTTGGATGGAAGACCTCAAGGTAGTAATTGCACTACGCGATGAAGATGAAACTTGGACAACCACAATCATGGTGACCGAGTTGGACGCGCTACGAATCAGAAACCTTCGACCATTCACGCCGTCAGGGTCACTCATCGATCTCCCAAGCGTTTCAGGTTTCGCACAAATTAAAGGTGATACCCTCAAGATCTCCTACAAAAGCGGGCAAGCCCACGGAACCATCTCGACACCATTTCTCCCCGCTCGCGATGTAATTGATGACGCAATAGAAAGAGAGAGGAATCGAGCAGCCGCCGAACGACGATCTGTCGCCGGCTGGCAACGTATATGGGACTGGATGGACGAGCGCAGCACCGGCGCACAGTGGTTCAAGCCGCTCGAGGGGGAGCAAGTCCATGCTACCCTCCTGATGAGCGCCGAAGAACACATTGCGATCCAACTCGACGACGGCACGCTTGCGGTTGCCTCCGTCGCCAACCAAGAAGCGATTCCGCCGATCGGATCGAGTATCAATCTTGAACGAGATGGCTCCGGCGATACGATTCTGTCAACTTACCGCTACCCCCCAACGGTTCCGACAGAAACATGCCCGCACTTGAAATAATTGTCGACGACGATACCGCTGTGATGGTCGGCACGGAGGGACTCAGCATGCTTACGGCCAGAATTGGTGGAACGCTCATCGACGAAGCCATTGCATCTCTGAACGTCTCGGGCGGCAGCTATCCACGAATCGTCCCGTCTACGTACCTCACATGGATCGCCGACACAACACTACAAGCCGGTCAACACATCCGTGTGCAACTCCACCAGCATGGTCAATCATCCTACCCTGGCAAGACCATAGACGAGCTATACCCTGACGAGCCTCCCGTTACGCAAACCGATTTCACTCCAACGGCAGAGACGTTTCAAAAGCTACGTGCCATGCCCAAGGTTCGTGAGAAGTTTGTTCTCGACTTGAGTTCGTCGTCCGGGAAATCCTTTCGGGGTGAAACAATCGCCGGAGAAGACCGTTTTGCGTTGACGATACTCTGGGACTGCATGCACCCCGAACGAGCAAGAGCATCATTGCACTCTCACTCGCTGGACCGCCTCGAAGCTAAAGGCCCGCTCAACAATCTGTTCAAGGACGACATAACCTTCGGCAGTTATATCGAACTTCGAATTACTTGAAGGCTTATCACCGAGCAAACCCACCAAGCTACTAAGCGATCTTGGCTGCCCAGCGTGACTCCAACTGGCAGCTCATCACTCAAGCCATCGTAATATGAACAACCCTAGCATTCGCGAGTTGCAAAAGCAGCTCGGTCAGTTGAACCTGCTCGTTGAAGAGACCAAGCATCAGGAGAAGCAAGCCAAACTCAAACAGATCGCCGACGACGTCAAGGAATATGGCATCACGGAGACCGAACTGCTGCGCGCAGCCGGCTTCATCAAGGCCAAACCCAAGAAGACTCCAGCCAAGTACTACGACCCAAACAGTGGGCAGTCCTGGTCCGGCAAAGGCCAGCGTCCTAAGTGGCTCGTCGGCAAGAATCTCGACGACTACCTGATTCGTGATGCGCCCAAACCTTGGTGGCCTGAAAAACACTAATCGAAAGCAACACATCCGGAATGCTAATATGGACATCGATATTTTCGTAAAGATCGGTACATTCCTCATCGGTCTGGCTGGTATGGCGAAGTTGCTGTATGAATTGCAAACAGGCAACCGAGGGCGGATGCGGGATGAGTACAGATTCGCGCGAGAATTTTTCACCGACAAATCCGCCGATGGCGACATGCATCCCTACCTGCGAGAGAAGGGATATCAAGCAATTGCCGGCGATACACGTCTTAGCGCAGATGAGATCGAATATTTGCTATCGCTTAAGGGAGCACATCGCGCGCTAAAGGACTACGTCCTTGGCAGAGCTTATCTTGATCATTTCCCACAACACGGCGACTTACAAATTGACTTCAAGGAAAAGTACAAAAGACCGTGGACTCGACGGATACGAAAATACGCGTATGGCACCGCGTACGCAACTCTGTCATTTATGGCCACTTCCCCACTCATTCTTTCGCAGTTGCTGTTCAAGCGACCGATCGATATGCTGGCAGCCTTTGGTCTCACATTCATCATGTTCATTCCGTATGCTTGGCTTTCGTTGAGGTCAGCAGTTCGCATAGATCGCGCAGAGAAACTCGTCTTACATCAAGACAAGCACACCAAGGCAATTGTGATCGACTCGCAAGTCGGCACACGATCTCAGTCCGTGCAATCGAGTAGTCGTCAGGAGACGATTAAAGCCCGCTGACGACCATGACAAGGTTGACTAGCCTAACGCGTCGCGGATTCGTTCTAACCGGTTTAATCACTCTGAGACGCGTCCGAGTCGGTTGCATTTACATCCATCTCATCGGGTAGTACATCAACGGACGAGTCGTTACTCGTCTCGTTCATTCCAGCCTCGGCACGCGGACGTCCCGCCTTGGCCTTCTTCGGCACTTGGCCCATGTCGAACGTACGGATACGTTCGGCACCCTTGATCATCAGGTACTGCTCCGATTTGGCGAGATACGTCAGGTTCTTACGCAACGCGTCTCACTTCTTCGAGTCGTTCCAGTCGATCTGGCCTACGCCAACGCCATGGCCACGCTTCTCGTCGTATCTCTTCCGCCACTTCTCATTGCTGTTCCAGTAGTCGCCGTTGCCTTCCGTCACGACATTGGCCCAGTACTCACCGATCTGCTTCGCAACGTGTTCGTTGTGATTGTGCACTGCCGAGTAGAACAGGATCACATGCAAATGCAAGCCTGCCACTTCCCTTTGCTCGATCACCCACACATAGTTCTTGATACTGGACATCAGCGTGTTGTACCGACGAGCCAAACACCGAAAACCCGCCGAAGCGGGTCTGGTTTCCAGCAATACCTACTTCCCCTTCGGTTTCGACTTAGGTGCCGGTGGTTTTTTGGCCTGAGCTAGATCGGAGCCTGCGACAGACTTCTGAGCAGGCGTGCTTTTCTTGTTGGCAAGCTGCTTACTCGCCAACGACGCGTCTTTTTTACCCGTAGTCATCAACACCTCTTCTAGAAGATGGTTATTTTTACTACGCAGTAAATGTAAGACGATTATTTCAATTTCGACGAGTAGAGTTTACCCTGAATATGGAAGCCACCTACCCGAACACTACATTTCGTCCTTCACTTCATTCCTTGCTCAAATAGACTCTATCGCCGCAACTACAAAAAATCCGCAATAACTCAAAAACAACCGCCCCGCCAAATGCGCCAACCTCTATGACGCCCCGTTGGCGCGAGTAATCGGCTCATCGCTAACCGCGACTCCTACCAGCGCGCCGCCCCCCCTGGGACCGCGTCAGAGCTCGCCAGCCACGTCTCGAAAAAGTCGCGTGAACCCATCGTCACCCATGTCGAGGATCGTCCCCCACAGCGCAAAACTGACGGCCGAGCGAGCCACTTTCCAGGGCCTTTCAAATTCTCTGGCTGGAAACCGGCCGGCACGCACAGATTCCAATCGCTGCCCGGCACGCTTTACGAGCATATCGGACGCCTGTTGACCACTGACCGGATACTTCTGCTTGTAGTCACTGGCAGACATCGCACCTAGATAAGCCATATGGAAAGCCTTGGCAACCGGTAGCTCATTGACCAACGCACGGGTTAGGTCCGCCACGTCCTCTGTGTCCCGTGGCTCAGGCCACCCACGCTCTTCTGCGAGAAAGTTGAGGTACTCGAGAACTTCGCCACGAGCGATTTCAAGTGCGAACTGCTGAACCTCTCCGCGCCACGCCTCTGGAATCGAGCCGGACAAGGAGCGCAGGCGATCAACAAGAAACTCGCACGATGGTGAGAGTTGCCACCTGATGCTTTCGAAACGCCATCCTGTCAGCTCACCATCCTTGAAAGCGAACGCGTCAATGCTGGTTTTCGGATGGACCGTGACGAGGCCGGTTTCCAGAAGCTCGAACAGAATACGGCGACAACTTAAGACCGGTGCGAACGGGATCGCACTTTCCTTGAATGGCTGAAGATCATCGTCGCCTGGTTCGGCGTTCGCGCATCGAAAGAGCGCAAGCAACGCTACGGCCGAACGCAGGGAGATGTCGGCTGGCTCAATGCGACGCTCCACGAGCGCAGGATAGCGCGACAGTTCCGCGCTAATCATCCGCCGTTTGGCTGAGTCCACGTCTTCGCATCGCTTCCGAGCGCTTCCGAGTGCACTTTCAAGCTCTGTCTTGCGCCCCGACGCACTGGTTGGAAAATTTTCAACGAAGCCAGCGATTTTCTCCAAAAATTGTGCGTCAGCGGATGATCTGCAAAGCAGAAGCGCGTTAAAGATCGCGGAGCCATTTGCAGGCTGATTGGCCAGGGTTCGCTGATACGCGATACGCGCCGTCGCATCGTTTTTCATCCACTGAGCACCTAGTCCGAGATCGAACTGGACGTCGGGGCGATCGTCGCCCTGCGAGACAATCTCGATCAACTGGAAGAACTCGGCGCGAACCTCTCTCGAACGAAGTTCGTCGAGGACCCCTTCAACAATGTCGTAGCCGCTCGGCGCGGGAACCGGGTTACTTTTGAGCCAAGCTATGATGCCGGCCGCAAAGCGCTGCGTCGATTCGGCTTCACGGCAAGCCAGATCAGCTGTCAGCGTCCCGTGAGTCACGGCATACTTGTCATGCTTGGCAGCCCATTCAGAAGCGATCCAGTGCTGCCCAATCTCAATCCAGTCAGGGTCCGCGCGATGTGCACGAATGGCTGTGTGCAGCGACAACAGTCGTCCGCTGAATTCCACTTCATGGCCCGCGATATCACCAAGAACATCGGCGAGGCCATCCCAAAAGGGAGTCGGAAGATCTGTGACCTCGACACCCTCATCGGTCTGCTCGTCGATTTTCAGGTTTGCATAACAGGCCCGAAAGAAAAGGCTGGCTCGCCCCTGCGACGCGGTACCAAGCATAGTGAGAAGCGGACGCACATCTCCGCATGACCAGGAGTGTGCCCACGTATCCCACCCTGCTCCTTCGACAGGCATCGTGTCGTTTGAGAGATCGTACGCCTCGAAGCCGAGCCCGTAGCCTTTCGCCAGCCGCGCCTCCAGATAATGATCACCCAGCTCGCTCAGACGCTCCGGAGCAATGCGGCAAGCAGCCTCCAGCGCAGCGAGATGCGCGGTCACTCGATATTCACCGCCTAACGTAGCGTCAGCAAGTAAGCGATCGAATCCCGACATCGGGTCGGGTACATTCTCTACGGTCGCGATAATGCATCGCGCAAGCTCGATCTGAAAAAGAAGGTTGCGCGCCGGATTAAGGCTTCTGCGTTCGCGCGCCTCGAGCTGGTTCAGGTACTCAAGCGCTTCCACCGGTTGCCCGACATTCGCCGCGACCTTTGCTGCTTCCCACAGATAACGAGGCGCGGAGGCCTGATTCATTCCCTCTTTGAGCAACGCGTATTGCTCGGCTGAATCGGCGCCTTCAATCTGCCTCTCAAGCAGGACTGCGAGACGAATAAACTGATTGGCTGGGTGGAGCTCAAGGAGGCGCTCAACATCTTGTCGGCGCGGCTCCCTGTCCTCAGAATCGGCCGGCCAGAATCCTTGGCTCCGGGCGACAGCAGCAATCAACGGTACCGCGTCAGCAACGATCACCGCCTGCAACCTCGGCCAAACCGCTTCCATATCAGCACGCCGCCGCGTGTAGTCCGCATCGACGACGATCAAAAGAGACAGCAGACCAATACCGTCGTCCTCAAGATAGTCCCCGAGTTCAACGAGACGGGTTCGTGCTTCGTCATAGCTCCCCACCAGCCACTCGCAGTACGCCATCTTCGTGGCGATACGCACAATCGTGAGGTCGAGCTGGCAATACCCGGACAGCGCTTCGTCATACCGACTTGAGACCAAGCACGCATCGGCGGCACACTCCAGACCAGCCTCCGGATCCGGCGATACCTTTCTCTCAAGCAAGGAAGACAGGGTATGAAATTCAGTGGGCTTCATGTATCCGGAGCAGTAGTTCCAGCTTTGCATGCAAACGACTCGCATCTGCGGCAGAGTCACACATTGGCTACGCGTGCATACGAAAACGATTTCAAGCACAAGGCCTGCGCAAATTCACTCTCATGCGGAAGCCTTCACGAGAAATTTTACAAGGTTTGCCTGCGCATATTGACGCCGTGGAACCAGCACGACGCGAGAAAAGGGCGCCTAGTCGAACCACGCTGCACCGCTATCGCTTGCGCTCGTCTCGGAAATACGGCCTGTCAGTGGGGATGTACGCTGACGCACGCGGCCGCCCCTGAGCTCCGGTGGGAGCGCCTATGAACCAAAAACACTGGCGGGCTGCCCGCGTGATAGCAACGTAGGCAAGCCGGAGAATCTCATGGCGCTGGGCTGTGTCGAACGGCGTAATGTCGTTGTCGGCACCCAGCCCTGCCGCGATATATGCCTGATTCTTGTACGGTGAGTCCGTCATGTGGACACAGTCACCAATTAGAAATACCGCGTCTGCCTCCAACCCCTTCGAGCGATGGTAGGTAAGCAGCTTCAGACGCTGCTTCTTTTCAGGAAGACGCTTGTCGACTTTGATCAAGTCGGCCAGCAATTGCTTCATCGCCTCTCCGTCGTCGCCTCGCCGAAAAAGAACCATGACAGAGTCCCCCCTAGCATATAGCTCGCGGACACGCTCCGCGAGGGCCGCATCGTCTCGATCAAGCACCACCACCGGAACAGGATCCGCCGCCGCAGTGCCTGCGGATCGAGCCTTCTTACCAGGAATCGCCGGCGCCGATCTAACGATGTGCTCGGCCGCATCGATAACATACTGGTGGCTGCGAAAATTCTCGCTCAGCATCACCTGCGTCGTGGCAGGCGATTCGAATTCGCCCTCAAACTCGAGGAAATACTTTGGTGAGCTGCCCCGCCAGCTATAGATCGATTGCCAGTCGTCTCCCACACAAAGCAAGGAGCTGTGCATCGCGTTGCGCCCAGCATTTAGCGCCGCGCCACGACGTCGAATCTCAGTCAACACGGCCCGAACCCATGACACGATCTGCGGTGAGATGTCCTGGAACTCATCGACCATCAGGTGCGACATCGTGCGCAACACCGGATCTGGCACAAGGCGCAAATTGGCTGGTGAGTGCTCTCCGAACAGCGCGAACATGCGATTGAACGTCATGATTTTCGGCTGCTGAGCATCCAGGTGACTTTCGAATGCCGGCCAGAAAATCGCCAAAGCCTCGAAGAACAAACGATCCGGATCAGACGAAGTGAATTTCATCTGACCGACGGTCGCAGGCACGTCAAGCCCTAGGTTTTCAATGAACGACGCCGCCGAGAAAAAACACTGCAACAGCGACTCGGGCCTGATTTCGCCTGCAATTTGGTACTCGAATCCCGGAGGCGCACTCGCGCCGTCGGCCAACCATCTCAGCAGACCATCCGTCGCGTTTGGCTCAGTAAGCCAGACAACAGGCACGTCGCAGCAAGCACGGAAGATTGTTTGCTTGAGCCCCACTTCCTGCCCCAGTCGATATTTGCTTCCCGGCCTGCTGAACGCCGAACCTGGAAGTTTGTCAGGCATCAGTATCACGGGCATATCGAGAGCGGTGATTCTGCCGTGAACGTGAAACGTGCGCCCTTGGACCTTGATGACTTCGCGGCACTCAGTAACGCCAGCGATCGGCCATTTGCCAGCGCTTCGCCATTCGGCTTCAACTGCGTCCATCACGGCAACGTCATTCTCCGAAGCATTCTTGATCAGCCGAAGCTTTTTCTTCACCTCCTCATCATGCTCAACCGGCGGAAGGATCAACGAGCGCCTGTACAAGATCTGGACGAGTGCACGAAATGCTTCGTTGTCAGCGTACAGCTTGGTGAAGGTCTCGTTCAAAAGCTCCTGTTGCAGACTGTTCAGGCGAGTTTCGAACGGCAGTCGATCTTCGTCCTCGCCATCGTCGACACTATCCCGCTTCTTGACGAACTCAAATGCACTCACCTTCGCGTACCCAGGCAAGCCTCGAACGAAGGTCAGAATCTTTGAATGAAAGGTACAAACAACGTCTTTCGCCTCTTTGAAAGATAAGTCGATACCCCAAAGCGCAAACGTCTCGATCAGCTTCGCAACGAAGTCCCAGCGCGACATGTTCGTAAATGTCACGACGGTAAGCGACGACAACTCGAATCCGAGATAGTGATGCAGTAGCAATATGCGGAGCACCAGTGTCGTCGATTTCCCGGAGCCTGCCCCTGCCACAACACAGGTTGAAGGCGTTGTACTGAAGATCATTCGCCATTGATCGTCGGTAGGTTGCTTGTAGTCCGGCAGCTTCGCTTGGACATCTGCTATTACGCGCTGTCGGAGCGATTCATCGATCGGAAGTGACCAGCTGTCGAACAGATTGTTGTCAATGCCTGGTCTTGCAAATTCCTTACTGCGCCGATCGACGACTTCCAAAACCTGCTTACCCTCTTCCAACCCTTCCGCATATCCGGCCTTATGCCCAGCCTTCTCGCCTGCCTTCTTCCCCTTCGCATAGCCAGCTACATGCCCCTGTTCAAATGAAGGATCATGCAACACTCCAAGGCGCGTCAACGCTCGCGAGAGCAACGATGCAACGAGTCGTACTCGGAAAGGTTGGTGTTTGCTGGAAGCAAGTGGCACCGACGAAAAGAATTCACTCTGATCAGCTTCGGACAAGATGACGCCTTACGTAGAGGTTCGTTGTTCAGTATCACGGCTTGGTCTATTCTGACATACGCAGCGAAGATGTGACAGATTGATTTTGACGTTTCACACAAGCAGATATATTCTCTACAATGTCACATCATCCTTTACACACAACAGCGGATAGTCAATACAGATGACGACAAGCGAAAACATTGCCGCAGAAATAGCCGAGCTCGAGCAGAAACTCAAAGAGCTCCGAAAAGCCGCCGACGAGCAACTCGCCCGAGAGAAGGCAAGCATCATCGGTCAAATCAATGAACTCATAGCCAAGTACAGCATCTCACCCCAAGAACTGGCCTTCCCCAAAGCAACCAAGGGCAGTAAGGCATCGTCATCCAAATCTCAGAAAGCAACTCCTGGCAAGCCCAAATACCGGGATCCCGATACTGGAGCGACTTGGACGGGCAAGGGAAAACCTCCGGCCTGGATCCGAGATGCAGCTAATCGCGACCAATTCTTGATCCAAAACTGAAGAGTCGACGAGAAGGGATGCCCCTTCTCGCTATTTTCTCGGTGCGCACGCTACTTAGATCTTTTATCTAAAGTAGCGTTGCAACACTCACGAGCCATCTTTTCCAACTCTATTACGCACCAGCCCAATTATTCCGATAAAATCGACTTCCCAAAGCTACCGAACAGTTTCCATGCAAGTGCGTGTCACATACGAACATAGCCTAACCGATGCGCCTGACGACTTCATCGTACGAGTGCCGTCTCAGCTCATCGATGACGTTCCAGCAAACATTCCCCCTGTACTGCTTCCCGAGTACGTCACGAACCTGATTCTTCAACGATCACCTCAGATCGGAAAGGTTCGTAATCTTCGGTTGCTTTGAGGCTGGAGATTGCCATGATGCGCGCTGTAGAGGATGGCATTCGATTGTCCTGTCGGACATAGGGTAGATAGACTACTGATTTTTAAAGATCAGTCTCGTGGTCGACTCGACCACTTCGAGTTGAGAACTACGCTGCGTGTCCTTAGCGCCCACAAGGCGCATTGGACACTTCGCTATTTCAAAGTTAGATCTCGTCCCTTCGCAGGGACTCGATAAGTTGACGCTCCACGAGGAGTCCTCGTTCCGCTTAATAAAATTAGTCGGTGACCTTTGAGGGTCACCGATAAAAGGGTAACGCTACGCTTATGCTTAGCAGCATAAGCTCCGCTAATTAGCCTCGACGTTGCTTCGCTCGTCTCGGAGAACGGGGTTGGTTCAAACCATAAGCAATGCAATAAATTTTTATACAAAACCCCATGTTCGATAAACAAATTGCTTCCGTGCAAACTATCGGGCTAAAGCCCTATCGTTCGAACGAAAGCAATTTGTTGCGTACTATGTGATTTCCCCGAAGGGGAACCTGTAGTCAAGTTTGTATCATGCGCGCCGGGCGCCTGCTCATCACTGGTAGTTCAATCAAAAAATCAAAACGCCCCACCGTGCGGAATGATGCGCCGCCCAAGCATCAACGCGCTCACCACAATCTTCCATCCATTCCATCCAGGTAGCGTCGCAAGACACTGCACCGAGCGCATCGATAAAGGTGCCGTGGGCTCGTCATATGGCTGCATACGGGTGCGTACGCCGCGCTTTTGACAATACAACCGATCGTGGTCGCGCAGCCACAAGCCACTTTTTCGCCCTATAAAAGGCGAAAAAGCGATTGGAGCATGAACGGTTTCTTCTATTTTGAGAGACGTGCGCACAGATCTTCCGGATGGCGCACGATGAAAAGGGACGAACAAGGCACTTAGATCGACAACACGAGTCACGCCTACTCACATCAGGCAACGATAAGCATCGGCATTAGGTAATTTTTACCTATGCAAAGTCGGGGGGGGAATCGATGTTGCGGGTCATTTCGACCGCTTCTTAGCACGGGAGGAGTCGTCGTGATAACGTGTGCGGCGCCACATTGAAATTAAGGACTTCGGTGTGCTTGAGCCTGCTTCAAAAATGGAAGAAATTCCTCCAAGCTACCGTCGTCCATAAGCCGGTATCCATGACCAGGAGGGGACAGATCAAGCAATACAAATTCCGTCCCTTTCGTTGAGGATCCGACTTTTTCCGATCTTCTACGAACTATGCTTCTCTCGTTCAGCCACGCGAGTACCGTATCGTAATAAGTTGGATTATTTTTCAGACCGAATCGATGACAAAACTCGCGAAGTTCGTTCGAACGAATTCTTATATTCGCATCACCAGTTGTCGCGCGTTCAGGAACTCGGCCACCATTAGCCGCCGCGACGCGATCCAGCAACTTTTTGTAGACGTACTTCGCAGCTTCCTTGATCGATTTATCAGGATTGAATATCCTTGAAAATTCGTCCAAATACCAGTTGGCAACCTTAATTGCATCAACAAGTGTTTGCTCACCTATCTCCATGGCAATATCGATTCGCATGTCATCTGAATCGGTATGAGTCACGCGCGCACTGGCGAAGAAATGAAAAAGCGCGGCGAGTCTAGCAACATGCTCAGAATATCGATTGACAAATTCTCGTTCATAGACGTACTTACCACCGTCCGCCATTCCGCGCTCTTTTTCATCATGCTCTCTTTCCCATCGAAGCTGAGCAGCAGGCGAAAACCGCAGGCATACTCTGTTCCGAGCACGTGCCGCGATATCAAAATTCCCAGCATCGAGAAGCTCTTGTATCCGGCTATTGAACCTGTCAATCCATACGGTCGAACGCTGCTCCGTGCTGTCAATTGTGCGCGTTCCATATATCGTCTCTGGCCGAGCGATTAGCATCCGAGGAATGAATCCGATCGTCTTTGCGCGCTCGCCTTTCTTCTCGAGAAAACTGTCAAATACCGATGGTTGGATCATTAGCGACATCGTTAGACGAGGATCACTCACTGAAAATGTATCTCGCGGCGTTCGCCCGACTACATCTATTCCCTGTCCATCCCAAATTCGGTCAAGCCGCGCCATATCGGAATCACTTCGCGCATTCAGAAAGTCAGCCGCCTCGTTGCTAACTAGTCCTGCTGCCGGCCAATTCTCACACAATCCACGCTCGATCTCACGTATCGAGATGGCGGAATAGAGCATGCGACGAAACCTCGGCTTAGGATTTTGAAACGGCCTCGAACGCAACTCGCCAAGCTCTTCCTCGACCTGTGCGAGACGTGCCTCTACGTCCGCAGCTTTGTCTTCGGAAGTACTGCGAGTCTTTCGAATGAGAGTCATCAGCGTTCGCTGAAGCCCGCGCTCCATATCCTGCCGATTCTTTAGCTCTATTTCGTAGGCTGACTTCTGCCGCCCGTACTCTACTTTCGCTCGTCTATCGTAGGCTTCTATAGTTGGTGTAACAGCCCTGTCGGCACGCGTTTTGCGCGCACCAGAGTCAGCCACCACGAGCATGAAAAGCGAGCAAACGGATGTTTCACCGAAACCTCGATCAACCAGCACAAGATCTTGACAAGCAACCGATACAGCCGCAAGTGTCGCTTGGACCGCAATAGGGGCAGCGAGCTTGTCTCTCCGACAGATTTCTATTACGGCAGCCCGAATACTCTCCGGTAGCGCGTCCAAAGGAAAATCCGTGGCAACTTTGTAGTCAGGAAACGAAAGGGCATCGTCCCCTTGATTCTCGCGTGCAGTAAGAAACGTTGACATTCTTGATATTTCCGCAGATCCGTAATCCGTCCTGTTCGCCGGGAAAATCATTTGATTGTCGCCGAGCGTCATCACATATTCCCAACATACGCATGCACTGGGCCGCTGTCACGGACTAGCGCTCTGAGTAAAGATGGGGACCAACACGAAAGAGCGATTACTTGTCCGACACGGTTCCTTTCAGGATGCGGTCAACCGAGTCGAGCGGCCAAGCAAGGGATCTATTTGCCTGCTTGGCTGGCGCGACACCACGATAGTGGCCGTCTTCCGAATGACGTTTGTAGATCGTCTGCGGCTGAACGCCGAGTGCAGCTGCAAGCTCTTCAGTAGTCAGGTGTTGACGAAGGGGATTGATTACAACCTGTGCGTCCCCGACACTAGACGCTATAGGCACTACGGCAATTGAGCCACGGCGCGCCGCTTTAATCGCACGACGATCAATCTCGTTAAGCCTCTCCAGGATCAACTCAAGCGGCTGGGCCGTCTTCGCAGCATATAGAGCCACCTCGAACGGCAAATGACCGCTCGGGTAGCCAACCATATCTTTGAATATGTCGATCCACTGGAAGCGATGGTGGACAGCAAACCGCTCTTTAATCTCGTCCTCGACGCACCAGTCGATGAACTCGATGGGTTTCATTCCGATCTCGGAATCGCGTCCGCGATCTTCGCACCAGTCTTTCCACTGCTTCAAGATTGTTCGAGCTTCGTGATACTGGCCGATCCCGAAGCCAACAATCTCGGTGCCATCCAGGCTGACACCACCACTTTTCGGAAGCTCGGCACTGTCACCTTGCGGCTGAATGCCGGATAGCAGCAACGCCGCCATCACCGGCGTCCAATTCGCCATATCGAGATAGCCGCGCAGTGTCTCGTGTAGCTTCGCGCTGAATTCAATGATTTCCTGTGGCGTCTTCTGGTGCGTCACTCTTCCCCCCGCTCCGTTATAGCACCGCCGGCCGATCTGGCCTGCCCGAGCGTCGTATCGTGCCACACCTGAAGCGGAACGGACACACGATGGCTGCCCTGCCCCTCGGCCTTACTGCGCGCCATCAGGAGGGCCATTCTGAAGTGGATTGACCGCGATTTGCGTAGGCCGCGAACACCTACACGGCGCCTACATGAATTTCTTGATAAGCGGGCATAGGATTCGAAACGCAAGCTAACCCGTTGATTGTATTGGCCCGCCCTACACGATTCGAACGTGTGACCTACGGCTTAGAAGGCCGTTGCTCTATCCAGCTGAGCTAAGGGCGGTCGGGGAGAAAAGACACGGCCTGCACGAGCCGCATCTGACGCAAGACTTCGAGCACCGGCAAAACCGGCAAACCCACAAACCATACTCGAAGCCCCGAAACAAAACGGGCCCGGCATGAAGCCGAGCCCGAAATTATACCCGATCATCGCGTCACATCATGCGAGACCGGCCAACGCAGCCTCAAACCGGCTGCGGGTGCAGCATGAACCAGCCGAGGCAGAACACACCGGCGATCACGCAATACACGCCGAACGAAGCCAGCCGGCCGCGCCCCTCGAAATAACGCATCAGGAACCGCACGCTCAGGTACGCGGCGATCGCCGTCAGCACGCCGCCGAGCAGCGCATCGGCGAGCTGGTCGCGCGCATGGAACAGCTTCGGCAGTTCGAGCACGCCCGCCGCGAAGATGATCGGCGTACCGAGCAGGAACGAGAATTCCGCGGCCTTCTCCGCCGTCAGGCCCGCCGCATTGCCGGCGATCATCGTCAGCCCGCTGCGCGAGAAGCCCGGAATCAGCGCGCCGATCTGCGCGAGACCCACGAAGAACGCCTGCTTGAACGTCATCTTTTCGGGCGCCTGATGCGCGCGGCTACGCTGGATGCGATCGCCGAGCCACAGCAGCACGCCGTTCACGATCAGCGCGATCGCGACGATCCGCAGGTCGTGGAACACGCGTTCGATGCGCTTCTCGAGAAGCAGCCCGACGATGCCGGTCGGGATCGTACCGATGATGAGCGCCCACATCAGGTGCCCGTCGTCGTTCTTGCGGCCGCCGAGCTGCGCGAAGAAGCCGCCGATCAGCGCGATCCAGCGCGCGCGGAAATACCACAGCAGCGCCAGCGCGGTGCCGAGGTGCAGCGCAACGAGGAACGGCAGCAGTTGCGGCGCGTGCTTGTCGATGTGCATGCCGAACAGCGCCGGCACGAGCAGCGTATGGCCAAGGCTGCTGACGGGAAAGAGTTCGGTGACGCCCTGCAGGACGCTCAGGAATACCAGAAACCAGAGACTCACGCGTCGGTCCTTTTAATGAAGATTGAGCGGGAAGAGAAGCGGACGACGCGATGCGCGTCCGAAAAAACGCGCCCCGATTATGCCGAGCCCGGATTACTGCGCCAAGGCATTTGGCGGGATATTGCGGCAATGCACACAAACGCTTGCAACCTGTAAGCGCCCAGAAAGCAAAAAGCCCGCCATTTGCATGGCGGGCCTTTCGCTTTCGGCAGGAATTGCCGTCAGCGGCCGAGCTGATAGAAAAATAATACCGTGCTGCCCGTGAACATGCCGAACAGTGCGAGTCCCATTGCCATTGCCAGATCCATGGCCCCCTCCACGAAGTGTCATGACCCGGCAACCTCACCGGTTTAGAGGCATTATCCCGACCGTTGACGGTCTTAAAAACTCGCGATTTCCCGAGAAGGGTTTTCCCCAAGCCGCCACGGCCCGATAATGGAGCGCGCCGTTCCCGTTCACCCGCCCAACCCGATTCGCCATGCCGACCTTCCAGCAACACGACATTCACGAACTTCACGCCGGCCCGTCGCTCGTCCGGGTCGCTCCGCAATTCGGCGGCCGCCTGCTGTCATGGGATGTCGATGGCGAACCGGTCATCTTCTGGCCGGAAACGGCCGACTGGAGCAACCTCGCGCGCGTGCGCGGCGGCAACCCGCTGCTGTTCCCGTTCCTCGGCCGTCACCGCGTCGACGGCGAGCTCGGCCGCTGGCGCGACGCCGCCGGCGTGGTGCGCGACCTGCCGATGCACGGTTTCGCGCGCGACCTGCCGTTCGCCGCGCACCCGTCGGCCGACGGCGCCGCGTTGTCGATGACGCTCGACGCGACCGACGCACTGCGCGCGAACTACCCGTTCGACTTCCGGTTCGAAACGACCTACCGGCTGGCCGACTCGCACACGCTCGAAGTCGCGCTGACGACGACCAATCGCGGCGACACACCGCTGCCCTACTACGCCGGTCACCATTTCTATTTCGCGCTGCCGCACGGCGAACGCGCGGAAACCACGCTCGAACTGCCGCCCACGCATCGCCGCGCGCAGCAGCCGGACGGTTCGATCAGCCCGCCCGAGCCGGGCGAAGCGCGCTATCGCCTCGACAACCCGGAGATCCTCGACCGCTTCCACTGCCTCGACGGCGTGCCGGCCACGCCGGTGCGCATCGTGATGCCGGGCCGGCGCCGCACGATCGAGATCGCGCTCGACGTGCCGGGCTCGATCCCGTGGTACGCGGTCACGACCTGGACCGAAAAGCCGGATTCCGACTTCTATTGCGTCGAACCGTGGCTCGGCCTGCCGGATGCGATCCACAACGGCCTCGGGCTGCGCATGCTCGCGCCGGGCGCGACCGAAACGGCCACGCTGCGGATTCGCGTCCTCCCGCTCGCCGGCTGAGACATGGGACGAGAAGCCTGCCGAACCGGCGCCCGACGGCCCCGGCAACGGCACAAACTGCGGTGCGCGGGTCGAACCCGTTAAAATCGGACGTTTTGTGTTGCCTGCCGCGTCACAAGCGGCAGGGTCTTGCGAGGTTCAATGTTCGGAACAACAACGAAGCGACTCTTCGCAGCCGCCTGCGCCGCCCTGCTCGTCGCGTGCGGCTCCGCGCCCGTCGGCCCCGGGTTCTATCGCGTCGAGCGCGGCGATACGCTCTACAAGATCGCGCGCGACAACCGCACGTCGGTGTCGAACATCGTGCGCTGGAACCAGATGACGAACCCCGACGCGATCGAAGTCGGCCAGGTGCTGCGCGTCGCGCCGCCGCCCGGCACGACCACCGCATCGACACCGTCGACCACCGGCACCGGCAGTGCCGGCCGGGCCCGCCCCGCGCCTTCCGCACCGGTTGAATCGGCCGTCAAGCCGGCCACGAGCATCGCGCTGATCTGGCCGGCAGCCGGCAACGTGGTCCGCACGTTCGACGGCTCGAAATCGAAGGGGATCGACATTGCGAACTCGCCGGGCACGCCGGTGCTCGCGGCCGCGCCGGGTGTGGTGGTCTATGCGGGTAACGGGCTGCGTGGCTACGGCAACCTGATCATCCTCAAGCACAACGCCGACTACCTGACCGCCTACGCACACAACCGTGCGCTGCTGGTGAAGGAAGGCCAGTCGGTCACGCAGGGGCAATCGATCGCCGAGATGGGCAACAGCGACAGCGATCGCGTCGCGCTGCATTTCGAATTGCGCTACGGCGGCCGGTCGATCGACCCGTCGCGCTACCTGCCGGCGCGCTGAGCGCCCGACGGACGACACGCGATGCCGGCACGCATCGCGTGTCGTCGCGGTGAAAATCGGGAAAGGTGATGTCAGCGCTTGCGCAGACGTCCGGTGAAACGGCCGGACAACGGATCGACGCGACAGGCGAACGCTACCAGCACGCCGATTCCGATCAGGCTGAACCCCGCAGCTATCAGAAGCAAATCCATGGTCACACACTGATTTTTAGGTGATCTTATGCGTCATTGCGGAATCGTGCACTGAGCCGCAGCAATTGGACGAGTGCGAGGATTCCCTACCCTCAGGCGTCATTGTGGATTCCCCTGCGTGAAACCCTGATGTAATCCGTTCGCCCGACACCACGCCGCCACCCAGGAGACACTGCGATGCTGCCCGCCACCGACCGCTACGACGACCTGCTCTCCCGCTTCGCGTGGGACGTTCCGGCCCGCTACAACATCGGCGTGGACGTCTGCGACAAATGGGCGGACGGCAGCGGACGCCTCGCGCTGATCCACGAAACGGCGCAAGGCGACGTGTCCCGCATCACGTTCGACGACCTGAGGAATGCCTCTAACCGGCTCGCGAACAGCTTCGTGCGCGCCGGCCTGCGGCGCGGCGACCGCATCGGCATCTTTCTCGCGCAGGGCCCCGAAACGGCCATCGCGCACCTCGCCGCGTACAAGCTCGGCGCCATCGCGGTGCCGCTCTTCACGTTGTTCGGCGTCGACGCGCTCGAATACCGGCTCGCGAACAGCGAGGCGGCCGCGCTCGTTACCGACGCGGCCGGCTACGCGAAAATCGCATCGCTGCGCGCGCAGCTGCCGGCACTGCACACCATCTACTGCATCGGCGACGATGCGCCCGACTCTCCCGGCGTGCTGCGCTACGACGCGGCGCTCGCCGCCGAGACACCCGACTTCGTGCCGGCCGATACGGCCGCCGACGATCCGGCGCTCATCATCTATACGTCCGGCACGACGGGCAAGCCGAAAGGCGCGCTGCATGCACATCGCGTATTGCCGGGCCACCTGCCGGGCGTCGAGATGTCGCAGCAGTGCTTCCCGCGCGACGCGCGCCTGTTCTGGACACCCGCCGACTGGGCATGGATCGGCGGCCTGCTCGACGTGCTGCTGCCGTCGTGGCATCACGGCGTGCCCGTGCTCGCCCGCCGCTTCGAGAAATTCGACGGCGACGCCGCGTTCGCGCTGATGGCCCGGCACGGCGTCACCCACGCGTTCCTGCCGCCCACCGCGCTGAAGCTGATGCGCACCGTCCAGGCACCGCGCGAACGCTACGCGCTGTCGCTGAAATCGGTCGCGAGCGGCGGGGAGACGCTCGGCACGGAACTGACGGCCTGGGGGCGTGACGCGCTCGGCGTGACGATCAACGAGTTCTACGGGCAAACCGAGTGCAACATGGTGCTGTCGTCGTGCGCGGCGCTGTTCGATGCGCAGCCCGGTGCAATCGGCAAGGCAGTGCCCGGCCATGCGGTCGCGATCGTCGACGCGGACGGCACGCCGCTGCCGCCCGGCGTCGAAGGGCGCATCGCGGTGCGACGCCCCGATCCGGTGATGTTCCTCGAATACTGGCGCAACGCCGACGCGACCCGCGACAAGTTCGCGGGCGACTACCTGCTCACCGGCGATACAGGCATGATCGACGCCGACGGTTTCGTCCGCTTCGTCGGCCGCGACGACGACGTGATCACGAGCGCCGGCTACCGGATCGGCCCGGGCCCGATCGAGGACTGCCTGCTCACGCATCCGGCGGTGCGGATGGCGGCCGTCGTCGGCGTGCCCGACGCGACGCGCACCGAGATCGTCAAGGCGTTCGTCGTGCTGAATCCCGGTCACGCCGGCGACGATGCGCTCGTTCAGGCACTGCAGGCGCACGTGCGCACACGCCTCGCCGCCCACGAGTATCCGCGTGCGATCGCATTCGTCGACAGCCTGCCGATGACCGCGACCGGCAAGATCGTGCGCCGCGCGCTGCGCGACGCATAAGCGGGCCGCCACCCGCGCCGCCCGCCCGGCCGGATGGTTTATAGTGGCGCCACCACGCAGTCTTTCCAAGAAAACGATGTCCTCTGATCACCACGCCGCCGCGGGCGCGTCGCACAGCCCGCTCTACGCCAAACTCCTCGGCGAAACCGCCAAGATCGACTGGTGCGATCTCGAACGCTTCTTCGCGCAGGGCAAGCTGCTGTCCGTTGCGCGCGACCTCGATCTCGTCAGCGTCGCGGAGGCGGTTGCCGACGATGACGCCGAACAGGTCACGCGCTGGCTGTCCGCGGGCCTCGTCGCGCGCATGCCGGCCGAAACCGCCGCCGATTACGCGGCGCGCAACCCGGAGCTGTGGGCAGTCGTCGTCTCGCCGTGGGTCTGCGTGCAGGAACGCGCCTGACGCGTCCGCCATGTCCGAATCCGCGTTACCGCACGGGGCCGGCACGGGCTCGGCCACCGTCACGCACCGGCGCGTCCTCGCGCTCGCGTTTCCGATCGTCCTGGCGAACCTGACCCAGCCGATCCTCGGCGCCGTCGACACGGCCGTCGCCGGCCACCTCGACGGCACGCAGTATCTCGGCGGCGTCGCGCTCGGCGGGCTGTTCTTCAATTTCGTGTTCTGGGGATTCGGCTTCCTGCGAATGGGGACGACCGGTCTCGTCGCGCAGGCGCACGGTGCCGGCGACGCCGCCGGGATTCGCCTGAACGTGCTGCGCGCGTTGATCGTCGCGTTCGCGCTCGGCGCCGCGGTGCTGGCGCTGCAGGTGCCGCTGCTGTCGTTTGCGCTGTCGGCGCTCGGCGGCAGCGATGCCGTCCGCGCGACGGCGCTGTCCTACAGCCACGCGCGGATCTGGAGCGCACCGTTCGCGCTCGCGAACTACGTCGTGCTCGGCTACCTGCTCGGTGTGCAGCGCGTGCGGCTCGCGCTCGTCGCGCAGGTGTTCATCAATGCGGTCAACATCGGCGCCGTGCTGCTCTACGTGTATGGCTTCGGCTGGGGCATTGCCGGCATCGGCGCCGCGACGGCCACGGCAGACGCATGCGGCTTCGCGCTCGGCGCCTGGATGCTGTGGCGGCTGCGGCCGCGCGGCCTTGCGCCGATCGCGGTACGTGCACTCGCCGACCGCGTCGCACTCAAGCGGCTGATCGCGCTCAATCGCGACATCTTCCTGCGCACGCTGTGCCTGCTCGGCGCATTCGGCTGGTTCGCACACCTCGGTGCGAAACAGGGCGATGCGACGCTCGCGGCAAACGCGCTGCTGCTGAATTTCCAGACGTTCATGGCGTACGGCCTCGACGGCTTCGCGCATGCGGCCGAGGCACTCGTCGGCGCGGCGGCCGGCGCACGCGACCGCAGTGCCTTCCGGCAGGCCGTGCGCGTCACCCTGCTCTGGTCGGCGCTCGGCGCGCTGCTGTTCGCGCTGGTGTACTGGGCCGCCGGCAGCTGGATCGTCGCGCGCCTGACCGACCAGGCCGAGATCCGCGAGGTTGCGCTGCGCTACCTGCCGTGGGCCGCGATTTCGCCGATCGTGTCGGTCTGGGGCTTCCTGCTCGACGGCGTCTTCATCGGTGCCACGCAGACACAATCGCTGATGCGCGCAATGGTCGCGTCGCTGTCGATCTTCGTTGTCGCCACACTCGCCGCCGTCGGCACCTTCGGCAATCACGGCCTCTGGTTCGCGCTGCTGCTGTTCATGGCCGCGCGCGGCGCGACGCTGGCGCGCTACCTGCCGGGGCTGTTCCGGCGCATCGGCACCGATACACCCGCGGCCCGCGCCTGACGGCACGCCGAACCGGCCCTGGGCGGCCCGAAGCGCCCCTGAGCCGCCTTGAACAGCCGTTACTGCACGGGTTTGGGCGGCGGCGCATCGAGCATCGTCGGCGGCGTCATGTCGGTCGGCACGCCGTGATAGTCGGCCGGATCTTCCGGCGGGTGGCCGCGACGGGCCTGATGAGGATCGCTGGTACAGGCGGCGAGAAAAGCTGCGGCCAGCACGGCCAGCATGAAACGGGTCATCGGGTAGGGCTCCGGAAATCGGCGCGCCCATCGCACGCCGGGACCGCGCCGAGTCTAGCGGAAATCCTGCTTCGGAGTCGCGCCGCGCATGTCCTACTATGTACGCATGGCGCTGTGCCGTGGAAAGGAGGCTGCCATGTCGTCTGAGGAAATTGCCGGCCTGATCGGCCTGTTCATCGGCCTGATGGTGTTCGTCGCCCTGTCGTTCTTCGAGTCGCGCGAATACAAGCGCAGCCATGGCGGCGAAGGGATCGTCCATCACTGGATGGCCGAACACCACCTGCTCGACTGGCGGCGCAAGCACTAAGCGCGCCGCTGCCGTCCGGCCCGCCCCCGGGCCGTTCCCGAACGTGCCGTCCCACGGCACGCCGGTGATCGCGTATCGCCGAAATTAACGGGGCCCGATTCACACCCGTTGATCAGATGGACGAACGCCGTCGCGCGGCTCATGCCGCGCGACGGCGTTCGCATGCACGCGCCCGAACCAGCAGGCGGGCGCGACGCGGTTCAGACGGCTCAGCCCAGGAAGTGGCGGGCATAGCGCGCGTTGATGTCGGACAGACGGAACAGCGTCAGGAAATCCGCGCAGTTGAAGTCGGGATCCCAGGCCGGCGCACCGCAGATCTTCGCGCCGAGACGCAGGTAACCCTTGATCAGCGGCGGCGGTGCCACGACGGTGCCCGTCTGCAATTCGTCGACCGGCAGGGCCGTATGCGGGAACGCACGATACTCGGGCGCCGTCAGCGAACCTGCCGACAGCGACTGATACAGGTTCGCCGCATAGTGACCGCCGTCGGCCATCGACACGCTCGCGCAGCCGAGCATCGTCTCGTAGCCGTTCTGCATCATGTACGTGCCGAGACCGCCCCACAGCGCCATGATGACGGCGCCGCTGCGGTAGTCGCTGTGCACGCACGAGCGGCCGACCTCGACCATCTTGCCGCGCAGGTGCGTGAGGCGCGACAGGTCGAATTCGCCTTCGGCGTACAGGCGGCCGACGCGCGCCGCCTGGTGCGGCGGCAGCACGCGATACGTGCCGACGACCTTCAGGGTGTCGAGATCGCGAACCAGCAGGTGGTCGCAGTACGCATCGAACGGATCGACGTCGAGACCGGAGGGGCCGCTGACCTGCGCGCCCATCTCTTCGGCGAACACGCTGTAACGCAGGCGCTGGGCTTCGCGCAATTCGTCTTCCGTACGCGCCCACGCGGCGCGCAGGCGATACTCCGATGTGACGGTTTCAGCAGCACGCGGCAGGAGGCGCCGCGACGTGTCGAGGGGCAGCGAGGCAAAAGGGAGCGTAGGCGTCGGCAGTTCTCGCATTAGGCTTTCCTGATCGTAAGGAATAGGACGACATGCCCGCCAATGTAGTAATCGGCCGTGACCGTTATGTGGCACGACCGTGTCCTTTCAATGACGTGTCGCCGAATTGACTTTAGCAGAAAGCTTGCGAAACCGTATGACGAAACCCTTCAAAGCGCTTCAGGCGGGCCTCACACCAGGTCGGGCGTCAATACCGCCCGCAGCACGGCCTGCCGGCTGCCGTCGCGCGTGCGGCTCGCGAGCCACACGATTCCGCCCTTCTTGACGCTCCAGCTGTCGTCGCCGCCGGCGATCAGTTGCGCGGCGACACTGCCGAGCGTCGGCTGGTGGCCGACGATCACGACCGTCGGCGCGATGCCGTCCGGCCAGCCGGCCGCCGCCAGCACGTCGTCGACGCTGCCGCCTGGCGCGAGCGCATCGACCGTCCGGTACTGGCCGGTCAGCGCCTCGACGGTCTGCACGGTGCGGGCCGCCGGGCTCGCGAGGATCACGGTGTTCGTCTCGAGCCGGCCACGCAGCCACTTGGCCATCGCCTGTGCGTCCTTGCGGCCGCGGACGGTCAACTGCCGCGCGAGATCGCTCGTCGCGTAGTCTTCGGCTTCGGCGTGGCGCCACAGGATCAGGTTCATCATGATGTTCTCCTTGCTTCGGCGAGCGGCCCCGCGCCCATGCGTGCGGGCCGGCCGATTACCGTGCGAATTGTCGCAAATTGCGGCTCGTTCGCCGCCGCGGCATTTACCCGCATATAGGGATTGACCGGATCAGCCATTCAAAGATAGAATCTTTGGCTCGTCGGAGCGTAGCGCAGCCTGGTAGCGCATCTGATTTGGGATCAGAGGGTCGAAGGTTCGAATCCTTTCGCTCCGACCACCGGAATCAAGGGGTTACAACACCTAGTGTTGTAACCCCTTTTCCATTTCTGGCCCGTGAAAGATCCCGGGCAACCGCCGCATTTCGCGCCACGTAGTCACTCGATCCGTACGAGATCACGCGTCGCGACCGGCAGTCGATCGGCGGGCGTGCTTTCCGATGGCCGCCCTTTCGATCCGGAATATCGATAAACCAGATACTTCCCGTCCGTCTCGCCGCCTTCGTTGGGGATGATCACCCACATCGCCCGACGCCCCGAATACAGCCACCGCGGAAGCGCCTTCTCCGCGAAATAGATCCGCTCTTCGACATGCGTGACCGGATTCAGCCGGATCGCGACGCCCTTCAGGTAAGGCGATCCGTAGTTCAGTACGAAGACGAGGGTCCTGCCGACGCACCTCGACAACGCAATCCTGCCCACGAAATCGGTCTCCGGCATGTCAAGGAACGCACGCCCGGTCTTGTACCCCCGCCGCACGAACAGTGCATCGCCGTCCGCCCCATGCGAGCGGGCCTCGAGCGCAATGCGGCTCCCGTCCGCCAGCGGACAGGAAAGCACCTGACGCAGGACACCGGCCTCGTCGATTCCCGGCGTCGCGCCGAACGTCGCTGTCGCCACCGATAAAAGACCGACGGCAAGCGCTCTCAATCGACCTTTACCGGTCAGTTGCGTCGCCAATCGACTCATCGAGGTGCAGCTTCGCGGGTTATCCACTTCGGTACGCTCGCACGAATCACCTTTTCCAGGAACAAACCGGCGCATCAACAGGGCCAACTCGACCCCGTAGCGGTACCATTATCAGCGCCCCATTGCCAGACCGGAGTTTCGTCAACCATGCCGACATCCCTGTCGTCCCTGCAACTGCCCGAAGGCCTCGGCACCATCGGGAATCTGGCTGTCGAGTTCGTCGAGGATGAACGGAAAACGTACGAGATGTGGATGCTCGAAACGGACCTACCCTTCGACGAAGCCGTGTCGCGGTTGTCGGCCTTCGTGAAGCGCCATTTCGGCGGCGACGAGCGGGCTTCGTCCGCCGACCGCTTCGGCTTCCGCAGTTGGGCGGCTTCCTGGTCCCGCGAGAGACAGGAAATCTCGGCCCAGCTCACCGGCACCGACGACGGCAGCTCGGGTTACCTCCGCAATGCGTACCACGCGTGAATGAACCCACTTGCCACCCCCGACACCATCCGAACCTCGCATGACAGCCTCCTCGACTGATCGCCCGGCAAAACCGGCGATGAATATCGCGACCGTCATCGCCATGATCATCGGCGCCGCCGTACTCGCTTTCTGCGTCGTGCAGGCCTACCGGACGACGGTCTTCCTTTCGCATGCCTCTCGAGCGCCCGGTGTAGTCGTCAAGTCGAGCGGACACCCGACCATACGCTTCGAAACAGCCCTGGGCCAGCGCATCGAGTTCGTGCAGAACGGCGGCATGGACGGCCCGCCCGGAACCGTCGTGCAGGTCGCGTACGACCCTGCCGCGCCTGCGGAAACGGCCCGGGCCGCCACGTTCCTCGCGATATGGGGCGGTGTGCTGTGGGGATTGCCGGCAGGCCTCGGCTTTCTGGTCCTGCCGCTGTTCGGCGCACGGTTCGTGCTCACCGGACGGTACGGGAACGCGATAAGCCGTTGAGCGGCGACGCACGGATTCATGCGATGCCCGGGCATTCGCGGCAAGTCCGGACGCTTTCATCGTCGGTCACGCTTGCAAAGGTCACGAATCGAACGAGGTGGCCGGCCTCGCTGCCGCAACCCGGATACGACACTTCCGGGAACACGCGATAATGCGCGTGGACAACCTGCATCCGCGCATGACAAACAACATTCTCAAGACCGCCCTGTGCGCATCGCTGCTCGCGCTTGCGACTGCCGGCACCGCATCGGCCAAGGCACTCGACGACGCGCTCGACTGCCACTCGACCGGGCACAAGTTCGTCGCGCCGCTGCTCGCCGCCGGCGATATCCAGTCGGAGCCGATGCACGTCGAATCGAACTCGGTCAACGCATTCCGCACGAGCCACTCGCTGACCGCATACGGCTTCGGCGTCTACGTCGTGCTCGGCTACCAGGCGAACGACCCGATCTTCCGCACCGGCGACGGCACGCCGATCGGCGACTGGGCCTATGGCGTCGTGGTGCGCGGCACGAAAAGCGCGGTGGAGGAAGCCGTGCGCAAGGCCGGCAGCGACGCGACCGTCAGGCAGGCGTTTCCGTTCCTGACCGCGATCGTCTGCTCGTCGGACTAAGCGACCGTCAGGACGCTCATGCGCCAATCCCGAGGGCGGGCAACCTGCCGCCCGGCCCTGCCCCGCTGTCGGCCTTTTACGCGCCCGTATACACCACGCGATACGGGATTCCGACCTTCTCCCATTCCGCCGCCTCCTGGCTGAGGCTGTAGTCGGTCAGCGGGTTCTGCTCGACCCACGCGCTCGGCAGGCGCACTTCATACCCGCCCTTCTTCATCTGCGAGACGGAAATGTCGGGCAGCCCCGCGTCGGTTCGGCGCCGGCACAGCAGCGCCGCGAGCCGCAGGCAGAACAGCAGCGGCCACTCGACTTCGCGTGCCTGCGACAGCTTGCCGAGCTTGCCCGCATGTCCGAGCACGAGCGCGGCGAGCCGCGCCTGGTCGGTGCGCGAAAAACCCGGCATGTCCGCGTTGCTCGCGATATAGGCCGAATGCTTGTGATACGCGCTATGCGAGATCGACAGGCCGATCTCGTGCAACGCGGCCGCCCAGCCGAGGAACATCCGTCCTTCCTCGCGCGCTTCGTCGTCGGCTTCCTCGAGTTCGTCGTAGAAACGCCCCGCCAGCGCGCCGATCCGCTCGGCCTGCGCACGATCGACACCGTAGCGGCGCGTAAAGCCCTCGACGGTCACCGCGCGCATGTCCTCGTGCTGCGTCCGGCCGAGCAGGTCGTACAGCACCCCGAGGCGCAGCGCGCCGTCGGTCGTATCGACGTAGTCGACGCCAAGCTCCTCGAACACCGCGAGCATGATCGCGAGGCCGCCCGCGAGCACCGGCACGCGGTCGGGCTTCAGCGCGATCAGCTTCAGCCGGTTGACGTTCTCCGACTTGATCAGCGCACGCTTCAGGCGCTCGAGGCCGCCGCGCGAAATGCCGTGCGTGATGCCCGGATCGTTGAAGCCGTTCGCCTCGACGAGTTCCGCGAGCGCGCGCGCGGTGCCGGACGAGCCGATCGCCTGGTCCCAGCCGGCCTTCTTGTACTCGCTCGAAATGATCTGGATCTCGCGCTTGGCCGCGAGTTCGGCCTGCCGCATCGTGTATTCGTCGACGTTGCCGGCGGGGAAGAAGGCGCGGCTGTGGCTCACGCAGCCGATATAGAGGCTCTCCATCACGATCGGCGTGTAGTGCGAGCCGATGATGAATTCGGTGGAGCCGCCGCCGATGTCGACGACGAGCCGCTTGCCGGCGCTCGCCGGCACCGAGTGCGCGGCGCCCGCGTAGATCAGGCGCGCTTCTTCACGGCCTGCAATCACTTCGATCGGGAAACCGAGCGCCGCTTCCGCCTCGCCGAGAAACTCGCCCGCGTTCTTCGCGACGCGCAGCGTGTTGGTGGCCACCGCGCGCACATGATCGGGATGGAAATCGCGCAGGCGCTCGCCGAACCGCTTGAGCGCCTCCCAGCCGCGCTCCTGCGACGCGCGATCGAGCATCTTGTCGCTCGACAGGCCCGCGGCCAGCCGGACGGGCTCGCGCAGCGCATCAACGGGATAGATCTGGCTGCCCGCCGGCGTTTCCTCGACACGTCCGACGATCAGCCGGAAGCTGTTCGAGCCGAGATCCACGGCAGCCAGCAAGTGGGGGGTTGTAACCATCAGAAGGGGCTCCGTGCGCGTTCGCTCGCGGCGGCCGGTGCGACAGCCGTGGGCGATCAATCAAAGGCGACATTTTAAGCGTGGAACGCTTGCCGTTGCCACGCTTCACGGGCATGCATACCGCTCGTTTGCATATCGTCGAAACATTTATGGGACGAAACGATTAAAGCGTAGAATTTCCCGATATAAATACATCACTGTCATCAGCACGTCATCGTACCGTGAGAGTTTCCGAGCGTCCTTTCGAATCATCGCCTGAATCACCCCCAACTCTGCCGATGTCCGTCCGTTATCCGCTTCTCAATCGTGAACTCGGCATCCTCGGTTTCAACGAGCGCGTGCTGGCCCAGGCAGCCGATCCGCAAGTCCCGTTGCTCGAGCGCCTCCGCTTCATCTGCATCACCAGCAGCAACCTCGACGAATTCTTCGAAGTCCGCATGGCCGGCCTTCAGGAGCAGATCCGCGACAACCCCGGCGCCCTGACGCCCGACGGGATGTCGTTACAACATGCTTACGATCTCGTGGTCGAACGCGCGCAGCGGCTCGTCCATCGACAGTACACGATGTTGCACGAAACCGTGCTGCCCGCGCTCGAGCAGGAAGGCATCTACTTCCATGCGAGCGACACCTGGAACGACGAGCAGCTCGAATGGGCGCGGCACTACTTCCTCGACGAGCTGCTGCCCGTGCTGACGCCGATCGGCCTCGATCCCGCCCACCCGTTCCCGCGCGTGCTGAACAAGAGCCTGAACTTCGTCGTCGAGCTCGAAGGCCGCGACGCATTCGGCCGCCAGGCCGTGATGGGCATCGTGCAGGCGCCGCGCGCGCTGCCGCGCGTCGTACGCATGCCGCACGCGCTGTCGGGCTTCGAGCACGGCTTCGTGCTGCTGAGCTCGTTCATGCAGCGCTTCGTCGGCGAACTCTTCCCGCAACTCGTCGTGAAGAGCTGCAACCAGTTCCGTATCACGCGCAACAGCGAACTGTTCGTCGACGAAGACGAGATCACGAATCTGCGCGTCGCGCTGCAGGGCGAACTCCCCGCGCGCCACCTCGGCAACGCGGTGCGCCTCGAGGTGTCGGCCGACACGCCGCCGCACATCGTGCGACGCCTGCTCGACGAAAGCGAGCTCGGCGACAAGGATTGCTATCGCGTGGCCGGATCGGTGAACCTCGTGCGGCTGATGCAGATTCCCGATCTCGTCGACCGCCCCGACCTGAAGTTCACGCCGTTCACCGCGTCGACGCCCGCCGCGATCACGAACGCGCCGACGATGTTCGACGCGATCGACAACGGCGACATCCTGCTGCACCACCCGTACGAGAGCTTCCAGCCGGTGCTCGAACTGCTGCAGCAGGCCGCGAAGGACCCGAGCGTCGTCGCGATCAAGCAGACGATCTACCGCACCGGCACCGATTCGCCGCTGATGGACGCGCTGATGGAAGCCGCGCGCAACGGCAAGGAAGTGACCGTCGTCGTCGAACTGCTCGCGCGCTTCGACGAGGAAACCAACATCAACTGGGCGTCGCAGCTCGAGGCCGTCGGCGCGCACGTCGTGTACGGCGTGGTCGGCCACAAGTGCCACGCGAAGATGATGCTGATCGTGCGGCGCGTCGTGCAGGGCGGCAAGGCGTCGCTGCGTCGCTACGTGCACCTCGGCACCGGCAACTACCACCCGCGCACGGCACGCCTCTACACCGACTTCGGGCTGATGACGGCCGACCAGAAGATCTGCGAGGACGTCCATCACGTGTTCCAGCAACTGACCGGCATCGGCGGCGAACTCACGCTGCACGAGCTGTGGCAGTCGCCGTTCACGCTGCATCCGCGCATCATCGACTCGATCCGCGCGGAGATCGACAATGCGCGTGCCGGCAAGCGCGCGCGCGTCGTCGCGAAGATGAACGCGTTGCTGGAACCGACGGTGATCGCGGCGCTGTACGAAGCGTCGCAGGCCGGCGTCAAGGTCGACCTGATCGTGCGCGGCGTCTGCGCGCTGAAGCCCGGCGTGCCGGGGCTGTCGGAAAACATCACCGTGCGCTCGATCGTCGGCCGCTTCCTCGAGCACCACCGGATCTACTATTTCCACGCGAACGGTGCCGAGGACGTCTATCTGTCGAGCGCCGACTGGATGGACCGCAACCTGTTCCGCCGCGTCGAAGTCGCGTTCCCGATCCGCGATCGCAAGCTCAAGCGGCGCGTGATCGCCGAAGGCCTGTCGGTGTGCCTTGGCGACAACCAGTCGGCATGGCAGATGCACAGCGACGGCCACTACCGCCGGCGCCGCGCCGGCAAGACGATCCGCAACGCGCAACTCGGGCTGCTCGCGAAGTTCTGCTCGTGAACCGGCAACGCGGCGCGAGTTGCACGCCGCGTCGCCAACGAAAAAGCGCAGCCCGCTGAACTGACCCCGCAAAGTTGGACGGTTAAACGCTAGGTACCCAAGGGCTGAGTTCGGTATTGCACGGGACTCAGCCCTTTCAATTTGAGCTTGATGCGTTCGTGGTTGTAGTAGTGGATGTAGTGGTCCAGCGTGTCGCGCAATTGCTCCACGCAAGCGAAACGATGCCCGTTGTAGCACTCAGACTTGAG
>NZ_LDUL01000160.1:0-746 GCF_001043615.1 Burkholderia sp. LK4
TCAGTGCAGGATCTTCGCGAGGAAGTCCTTCGCGCGTTCCGATTTCGGATTCGAGAAGAAATCGTCCTTGCGGTCGTCCTCGACGATCGCGCCCTTGTCCATGAAGATCACGCGATGCGCGACCTTCTTCGCGAAGCCCATCTCGTGCGTGACGACCATCATCGTCATCCCTTCCTGCGCGAGTTCGACCATCACGTCGAGCACTTCGTTGATCATCTCGGGGTCGAGCGCGGACGTCGGCTCGTCGAACAGCATCGCGATCGGATCCATCGACAGCGCGCGCGCGATCGCGACACGCTGTTGCTGGCCGCCCGACAGCTGGCCCGGGAACTTGTGCGCATGCGCCTTCAGGCCGACGCGGTCGAGCAGCTTCAGGCCCTTCTCGTTCGCCTCGTCCTTGCCGCGGCCGAGCACCTTGATCTGCGCGAGCGTCAGGTTCTCGGTGATCGACAGGTGCGGGAACAGCTCGAAATGCTGGAACACCATCCCGACCTTCGAGCGCAGCTTCGACAGGTTCGTCTTCTTGTCGCCGACCGACTGGCCGTTCACGAGGATCTCGCCCTGCTGGAACGGCTCGAGGCCGTTCACGGTCTTGATCAGCGTCGACTTGCCCGAGCCCGACGGGCCGCACACGACGACCACTTCGCCTTTCGTGACCTCGGTCGTGCAGTCGGTGAGGACCTGAAACTGGCCGTACCACTTCGAAACGTTGCTGATGGAAATCATGGGGGATACCTGCATCGTAA
>NZ_LDUL01000161.1:0-2202 GCF_001043615.1 Burkholderia sp. LK4
GAACACGGAAATCCTGACACCCCCCCGCCCGATGATGAGAGGCTGGTCCGGATCGCCATCCAGGTTGACCACGATCACTTCCTGCCCGATACGCGGGATCGCCATGTGGCCCCACGTCGCGCCGGCCCAGTTCTGCGCGACCTGAATCCAGCACGAGCTGTGCTCGTCGTACTTGCTAGAGCCACAAGGAAGGCACCACATCCACGCGCATCCTGCAGGGTGAATAGAGAATCCTGAGTCCGTCGATTCACAGTTAGTCTTGCCTCGATTTAACGAACCAAAGAGTCGAGATAGGTTGTGCGCTCCACAGATTTCCGCGCTACACAATGATTCACTGTTGTCTCGTATGCCTGCGTGCCAGGTTCAATGTCGAACGCCTCAATGCGGCAGTCTTTTTCCGTGTGTATCACCCAATATTTGTGCGAGCTAGCCACTAGCTTCGAAAAGTCGACACCCAGGGCAGCGTCGTTGACATACTGCATCTGGATTCGATTAAGAAGGTTCTTATACGACAATGTCACCGCCCGTACCGCTCCTTCTCTTACGCCCCTGGAACATTCGAATATCTCTTGGCTACTTTCTGCGCGCACGCAATTTGGCTCCGCCGCCTCTACCGCTCCGATCGACAGGAAGTAAAGCATGCACGTCCTAATGATAGCGCCGCGCCCACTGTCATTCATGATCATCGCCGATTTTTCCGTAAATATTCGGCCCGATGCCTTCCTGGCTCGTACTGACTGATGCCCGGGGTATTCTCGATGTATCGAATCAACTCATCAATGTCGTTCCTCATTCCCGCCTCCATTGGTTTGGATCCTTTGGTAAAACCTTGATAAACGAAGTCAACCAACACATCCCTTATAACGGGATGCAATTGCCCCCAAGCCACCTTATCAGGGAAGCCAGACGTCCAGTGATCGTAATTTGCGATCGCCCTGCTTACATAGTCCGGATAGATTAAATTGAACAATCTAATTTGCTGCTCCCAAGATATCTCACCAACATCATTTTTATTCGAAGAAACAAAATCCCGAGCCGCCGATCCCTTCAGTTTTGCCGCCAGGGATATTTTCTTTGCCTGCTCACCCGATACATCGGATGAGGTCAAGTGATCGAATATCTCATGCTCATCGCGATTACCCATGTCATAGCCTCTGCCAAGAGTTACACCGGACAAGGCATTACCGGGCCAATGTATGACACGACTAAAATATTGCGAATCTTTGATGTCGTTACCTTCTGCATCAAACGTTAATTGGCCCGCTTTAATTACCGGCTGAGGGAGTAAAAAATTAGCCAAGAAACCCAAAGGACTCAGGTGAAACACAAAGGCTTCCGACGAAAAACCCGAAACTTCTCCGGCCACCTCATCCCACCACACCAATTGCGCGATACGCGCTTTCTCCGCCTCCCAAACCGTCTTCGATGACGGGGGAATCAACGCATCGTAGGCATCCCACGCCTTCTTGTCTGCCTTCCATTCGCTGGGATAGCGCAGGATCACACGCGACAGTTGGCGGATGGTGTCACGATCGCGCTGCGCTACCTTCACTTCGGCCAAGGTGAGCTGACCGTCGTGATTGGAATCGAGCAGCGCTCGCACTTCGCGCAGCGGCACGTCGAGGTCGGCGTCCTTCAATCCCAATCGGCCGCGCTGAAACTCCTCCATCTGCTTGAAGTCGGCAAAATAGCTGCCGTAGGCGGCCGTGGTTGGCTTGGACTCGATCAGTTTGAAGTCCACCCACTCATGCGGCGAGTGCCGGGAAACGCCTGCATGGCCCACTTCGCCTACCCAGCCGATGGCGGTGGTGCCACCGGTTTTCAGTTGCACCTGCCACCATGCGTTACCCGCTTCATCCAGGGCAAACACCTTGGGCAGCTCCGTGGGGATTTGTTTGCCCGGTCTCGATTGCTGCAACATGAGCCGCGACATGTGCTGCGGCTGCGCACCATTCTTGGGGCCGTTGGCTGCGAACGTCAGCGGAAAACTTTCCCACCCTTGCGCCAAGTCCGCTGTCAACAACTTGCCTCCTTGGACACTGACCAGCGCAGTGTATGCATCTTTGGTGATCCAGACCGGTGTTTGGCTGGCAGCCCCGACGAAAACCCCGCGGAAGCGCGTGGCTCCAGGTTGACCGACCGTCCCCTGCCGAGGCACGCGGACGATATCCGCCGCCGTGTACACGGCCCCATCGTTGAGAC
>NZ_LDUL01000162.1:0-1095 GCF_001043615.1 Burkholderia sp. LK4
ACCTGCAGTGGCTGCAGGGCCTATCGCGGTCAGATCGCGCTGCTGCGGACGGCCGCGAAAGCGGCGGCGGGGCGGGGGCCGGACGACGCTGATGGGTCGTCCGGGGAAGGCTAGGGGCGGCTCGCCTGGCTGCGATCGCCCGGGTGGTGGTCGCATGGTGTTCGGCGATCGTGTCGGCTTCGAATGCCGATGTTTGCACCGGCCCGATGCAATCAGAAAAATACGGCGGGCAAGAATTATTCGAACAGCGCCCGCACCGATTCGGGCGGCCGGCCGATGGCGGCCTTGCCCCGATAAACGACGATGGGCCGCTGCAGCAAAATCGGATGAGCGGCAATCGCCGCGTAGGCTTGTGCGTCGGTCAGATCGGCGCGGGCCAGATTCAGCGTCTTGTACGGTTCCTCACCGTCGCGCAGTATGTCTCGAACCGGGCGGCCAAGCTGCCGATGCAGTGCTTCCAGCTCCTCTACCGTCGGTGGCGTCTTCAGGTATTCGACGACATTCAGGGGCGCACCGGTGGTATTCAGCGACTCGATCAAAGCAAGCGTCTCGCGCGACTTCGAGCATCGGGGGTTGTGGTAGATCGTGATCATCGTTCAAGCCTGGAGGGTAGAGCCCCGTATTGTAGCCAGTCTGTATCGGGTGTCCGGGCGGGGAGGTTGGCGCGGGATCGCGGGATCTCGAGTGGATTCGCTGCTTCGCAGAAGTAGATGGATGAGGCAGTGCGACAGGCCATGAGAGGGGAGTGCTGTTCGGGATGTGCTTCACGGCGTTGCGTTGGATTGTTTATGCGCATAAAGGTGAGCAGCTTTCTTTCTGTCACGGGATGACGGATCGAGGTGCCATACGCCGGATCAATACGATGGGCGTTTCTGACCGGAAAGGGGGGGCGGTTGCGTCGCACGCCGGTTGGTTTATGCGCATAAAGCGCGTGATTGCCGGTGAGGTACCTCTCGATTCGCGGCGCGGTAGCAGTGGAAACGTCCTCACGTGGATGGCGGTGCTACGTCGACATGCCCGCTGGTCAATCACCGCGCACTGGATTCCGGAGCCTTCGGGACGTGATCCTTCGCCGCTTGCCGCTTGCCGCTTGCC
>NZ_LDUL01000163.1:0-5413 GCF_001043615.1 Burkholderia sp. LK4
TCGCCTTGCCGGATCGCCTTGCCGAACCGTCTTGCCGAACCGTCTTGCCGGATCGCCCGCCGCCGGCCCGCGCGGCAGGCAGTCACGCCAGGGAGCCTGACGCCGGCCGCCACCGCCAAGCACGATCCACGCCCCCGCCCGTCGCTCAGCCCTTCTTCTTTTTCTTCTCGACCTGAACGCAGTCGCCCAGCAGCGGCGGCGCATTCTGGTCGGCGATCTCGTCGCGCAGCGTCGCTTCCTTGCCCTTCGTCCACCACGTATAGCGGCCGGCCTGATAGCGCGCGCCGGACGCCGACACCGTGTCGACGAACAGCATCTGCTTCCCGTTGACCGGCACGAGCGCGAAGCTCTGGCCGTTGCCCGCGAGCCAGTACGACACGCGCACGGGCTGTTTCTGGTTCGCACACTGGTAGACGGCGAACTGGCGCGAATCGGCGTCGATCTCTTCGACGGTCAGTTGCGCGGCATGCGCGACGGAAACGGCGGTGCCGGCGAGCGCAAGCGCGGCGAGCGTTTGGCGAATCATGCAGGTCCTCTCACGAGACGGGTGGAAACGCGCCCTCGCGGGGCGCGCAATGATTGTTGTCGATCGCGTCGTGTAGCTTGATCAGGGATCGATGACGTCGGCACACGCGTCGGTCGGCGCGGCCGCGAGATGGCCGACGAGCGGCACGATCTTGAGCCCGGCCGAGGCCACCCGGCACGGTGCGGCCGCGACGCCGCAACCCGCGAGACTCGCGACCAGCGCCAGTGCGGCGCCCAGCTTTACGATACGCAGCCAGCTTGGCGTCATCGTCCTCTCCTGGTTACGTCAGCGCGCCGACACGGGCCGGACGGCCGCGGCGGCACGCTTCGCGCGTTCGCGGGCTTCGTCGACGGTCGCGCCGGTCGCCAGCGCGACGCCCATGCGCCGCTTCGCAAAACTCTCCGGCTTGCCGAACAGCCGCAGGTCGGCGCCCGGAACCGCAAGCGCGTCGCGCACGCCTTCGAACGCGATGCCGCGCTCGTCGAGCCCGCCGTAGATCACGGCCGACGCGGCCGGCGAACCGAGCGTCGGATCGACCGGCAGCCCGAGAATCGCACGCGCATGCAGCTCGAACTCCGACTGGCGCTGCGACGCGAGCGTGACGAGGCCCGTATCGTGCGGCCGCGGGCTCACCTCGGAGAACCACACGTCGTCGCCGCGCACGAACAGCTCGACGCCGAACAGCCCGCGCCCGCCGAGTGCCTCGGTGACCTTGTGCGCGATCTCGCGCGACTTCTCGAGCGCCGCCGCGCTCATCGGCTGCGGCTGCCACGACTCGACGTAGTCGCCCGCCACCTGCACGTGGCCGACCGGCTCGCAGAAATAGGTGCGCGTGGCGTCCGTCGCCGGATCGATCGCGCGCACGGTGAGCTGCGTGATCTCATAGTCGAAATCGATGAAACCTTCGACGATCACGCGGCCGTGGTTCACGCGCCCGCCCGCCATCGCGTAGTCCCACGCCGGCTTCACGTCGGCTTCGGTCTTCACGACCGACTGCCCCTTGCCCGACGACGACATCACGGGTTTCACGACGCACGGCATGCCGATCTTCGCGACGGCCGCGCTGAACGCTTCGAACGAATCCGCGAACGCATACGGGGACGTCGGCAGGCCGAGCTCCTCGGCCGCGAGCCGGCGGATCCCTTCGCGGTTCATCGTAAGCTGCGTCGCGCGCGCGGTCGGGATCACCTCGGCAAGACCGGCCGCCTCGATCGCCGCGAGCGCGTCGGTCGCGATCGCCTCGATCTCGGGCACGATCAGGTGCGGGCGTTCGGCCTCGACGATCGCGCGCAGCGCGGCGGCGTCGGTCATGTCGATCACGTGCGCGCGATGCGCGACCTGATGGCCGGGTGCGTCCGGATAGCGGTCGACCGCGATGACTTCGACACCGAGACGCTGCAACGCGATGATGACTTCCTTGCCGAGCTCGCCGGCGCCGAGCAGCATGACGCGCGTGGCCGAGGATGAGAGCGGCGTACCGAGCCGCTGACCGATCTGCATGTGATTACCCGCTTCTGGTGGAGGACGAAAACGGCTCCGATGTTAACACGCGCCACGACACCGGTTTGGCGCGTTTCGCCGTGCCGCCGACCCGCCTCGGGCCGCTCGCGAGCGGGCTGCGAACGTTTTCACGCGCGAAGTGTCGGCTCGCCTGCCGCGGGGCGGGTGCGTTACTCTTACGCCTTGATCAGAATCCGATGAGGAACGAGGCTCATGTCCCACCTGTCCGCAGCCGCACGCGCACGCACCGGCCTGCTTCGCCCGTTGCGCGCGCCGCTCTGCGCGTTGACGCTTGCCACGCTTCTCGCCGCCTGCGCGATGCCGACCCACCCCGATTCCGCCGCCCCCGCGCCCGACCCGTACAACCCGGCCGCCGTCCAGCTGCTCGACGACACGAGCTGGGAGCTCACCAGCTGGCTGAACGCCGACGGCACGCAGCGCGCGATCCCGCACGGCGACAACGGCGAGCCGATCAAGCTCGCGCTGTCGACCGAGTCGGGCATCCGGCGCGCGAGCGGGTTCTCGGGCTGCAACCGCTACATGGGCACCTACGCGATCAAGAACGGCCTGTTGAGCTTCGGGCCGCTCGCCGGCACGCGGATGGCCTGCCCGAATACGCTCGGCGGCCAGCTCGAACGCGCGTACCTCGACGCACTCGCCCATGTCGACAAGACCGGCGTGCAGATGCGCGAGCCGCAGCAGTTGCAGATCGTGACCGCGTCCGGCGCAACGCTGACCTTCACGCACCGGAGCCCCTGATGCACGGCGCGCGCGAAGGCCGACCGACCGCCTTCGCGTGGCGCGCCACGCGCGTGTGCCGCGCATCCGCGTCGCGCGGCGTGAAGCGGATGCACGCCGCGTTAGAGTCTTGTTCGCCGGCCGGTTAAACTCGGCGGGTCGCGCCCCGCGCGCCCCTCCCCACTCCTGTTTCAAAGCATGCACACGGTTGTCTTCGGCTGGTTCGGCATCTCCGCCGTCTGGTTCCTCCTTCTCTTCTGGCGTCTCGTGCAGGCGATGCTGCCCGGCGGCGGCGGGCTCGCCGGCCGCGGCTCGATCCGTCTGTGGCTCGGCTTCGCCGCGGTGTTCGTGGCCAGCTGCACGCTGACGAGCCCGCTGTCGGGCCCCGACACGAACGCGCTCGGCCATGCGTTCTCGGCAGGCTTCGCCCACGTGCTCGGCCCGATCGGCACGCCGGTCGCGATGGTCGTGCTGTTCTTCGCCGGGCTGCCCTGGTTGACCGGCATCGGCTGGCGTCAGTTCGCCGCGTGGGTCGACACGTCGTTCGGCGTCAAGCTGTCGCGCGACGGCGGCGACGACGATGCCCGCGGCATTGCCGACCTGCCGCGCAGCGCGCTTCATCGCGACGACGACGTCGTGCAGCCGACCACCGCGCATACCGTCAATTCGATGGCGCCGCGCCAGAACGGCCGGTATTCGCGTCCGACGCTGTGGAAACCCGATCCGCAGGCGCGGCCGAAGCCGCGCAGCAGCACGCCCCCGCGCCCTCACGTGGAACCCGTCGCGCCGTCGGGCTGGTTGAAACCGACCGCCCCCCAGCGCGCGCCGACGCAGCCCGCACCGATCCCCCCGGCCAGCGCGATGCCGCCACCGACAGCCGGCAGCACCGCCAGCCTGGCGCGCGCAGCAGCGAATTCGCAGGTCCCGCGCCCCGATCCGGCCCCGCTTCCTGTCGGATTCGAACCCGTCCGCCCGCGGCCGACGGCCGCGCGACCGGCCACGCCCGCATTGAAGCCGACTACGCCGCGTACCACGGTCACGCCGCGGCCGGCCGCCGCGCAGCCGCAGCGCCCGCCGGTACGCCCCGTCGCAGGCGCAGGTTCGGCCGGCCAGCCTGCGGATACGGCACGACGTCGTCCGGTGCCGCAAACGCCGGCGCGTGCGCCGCTCTACGCCTGGACGGAAAAACCCGCCGCGCCGATCGCGCCGGCACCGAGCGTGCACGACACGCTGCGCTCGATCGAGGCCAGCACCGCGCAATGGGCGACGCTGGGCGGTGCGCAGTCGGCCGACGCCGGGCACGCTGCCGCCGCAGCCGCTACCGTGGCCGGGGTGGCCGGGGTGGCCGCGGCAGCAGCCGGCGTAGCGGCGCCGGCATCGGCGGCCACATCGACCGTGCAGGCCGCTTCGACCGGGAACGCCGCCGCGACCCACGGCCTCGCCGCGCATGACGCCGCTGTGTCGCTCGCGCACGATGCGGCGCCGACGTACGACGACAACGCACCGATCGTGCTCGACGCGTTCATGCCGACGGCGCCCGCTGTTCATGCACCGGGTGCCGATGCGGGCACCGTGGCGCTCGACGCGGCCGCCCCGCACGCGCTGTCGAATACCGGCAGCGACGATGCCGCGTTTTCGCATCACGCCGACGACAAGCTCCGGTACGCCGACGATGCGCCTGCCGTGTCGACGCCGGGAATCCCGTCCGCACCCTCACCTTCGTTCGACGCGCCCATCGACCTCGCACCGTGGGAAGACCTCGCCAGCCGGCCGGTTTCCGCGTTCGACGCATCCGCGTGGAACGCGGCCTCCGAGTCGTCGACGAACGCGACGGGATCGGAATCGGCCGAGGCTGCCGCCGCACAACCCAGGAACGAGGCGGCTCGCGACATCGCCGCGAGCAACCTGCCGGCACCCGTCGATAACGACGACAGGTACACGGCGCAACCGGCTCCCGCAATCGATCACATTGCATCGGCCCGCGTGCCGCAGGGCATCGACGATGCACACGCCGACGTGAAAGCGGCCGGGAACATCGCACCGTTCGCGGCCCTCCCCTCTTCGACGATCACCGAAACGACGTCACGCGCAAGTGCCGAAGCCAGGCCGTTTGCGGCGGTGTCGGCAACGTCGGGACCGGCCGCGTCGGGTGCAGCACCGGAAGCCGTCAAGGCGGACGCGGCAGAACCTGCGGCACCGCCGTCGGCAAGCGCTCAGGGCTCCGCGCCGGCAGCTGAATGGACTTGGAAACCGTCGACGGCACAATCTGCCCCGACGAATACAACCTTCGCCGTGGAATTGCCGAAATCGCCGGTTGCCGCTCAACCGTTTGCCGCCATGCAGACGGCTTCGCCTGCTGCTGCGTCGCCGCTCGTCGGCACCACCGCGCAAGCACCTGCATCCGCTTCGGGAACATCGCCTGTCGCCGATACCACTTCAATGGATCGCGTGACCGGCACGGCATCCGGCTCGCCTGCTCAGTCGCCTGCGTCGGCATCGAACGCTGCATCAGTCGCGTCGACATCCGCAATCGGCGTAACCGGTGCTGCGTCGGCTTCGCTGTCGCAGCCGACCGCGTCGGCATCGACCGCTGCATCTGCCCCATCGACATCCCCGGTCAGCGTCACCGGTGCCGCGTCGGCTTCGCTG
>NZ_LDUL01000164.1:0-929 GCF_001043615.1 Burkholderia sp. LK4
CACGTCGACTGCCCGGGCCACGCTGACTATGTGAAGAACATGATCACGGGCGCAGCGCAGATGGACGGCGCGATCCTGGTTTGCTCGGCAGCAGACGGCCCGATGCCGCAAACGCGTGAGCACATCCTGCTGGCGCGTCAGGTTGGCGTTCCGTACATCATCGTGTTCCTGAACAAGTGCGACATGGTGGACGACGCTGAACTGCTCGAGCTGGTCGAGATGGAAGTTCGCGAACTCCTGTCGAAGTACGACTTCCCGGGCGACGACACGCCGATCGTGAAGGGTTCGGCCAAGCTGGCACTGGAAGGCGACACGGGCGAGCTGGGCGAAGTGGCGATCATGAGCCTGGCAGACGCGCTGGACACGTACATCCCGACGCCGGAGCGTGCAGTTGACGGCGCGTTCCTGATGCCGGTGGAAGACGTGTTCTCGATCTCGGGCCGTGGTACGGTGGTGACGGGTCGTGTCGAGCGCGGCATCGTGAAGGTCGGCGAAGAAATCGAAATCGTCGGTATCAAGCCGACGGTGAAGACGACCTGCACGGGCGTTGAAATGTTCCGCAAGCTGCTGGACCAAGGTCAGGCAGGCGACAACGTCGGTATCCTGCTGCGCGGCACGAAGCGTGAAGACGTGGAGCGTGGCCAGGTTCTGGCGAAGCCGGGTTCGATCACGCCGCACACGCACTTCACGGCTGAAGTGTACGTGCTGAGCAAGGACGAAGGCGGCCGTCACACGCCGTTCTTCAACAACTACCGTCCGCAGTTCTACTTCCGTACGACGGACGTGACGGGCTCGATCGAGCTGCCGAAGGACAAGGAAATGGTGATGCCGGGCGACAACGTGTCGATCACGGTGAAGCTGATTGCTCCGATCGCGATGGAAGAAGGTCTGCGCTTCGCAATCCGTGAAGGCGGCCGTACGGTCGGCGC
>NZ_LDUL01000165.1:0-539 GCF_001043615.1 Burkholderia sp. LK4
AGCGGCATCACCATGAACGGCAGGTACGAATAGACCATCCCGATGTAGACGCCCGCGTCGCTGTGATAGAGGCGCAGCGGCGTGTGGATGATGCCGAGCGCGATCAGCGTGTGGTTCAGCAGGCCGTCGTCCTTCAGGATGCCGATCCATGCGTACACGCGGATCAGGAACGACGTCCAGAACGGCAGCATCACGGCCATCATCAGCACGTTGCGGCGGTTCGGTTCCGAGCGCGCGATGTAGTACGCCATCGGATAACCGATCAGCAGGCACAGCACCGTCGACACGGCGGCCATCTTCAGCGAGCTGAGGTAGGTCGCGATGTACAGGTCGTCCTGCAGCAGGAACGCGTAGTGCGACAGCTGCAGCGCGAAGTGCACGACGCCGTCCTTGATCTCGACGAGCGACGTGTACGGCGGGATGCCCATCACCTGGTCGGCGAAGCTGATCTTCAGCACCAGCACGAACGGCAGCGCGAAGAAGATCGCGAGCCACACGAACGGCACGCCGATCGCGACGCTGCGGCCCGACGGCAGGAA
>NZ_LDUL01000166.1:0-1301 GCF_001043615.1 Burkholderia sp. LK4
CCGTGCTGTTCCTGTACGGCATCGCGGCGGGCGATCCGGGACAGACGCCGCAGATGATCGTCGGCGGGCTGCTCGGCGTGCTCGGCGGCGCCGGGCTCGGCTACGGGATGTATGCGGGCCTGCTGCAGATTCCGCTGAAGCGCCTGTTCTCCGTCACCAACTGGCTGATCGTGCTGCTCGCGGCGGGGATGGCCAGCCAGTGCGTCGGCTTCCTGCTCGCGGCAGGCCTCGTGCCGTCGTGGGGCGATGCGGTCTGGGATACGTCGTGGCTGCTCAAGGAATCGAGCATCGTCGGCAAGGCGCTGCATACGCTGATCGGCTATACCGCGCGCCCGGCGGGCATCCAGATCGTCGCGTACCTCGCGACGCTGGCCGCGATTGTCGGGCTGGCACGGTTCGTCGGCCGGCCGCAGGCGGCGGTGCGACCGCCACGGGCCGCGGCTTGAGTTGTCCTGGTTCGAATGACGAAGGGGCGTCGATGACGCCCCTTTTTCATTGCCGGCTCGCGGCCGACTCGTGTCCGGCGTCGACCACGGCGCGCAGGTCGCGCACCCTCAGCGGTGGCTGTCGATCCAGGCGCGGGCCCATTCGAGCCCCGCTTCGCGCGCGTCGTCCTCGGTGTCGAACACGCCGAGCACGCCGGACGCCTCCACCAGCTTGTTGTTCTGCGTGATCGTGCCGCTCGCCGCGAAGCGCTCGGGCTGCAGGATCTCGTCCTGCTGCAGGATCGCGTGGCCCCAGATCTGGTAGCCGTGGTAGGTTTGCGCTTCCATTATCGAGTCACCTCCGCAGAGCGGTTGTGCGTGCCGACACGCAGCACGTTGCCGTCCGGTGTGTATTGCCGCGGGATGTCGGAGTAATTCAGCGCGTGCTGCGCATCGGGCGCAGCCGGCTGCATGACCGTCAGGCGTCCCGGTGCGGGCTGCGCGACGGGGCGCGGTGCGGCCGGCGTCTCGGCCGCGGTGGCGGGCGGACGATGCGAGCCGGCTTTCACCGCCTGCGCGACACGGCGCTTGTGCGGTTTCACCGCGGCTTTCGGTGTGGCATTCGCGTGCTTCTCCACGCTCTTGCCGGCGCGTGCATCGGCGCCGGTGTGCGCGGCCGGCGTGCGGGCGGCCGGCTGCCGCGCCTCGGGCGGGTTCCAGACTTCGACGTAGTGCTCGGCGGCCCAGCCCGTCGACGCGAACGTCAGTGCCAGCAATCCGCATCCAAAGAGTCTTACTGCCATTGTGTCTCCGTCATATTCGTTGCGGGGCGCGTCGCGGTATCCGGTGCGGGGGCGGCCGTGCAGGGGGATTCGG
>NZ_LDUL01000167.1:0-2772 GCF_001043615.1 Burkholderia sp. LK4
GATCGGCTCGCACTGCGACGCCGGTTTCAGCATCTCGTGATCCGCATGCTTGTGATGCAGCGTCCACGGTACGTTGCCGCCCATCACCTTCTGCTCGAGCCCGACCATCAGCGTGCCGAGGTACAGGCCCTTGGCCATCCACTGCTTGAAGTTGCGCGCCCGGTACAGCTCCGTGTACAGCCACGATTGCTTGAACGCATCCGGATACGCGTTGAGTTCGTCCGACTGGCGGCCCGCCTGCACCGCGTCGAACGCGGCGTCGGCGGCCAGCATGCCGGTCTTGATCGCCGCGTGGCTGCCCTTGATCCGCGATGCGTTCAGGAAACCCGCGTCGTCGCCGATCAGCGCGCCGCCCGGGAACACCGTCTTCGGCAGCGACAGCAGGCCGCCCGCCGTGATCGCGCGCGCGCCGTACGACACGCGCTTGCCGCCTTCGAGGAACGCACGGATCGACGGGTGCGTCTTGTAGCGCTGGAATTCCTCGAACGGCGACAGGTACGGGTTCGTGTAGCCGAGGCCCACCACGAAGCCGACCACGACCTGGTTGTTGTCCATGTGATACAGGAACGAACCGCCGTAGGTGTCGGACTTCAGCGGCCAGCCGGCCGTGTGGATCACGAGGCCCGGCTTGTGCTTGGCCGGATCGATTTCCCACAGCTCCTTGATGCCGATCCCGTACGCCTGCGGATCGGCGTTCGCGTCGAGCTTGAACTTCGCGATCAACTGGCGGCCGAGATGGCCGCGGCAGCCTTCGGCGAACAGCGTGTACTTCGCGTGCAGCTCCATGCCGAGCTGGAAGTTCTCGGTCGGCTCGCCGTCCTTGCCCACGCCCATGTTGCCGGTCGCGACGCCTTTCACGGAGCCGTCGTCGTTATAGAGAATCTCGGCGGCCGGGAAGCCGGGGAAGATCTCGACGCCCAGCGCCTCGGCCTGCTGGCCCAGCCAGCGGGTCACGTTGCCCAGAGAAATCACGTAGTTGCCGTGGTTCTGGAAGTTGGCGGGCAGCGCCCAGTTCGGCGTGGTGACCGCGCTTTTCTCGGACAGGAACAGGAAGCGGTCTTCCGTCACCTCGACGTCGAGCGGTGCGCCGCGTTCCTTCCAGTCGGGGAACAGTTCGGTGATCGCGCGCGGGTCCATCACCGCACCCGACAGGATGTGCGCGCCGATCTCGGAACCTTTCTCGAGCACGCACACGCCGATCTCGGTGCCTTTCTCGGCGGCCAGCTGCTTGAGCCGGATCGCCGCCGACAGCCCGGCGGGGCCGCCGCCGACGATCACGACGTCGTATTCCATCGATTCGCGCGGGCCGTACTGCGCGAGCAAGTCCTGTGTGGTCAAAATCCTGTCTCCTCCTGCGTCCCGACCGTCAGCCGGTCAGAACTGGTCTTCCGTCAACGCGAGCACGCCCTCGTTGCCCTTCGTGCCGACGATCGACGCCTCGAGCGCGCCTGCCTGCACCAGCACCTGCTCCGCATAGAGCTGCGCGATCGCGATCTTCGCGTCGAAGAACGCCGGGTCGCTCGCGCGGTTCGCCTGCGCGGCCACCAGCGCGCGCGCCATCTGCCATCCGCACAGCACCACGCCCGCCAGCTTCAGGTACGGCACGCTGCCCGCGAACACCGCGTTCGCGTCCTGCTTCGCGTTCGCCAGCACGTAATCCACCACCGACGACAGTGCCTTCGCGCCCTTCTCCAGCTGCACCTTCATCGATGCGGCCGCCGCACCGTCCAGCTTGCCCAGCGCCGCGACAGTCTCGCCGATTTCGGCGATCAGCGCCTTCGCCACCGCGCCGCCGTCGCGCAGCGTCTTGCGGCCAACCAGGTCGTTCGCCTGGATCGCCGTCGTGCCTTCGTAGATCGCCAGGATCCGCGCATCCCGGTAATACTGCGCCGCGCCGGTTTCCTCGATGAACCCCATCCCGCCGTGTACCTGCACGCCCAGGCTCGCCACGTCGTTCACCATCTCCGTGCTCCAGCCCTTCACGACCGGCACCAGATATTCGTAGATTGCCTGATGACGCGCCCGCGTCGCCTCGTCCGAATGGCGGTGGGCAATGTCGCTGTGCGCCGCGGCCACGTAGGCCAGCGAGCGTGCGCCTTCGGTCAGCGCGCGCATCGTGCCGAGCATCCGGCGCACGTCCGGGTGATGGATGATCGTCACCGACTGCTTGGCCGATCCGTCCACCGGGCGGCTCTGCACGCGCTCCTTCGCGAATTCCGCGGCCTTCTGGTATGCGCGGTCGGCCACGCCGATCCCCTGCATCCCGACGCCGAAGCGCGCCGCGTTCATCATGATGAACATGTATTCGAGGCCGCGGTTTTCTTCGCCGATCAGGTAGCCGATCGCGCCGCCGTGGTCGCCGTACTGCAGCACCGCCGTCGGGCTCGCCTTGATCCCGAGCTTGTGCTCGATCGACACGCAGTGCACGTCGTTGCGCGCGCCCAGCGAGCCGTCGTCGTTGACCATGAACTTCGGCACGATGAACAGCGAAATGCCCTTCACGCCTTCCGGCGCGTTCGGCGTGCGGGCCAGCACCAGGTGGACGATGTTGTCCGCCATGTCGTGCTCGCCCCACGTGATGAAGATCTTCGTGCCGAACACCTTGTACGTGCCGTCGCCCTGCGGCTCCGCGCGCGAGCGCACCAGCGCGAGATCCGAGCCCGCCTGCGGCTCGGTCAGGTTCATCGTGCCGGTCCACTCGCCGGAGATCAGCTTCGGCACGTAGCGCTGCTTCTGCTCGTCGGTACCGGCCGTCAGCAGCGCCTCGATCGC
>NZ_LDUL01000168.1:0-5522 GCF_001043615.1 Burkholderia sp. LK4
GGCCAACGCGCGGGGAGAGGCGGTTTGCGTATTGGGCGCTCTTCCGCTTCCTCGCTCACTGACTCGCTGCGCTCGGTCGTTCGGCTGCGGCGAGCGGTATCAGCTCACTCAAAGGCGGTAATACGGTTATCCACAGAATCAGGGGATAACGCAGGAAAGAACATGTGAGCAAAAGGCCAGCAAAAGGCCAGGAACCGTAAAAAGGCCGCGTTGCTGGCGTTTTTCCATAGGCTCCGCCCCCCTGACGAGCATCACAAAAATCGACGCTCAAGTCAGAGGTGGCGAAACCCGACAGGACTATAAAGATACCAGGCGTTTCCCCCTGGAAGCTCCCTCGTGCGCTCTCCTGTTCCGACCCTGCCGCTTACCGGATACCTGTCCGCCTTTCTCCCTTCGGGAAGCGTGGCGCTTTCTCATAGCTCACGCTGTAGGTATCTCAGTTCGGTGTAGGTCGTTCGCTCCAAGCTGGGCTGTGTGCACGAACCCCCCGTTCAGCCCGACCGCTGCGCCTTATCCGGTAACTATCGTCTTGAGTCCAACCCGGTAAGACACGACTTATCGCCACTGGCAGCAGCCACTGGTAACAGGATTAGCAGAGCGAGGTATGTAGGCGGTGCTACAGAGTTCTTGAAGTGGTGGCCTAACTACGGCTACACTAGAAGAACAGTATTTGGTATCTGCGCTCTGCTGAAGCCAGTTACCTTCGGAAAAAGAGTTGGTAGCTCTTGATCCGGCAAACAAACCACCGCTGGTAGCGGTGGTTTTTTTGTTTGCAAGCAGCAGATTACGCGCAGAAAAAAAGGATCTCAAGAAGATCCTTTGATCTTTTCTACGGGGTCTGACGCTCAGTGGAACGAAAACTCACGTTAAGGGATTTTGGTCATGAGATTATCAAAAAGGATCTTCACCTAGATCCTTTTAAATTAAAAATGAAGTTTTAAATCAATCTAAAGTATATATGAGTAAACTTGGTCTGACAGTTACCAATGCTTAATCAGTGAGGCACCTATCTCAGCGATCTGTCTATTTCGTTCATCCATAGTTGCCTGACTCCCCGTCGTGTAGATAACTACGATACGGGAGGGCTTACCATCTGGCCCCAGTGCTGCAATGATACCGCGAGACCCACGCTCACCGGCTCCAGATTTATCAGCAATAAACCAGCCAGCCGGAAGGGCCGAGCGCAGAAGTGGTCCTGCAACTTTATCCGCCTCCATCCAGTCTATTAATTGTTGCCGGGAAGCTAGAGTAAGTAGTTCGCCAGTTAATAGTTTGCGCAACGTTGTTGCCATTGCTACAGGCATCGTGGTGTCACGCTCGTCGTTTGGTATGGCTTCATTCAGCTCCGGTTCCCAACGATCAAGGCGAGTTACATGATCCCCCATGTTGTGCAAAAAAGCGGTTAGCTCCTTCGGTCCTCCGATCGTTGTCAGAAGTAAGTTGGCCGCAGTGTTATCACTCATGGTTATGGCAGCACTGCATAATTCTCTTACTGTCATGCCATCCGTAAGATGCTTTTCTGTGACTGGTGAGTACTCAACCAAGTCATTCTGAGAATAGTGTATGCGGCGACCGAGTTGCTCTTGCCCGGCGTCAATACGGGATAATACCGCGCCACATAGCAGAACTTTAAAAGTGCTCATCATTGGAAAACGTTCTTCGGGGCGAAAACTCTCAAGGATCTTACCGCTGTTGAGATCCAGTTCGATGTAACCCACTCGTGCACCCAACTGATCTTCAGCATCTTTTACTTTCACCAGCGTTTCTGGGTGAGCAAAAACAGGAAGGCAAAATGCCGCAAAAAAGGGAATAAGGGCGACACGGAAATGTTGAATACTCATACTCTTCCTTTTTCAATATTATTGAAGCATTTATCAGGGTTATTGTCTCATGAGCGGATACATATTTGAATGTATTTAGAAAAATAAACAAATAGGGGTTCCGCGCACATTTCCCCGAAAAGTGCCACCTGACGTCTAAGAAACCATTATTATCATGACATTAACCTATAAAAATAGGCGTATCACGAGGCCCTTTCGTCTCGCGCGTTTCGGTGATGACGGTGAAAACCTCTGACACATGCAGCTCCCGGAGACGGTCACAGCTTGTCTGTAAGCGGATGCCGGGAGCAGACAAGCCCGTCAGGGCGCGTCAGCGGGTGTTGGCGGGTGTCGGGGCTGGCTTAACTATGCGGCATCAGAGCAGATTGTACTGAGAGTGCACCATATGCGGTGTGAAATACCGCACAGATGCGTAAGGAGAAAATACCGCATCAGGCGCCATTCGCCATTCAGGCTGCGCAACTGTTGGGAAGGGCGATCGGTGCGGGCCTCTTCGCTATTACGCCAGCTGGCGAAAGGGGGATGTGCTGCAAGGCGATTAAGTTGGGTAACGCCAGGGTTTTCCCAGTCACGACGTTGTAAAACGACGGCCAGTGCCAAGCTTGCATGCCTGCAGGTCGTTTACCTTACCGAAATCGGTACGGATACCGCGAAAGAGCAGATTTATAACCGCTTCACACTGACGCCGGAAGGGGATGAACCGCTTCCCGGTGCCGTTCACTTCCCGAATAACCCGGATATTTTTGATCTGACCGAAGCGCAGCAGCTGACTGCTGAAGAGCAGGTCGAAAAATGGGTGGATGGCAGGAAAAAAATACTGTGGGACAGCAAAAAGCGACGCAATGAGGCACTCGACTGCTTCGTTTATGCGCTGGCGGCGCTGCGCATCAGTATTTCCCGCTGGCAGCTGGATCTCAGTGCGCTGCTGGACTCTAGAGGATCCCCCTTCTTCAGCGCTTTAAATGACATTGTTTCGTTTCTCTATGTTTGGTATCGGTTCTTCTTCTTCTTCAAAAAAAAGGGGGGCACTATTCAAAAAAAAATATTATAACAGTATGATTTTTTTCCCTCTCCCGTCGATTGAGGTTTTTTTTTCTCTTTCGTCTTGGTCTTTTGCTTTTCACTCCAAAAATGGAAACACGCGCGGCTCAACTCGAAATCCGTGATCAAAAAAATAAAGGCTGTGAGTTTCGAGCCAATAATTATGAATTAGTGGTATTTTTTTTAAAGATAAATAATCAAGAATCGCATTAGGGAGACGAATATGCGTTATTCAAATAAAAAGACAATTCTTTTAGGGTAGCATTTCCCTTCAAGTTCATCCCGCATGTACATTAATGTCAATGATGTCGCAGAAGTTAAATTAGCAGAAGAAAAAAAAAATGTGAATTACTCCGAGTCAACTCTTCTTTCTCTTCTTCTTTTTCTTCTTTATCACCATAATCACCACCACCACCACCACCACCAGCTCCCAGATGACTTCAACTAACTTAGAAGGAACTTTCCCATTGATTGCCAAAGGTAAAGTCAGAGATATTTACCAAGTTGACGACAACACTCTTTTATTCGTTGCTACTGATAGAATTTCCGCATACGATGTGATTATGTCTAATGGTATCCCAAATAAAGGTAAAATCTTAACCAAATTGTCTGAATTCTGGTTTGATTTCTTGCCAATTGAAAACCATTTAATCAAAGGAGACATTTTCCAAAAATATCCTCAACTAGAACCATATAGAAACCAATTGGAAGGCAGATCCTTACTTGTTAGAAAATTGAAATTGATCCCTCTTGAAGTTATTGTTAGAGGTTACATCACCGGTTCCGGCTGGAAAGAATACCAAAAATCTAAAACCGTCCACGGTATTCCTATTGGTGATGTGGTTGAATCACAACAAATCACTCCTATCTTCACCCCATCCACTAAAGCAGAACAAGGTGAACATGATGAAAATATCACCAAAGAACAAGCTGACAAGATTGTTGGAAAAGAATTATGTGATAGAATTGAAAAAATTGCTATTGATTTGTACACCAAAGCCAGAGATTACGCTGCCACTAAAGGAATTATTATCGCTGATACTAAATTTGAATTTGGTTTAGATGGTGACAACATCGTTCTTGTTGACGAAGTTTTAACTCCAGATTCTTCCAGATTCTGGAATGCTACTAAATACGAAGTTGGTAAATCTCAAGACTCTTACGATAAACAATTTTTGAGAGATTGGTTAACTTCTAATGGTGTTGCTGGTAAAGATGGTGTTGCTATGCCTGAAGACATTGTCACTGAAACCAAGAGCAAATACGTTGAAGCTTACGAAAATTTAACTGGTGACAAATGGCAAGAATAAATTAAGGATATCTATTATTAAAGCTTTCTATTTATCCCAAACTTTCGTAGTATTTTCTGACATGTTCAGATGTTTTTACTTTATCTTTCCTGAAATTTTTGATTTCTAACCGACTCTTGCATGTAGCTCTTGATAATGCAACATATGCTTGACCATTAGCAAAACTTCTACCTAAATCTATTTTGACTCTGTCCAAAGTTTGACCTTGAGCTTTGTGGATCGACATCGCCCACGACAAGATCAATGGAAGTTGTTCTCTGACTAACTCGTTCCCAGTATTTTCAAAACTAGACGTGGTACTTTTTTGTCCAGCTTTTTCAATCTTAAACTCTTCCTTTTCCACCATAACCACTTGTTTACCTCGTCCAGTAATACTAAAATTGACTACCGGTAATACTGTAGATTCGAATTCTTGACTAGCTAGATGACAACATGATTGAATGAAACTTTGTCGTTGCAATGGAATATTGTCGAAAAATGCTTTCTCTTGATCGGTAAAACCACCAGATTCGCCGATTCTATTACATACGAACCTCATTTCAGCAAGCGCCGCCTGGTCTTCCGCATCAATATACACATATTGTTCCAAAAACTTCATATAAAGTTTACGGGTAGCCATAAATAAAACGGTACCTAAGGTACCATTGACCAATTCATCAGTGAAATTTTTGACACACATGACTTGGGCCCCCGTTTTTAAATGAAGAACTTTATCCACCATAAGATTATTATCAAGCATACTGACGAGAAAAGGGTTTTCTGGATCTTTGGCTTGGAAAGTGTATACTTTCCCTGGTAAACTGTTTAATTTTGCTTGATTCGCCATCAGAACTTCTTTTAAAGTTGGGTACAACTGTGTTGGTTCTATTCCGTCAGTGTAGTTGATTTGTCGATCCAATTTTTGGAACGCTTCAATGGTTTCATAATTCAAGTTCCCAACACGCACATTGTTCAACATATCAATAAACTCATTATCTCCCTTTTGTCTGAAAACTTGCTTCAACACCACGGTGTTTTCGATAACCTTATTCCAACTTTTAGCCAAAAAGCAGAATTTCGGCTGACCAGAATTATCCACAGGTGGCAATTGATAGAAATCACCGGGTACCGAGCTCGAATTCGTAATCATGTCATAGCTGTTTCCTGTGTGAAATTGTTATCCGCTCACAATTCCACACAACATACGAGCCGGAAGCATAAAGTGTAAAGCCTGGGGTGCCTAATGAGTGAGCTAACTCACATTAATTGCGTTGCGCTCACTGCCCGCTTTCCAGTCGGGAAACCTGTCGTGCCAGCTGCATTAATGAATCGGCCAACGCGCGGGGAGAGG
>NZ_LDUL01000169.1:0-528 GCF_001043615.1 Burkholderia sp. LK4
TGAGCGCTCACGCTTATCGGCTGTTGATTAAGACAGACTAGCTGTCTGCGGTATAAACCGGTTATAATGCCGGCCGCTTTCAATAATCTTCAATGACAAACATTCGAATGAAGTTTGGTTCGAGTTTTTCTCATTGGCGATTGAGCCAGTCAGAGCGGTACGAAAGTATCGGCTGTCGTTCTTTAACAATCTGGAAGAAGTAAGTAATTTGGATAGCGGAAGCGTCTTGAGATGGACGTGGAAACTATCCGGGTTGTGATTGTATCGATGTATCTCAAGATGATTCGAACTCTATGTTCGACTTAAATTGGAATACGGCACAACGCGAGAACTCAACCTGTAACGCGCTCTGCATCGGGCCCTCGTAAGCGCTAAAGCGCTAACGATGGCCGACATGAGACAGACTCGTTATAGGGTCAAGCGAACAAGTGCATGTGGTGGATGCCTTGGCGATCACAGGCGATGAAGGACGCGGTAGCCTGCGAAAAGCTACGGGGAGCTGGCAAACGAGCTTTGATCCGTAGATGT